>JANMJZ010000105.1:0-7671 GCA_031371635.1 Sphingomonadales bacterium | reverse complement strand
CTGCGCCCGGACGCGGTCGATGTCGTCGTCGGACGGATCGACGAAGAGACCCACGGTTTTCACGTGCGAGGGGACGCGAGCTGCCAAAGCCGCCGCCGCGTCGGGCGCCAGGTTGCGCGGGCTTTTGGCGAAGAAGACAAGGCCGATGTGGCTCGCGCCGTGCCCGATCGCGGCATCGAGGGTGTCGGCTGTGGAAAGGCCGCAGATCTTGGTGAGGGTCATGTTTGCTTTCCTCCTCTCCCCTTTAGGGAAGAAGGTCGGGGTGAGGAGCTGTGACGCTCTCGCAGGGTTCAGTTGGTCGGGAGAGACTGCCCCTCTCCCTAAACCTCTCCCCTGAAGGGCAGAGGGAACTCAAAGTGTCGCCTCTATCGCGCGTACGGCGGCATCGGGATCGGCTGCCTGGGTGATCGGGCGGCCCACGACGAGAATGCTTGCGCCCGCATCCATCGCTGCACGCGGCGTGACGACGCGCTTCTGGTCGCCGATAACTCCATCCGCGGGCCGAACACCCGGCACAACGAAGAAGCCCTGCGGCCACAACTTATGCGCGGCCTTTACCTCGTTGCCCGAACAGACGACGCCGTCGAGGCCCGCCTCTCGGGCGGCGGCGGTCAGGCGGAGAACCTGATCGTGGGGAGAGCCGGTGACGCCCGCGCTTTCGAGGTCGCTGGCATCGAGGCTGGTGAGCACGGTGACGCCCACGACCTTGCAGCCGAGCGGTGCCGCAGCCTTGGCATCCTCCATCATCGCGCGACCGCCGGCTGCGTGCACGGTGAGGATTGCCGGGTTGAGCGGTGCCAGCGCCTGAACCGCCTTTGCCACGGTGTTGGGAATGTCGTGCAGCTTCAGGTCGAGGAAGATCGGCAAGTGCAGCTTTGCCATTTCGTGCACACCGCTGCGGCCATTGGCCGCGAAGAATTCAAGGCCGAGCTTGATGCCGCCGACGTGGCGACCGACCCGCGTCGCGATGGCGAAGGCGCGGTCGAGATCGGGCGTGTCGATGGCGACCCAGATCGGGCTCATGCCACCCCCCTCATGCAACACCCGGCGGTGGCGCAATGGGAGATGCGCCCGGAGGGGCCATGTCCTGCGGCGAGAAGGTCGACGGCGGTGTGGTCGTAGGCAAGGATTCGGTCAGCGCACGGTTCGCGTTGTCGAGCCGACGGCGCAAGTTCCAGCGCGTCGCCCGGTGGACGATCAGCATCGGCACGAGCCCCAGCAGGAACGTGATCAGCATCAGGACCGGCAGCTGCGTGTCGAGCACCATGCCGCTCCACAGCCTCACGGTCACAGGCGTCCAGTTCGCGGTAGCAAAAATGACCCCGACCACGGCCAGGACAACCCAGAAAACGGTACGCAAAAACTGCATGCGACAACAACCCTATGTGGCGATCGCGCCCAGTCTAGGCCGGTCTACCCAGCTTTGCCAGAGAGGGTCGCCAACCGGCTGCGCAGCTCCACGACCGTTTCGGGGATGGCGGAGAGGCGGGGTCCCTCACGCTCAAGGATGGCGGCGAACGCAGCGCATTTTGCTTTTGTCACTGCTGCGGCATCCAGTGCGCCAGTGGGCAGCGTCGCGACGATAATGTCGATCATCCGCTCCGCCCCGTGCAGCCGACCCCACAAATAGTCGTTTTCGCGATAGGCGCGACTGAAGAATGCACCGAAGCTGTTGAACTGGATGCCCTTGAGGACCGATGCACCGCCGGAAAGGCTGGTCGCATCCTCTGGTGCGATTCGATCGACCATGACGGGGTCGAATTCGTCGAAGCCCTCTCCCTGCAGCAGAGCGAGCGTGGCCACGTCGTAAAAGGGAAAGCCCAGATAGGCGAGCAAGGGCTGGCGGCGATGGGTCCGGAAGCAGGCGCCAATGGCCTCTGCCATTTCGGCGTCGGTCTGGGCATCGAGTTTGGCCAGACCCCATTGGGCAGCGATCGCGTCGAGCAATGTTCGCGCGTCGGCTGCCTCGATCGGGGCAAGGAAGTGCGGCGATTCGCGCTCCAGATAGCGTGCCAGGCATGCGAAGACGGTTTTGCGAACGCCCTCATAGTCCACGCTGGGGCTTTCGTCGGCCAGGGCGGCGAGACGCCTCGCCACGAAACGCAGGCGTCGGATGCGGTAGCGCAGATCGAGCGGCGTCGGGTCGTTGCGCTGCCCGAGTTCGTGTAAGACGGCGTCAGTACCGATCCGCGACGGCGTCAGCCGGGTCAGTGCGTCGGCGATACCGGCCCGGGCGATTTCGCGATAGGCAACATAGGAGTGGCCTGCATCGCGTGCAGCCCGTTCTCCGGCGCGTGCGCGCCATGTAGCCAGGCGGGCGGAAGTCGGGCGGTCGAGGAACAATGTTCGCCCGAACATGTGCTCGACCGACGTCTCTACCTGCGGGCGCAGCGCTTCGACGATACGCCGGGTACGGGCAATACGCGCGCTGCGGCCGGCAATTGCCTCCAGATTGTCGCGGATCGGCTGGGTACGCGGAATGTCCGACAGGGCGCCGAACAGGGTCGTGAAAAAGCCGGGCGTGTCGTCACTACCGGACAGCTTGATGCTCTTCATGCCGGGCTTCGGGTCGACATAGACGAACCGCCGGTCGACTTCGCGGCGCGAGGGGCGGTCGCGAAGCGCATCGATCGCGGGTCGGAACGGGGCATTGGCGAGCACCGAGCCGTCGATCAGCGCCGTCGTCTCCGCCGTGCCTGCCGCAACCTGTCGGGGCAGGACGCGGGCAAGAAAATCGGCGCGGCCGGGCCATGCCATGCCAGTCGTTGAAAGCGCGCGGTCGAGTTCGGCAACGGTGAACGGCGGAAAAGCGCCGGGGAAACTTGCTGTTGCGCGGGCAGCAAAGACCAGTCCGGGGACTTCGCCGAGCTGCGCCATGCTGCCCGGTGCGTCGCGAAAACTGAGGGTCAGTCGATGTTCGGTCTCCACGATCATTGGCGGAGAATGGATCGGCAGGGCTTCGGGATGACCGCTGAAATCCGTGACCGTCACGAATAGGTCGAGCGGCTGTTCGTCGGGCAGCAGGCGTGGACCCTTGGGTCCCCGTTCCATTGCGGCAAAGGCATCGAGTAGCATGGCGTCGAACACTTCCCCGCCGAAAGGCGGCTCGAACCAGCGCGAGCGCACGAAGCGGGTCAGTTTGGCATAGATTTCGTCGCGGTTGCGCGCGTCGAGCCCGTCGTCCCATTTTTCTCCCTGACGCCCCGCGAACGCCCAGGCGATCGGCGAGGCCCAGAGTTTCGAGACCCGCGAAGGCGCGCGCGCCTCAGGATCGAGGAGCGCGTCCACGTCCGCCTTGTCGAGCCACATGTCGGTCAGGGGATCGAGCGAGTGGCCGGTGGCGACTGCCTGTGCCAGGAAAATGCCGTTGATCCCGCCCGCGCTGGCGCCGGCGACGATATCGGCAAGGACGCGCAACCGCGTGCCGGTCGTTTGTTCGATCAGGCGGAGCAGGTCGGCGTACGCCCCCTCGACAGGGTCAACCGGCGGCGTGTCGTCGAAGTAAGACCGGCTGGCCCGCGCGAGGTGCCAGACTTCCTTGATGACGCCGTGCATGTAGACGGCGAGGCTGATACCGCCGTAGCAGATAAGGGCCAGCCGGAGTTCTTTTTCGCGCATGGCCGCGTCTTGCACGGGGTAGGGGCGCGGGAAAGCTGGTGCTATCAATGTTGCGCCCAGCCGTGCATGTCGGCGCGGTGAACTGTTACATTCGGGGCGTGATTTGAGCGTGGACGCTTTCAGAGCTGCTGTCGAAGCGCCGGCCGTGCCGCGCGACCTGTGCACCGACTGCGGCATATCGCGCACGTCGGACCCAAAAAGATGCGGCACGGCCTGCCAGTTCATTGCGCCCGACTATCCCATGCTGGAAGCACAGGTTCACGGGCGTGCCCGGGACACAAAACGGCCGGACGAACTGCATTTTGGCCCGTTCCAGCGCATGGTCCGGGCGTCGCTGGTGCCGCCGCTGGCAGGCGCTCAATGGACGGGAATCACAACGCGGATCGCCGAGCGCTTGATGGAAATCGGCGCCATCGATGCGGTGCTGACCATGGCCCCCGACCCGGATGACAAATGGCGCCCGGTGCCCGTGCTCGTGACCAAGCCCGAAGGCATGGCCGCTTGTCGTGGGATGCGCATGGGCTATGCGCCGCTGCTCGCCCTGCTCGAACCGGCGCTGGCAGCGGGGTACAAGCGCCTTGCCGTCATCGGCATCCCCTGCCAGGTCCACGCGCTGCGCCGACTTGAAAAGGAGCTCGGCTTCGAGCGGCTCTATGTCGTCGGGACTCCCTGTTCGGACAATACGACGACGGAGCGGTTTCACGAATTTCTGGCGCTGCTGGCCGACGATCCGGACACGATCACCTATCTGGAGTTCCGGGCGGACTACCGGGTCGAGCTGCGCTTTGCCAATGGCCGAGTGAAGACCGTGCCGTTCCTGCAGCTGCCGATATCGAAGTTGCCGGGCGATTTCTTTCCGCTGACCTGCCGGACCTGCGTGGACTACACCAATGTGCTGGCCGACATCACGGTGGGTTACATGGGCGGGCAGGGCGAGCAATGGCTGATCGTCCGCAACGACCGAGGGGCCGAGCTGCAGGGCCTGCTGGGCGACGAGGTGCAGCTGTCAACGCCCGGCAGCAAGGGGAAACGCGCCGGAGCGGTCAAGGGATTCCTTGCCAATGTCGAGCGCGCGGCGAGAGGACTGCCGCTGCGCGCCATGCCCGACTGGGTGCGTCCGATCGTCGGCTGGCTGATGCCGCGGATCGGCCCACGCGGGCTGGAGTTCGCGCGCACCCGCGTCGAGATGAAGGCATGCGAAACCGTGATGCACCTGCGCCGTGAGGAGCCGCGCCGGATGAAATCCATGGTGCCTGCGCACATCTGGAAACTGGTCGCACCCTATGGCGTGGAAGCAGGTCCGCTGGAGCGGCCCGTCGGCACAGGTCAGAAGCGCCTGCGCGGGGGCGGCGACTGAGCCGCGTCGGGTCGGACCGTTGCAACGACAAGAACGCGAAGGAGTTCGGGCAGGCTGCGCACGCCCAGCTTTGCCATGACCGCCGCGCGATGCATTTCCACCGTCCGGGTCGAAATCGAAAGCTGCCCGGCAATCTGCTTGTTGGATTTGCCGGCGACCAGCGCGTGCAACACATCCGTCTGGCGGCCCGTCAGGCAATAGCGGTCGGCGACGAGGGGCACGCAATCCTCGAGACTCTGGGCGGGCACCGCTTCCATGGCCTGATCGGCAAGTGCTAGCGCATCCTTGAGACGTTCGGTATCGATTGGCTTCTGAAGGATCTCGATCGCCCCGGCCTTCATTGCCTGGACCGCGTTTTCGATGGTGGCATGGCCCGACATCATTATGGCGGGAAACGACTGGCGGACGGGCGCGGTTGCCCGGATCAGGTCGATCCCCGACAGTTCTTCCATGCAGAGATCGACCAGCATGCAGCCCGGGTCGAGGTCAGGCAGGGCGTCCAGAAAAGCACCTCCGCTGGCGAAAGGACGGTTGGAACAGCCCAGATCGTGGACCAGCTCGCTCACCACCTCCCGCATCAGCGGCTCATCATCGATAATATACACAGAAGTCACGAAAATTCTCTATTCCTCGGGCCATTGACGGGCCCCCATTAACTAATTTTCGCGCGCGAAACACCGTAAAGCCCGCAGGGGTGCGTTGGTTCCCGTGTAAGATTCTACGATTATGTGGGTGACTGTCGGGCCTGGTCCCCCGACTGGTCGCGTCGTTCCCTAGACGGTGCGCGCCGCTACGATGGCGGGTTGCCTTCCCCACTTTCCGCAACCCGCCATTATGGCTGCTTGATCGGCCCGGCCTCATTCGCTAATGTTCCCGTTCCGTTCAGATATGGGACTCCTCATGGCCAAGCCTCAGAAGCGCTATATCTGCCAAGCTTGCGGCTCGGTATCGTCCAAATGGGGCGGGCAGTGCGACGATTGCCTCGAGTGGAATACGCTCGTCGAGGACGCAGGCGCTGTCGTGACGCCGTTTTCGGCGCGCCATAATTTGCAGCACGGAGGCCGGGCGCTGGCGCTGGTGGCGTTAGACAGCGCAACGAAGCTGCCCGATCGCATGCCGTGCGGCATCGCCGAATTCGACCGCGCGCTGGGCGGTGGCTTCGTCGCGGGATCGGCAACGCTGATGAGCGGCGACCCCGGCGTCGGCAAGTCGACCCTGTTGCTGCAGGCTGCGGCGAAGCTGGCGCTTGCGGGAAAGCGCGTGGTCTATGTGTCCGGCGAGGAAGCCGCCGACCAGGTGCGGCTGCGCGCCCAGCGGCTGGAGCTGGGCCATGCGCCGGTCGGCTTGGCAAGTGCGACGTCGGTGCGTGACATTCTCGCGACGTTTTCGGCCTCATCGTCGGTCGGTTCGGGTGGAGCGCCTGACCTGCTGGTCATTGATTCGATCCAGACGATGCATTCCGACCTGATCGAGGGCGCGCCGGGCACGGTATCGCAGGTCCGCGCGTCGGCGGGTGAACTCATCCGTTTCGCCAAGGAGCGCGGTTCGGCAGTGGTGCTCGTGGGCCATGTGACCAAGGACGGCAGCATCGCGGGCCCGCGCGTGCTGGAACATATGGTCGATACCGTGCTGAGCTTCGAAGGGGAGCGGTCGCACCAGTACCGCATCCTGCGCGCGATCAAGAATCGTTTCGGCGGCACCGACGAGATCGGCGTGTTCGCCATGGGGGAGGGTGGCCTTGGCGAGGTAGGCAATCCGTCGAGCCTGTTTCTGACTACGCGCGGCGAGGCCGTGACGGGAACAGCAGTTTTTCCGGCACTGGAGGGCACGCGCCCCGTGCTGGTCGAGGTACAGGCGCTGACGGTGCGGCTGGCAAGCGGCGCAACGCCGAGGCGCGCGGTGGTCGGCTGGGATTCGGGAAGGCTGGCGATGATCCTTGCCGTGCTGGAGGCGCGCTGCGGCCTCTCGCTCTCTTCGGCGGAGGTCTATCTCAACATCGCGGGCGGGTATCGCCTGACCGACCCAGCGGCCGATCTGGCCGTAGCAGCCGCGCTGGTCAGCGCGTTTTCGGAACGACCCATACCGGCCGACGTCGTCGCGTTCGGCGAAGTGGCGCTGTCCGGCGAAGTTCGCCCCGTCGCGCACAGCGGGCTGCGGCTGAAGGAGTCGGCAAAGCTCGGCTTCGAGCGCGCCTGGGTTCCGGGCGGGATCAAGGCACAGGGAATCGCGACGAGTGGCTTCAAGTCGTTAGGCGCGCTGGTGGATCATGTGTTGGGGAAGGGGTAGCGACCCCCTTGCGCGCCCCAAGCGCCCTCATTAGGGCTGGACGGGAGATTAAACCTACATGAACGAGAAGGACCCTTCATGAGCGAGACCGCCGACCGGGTGAAGAAGATTGTCGTCGAGCATCTCGGTGTCGACGTGGACAAGGTGACCGAGGAGTCGAGCTTCATCGACGATCTGGGAGCAGACAGCCTCGATATCGTCGAGCTGGTCATGGCTTTCGAGGAAGAGTTCGGCGTCGAAATTCCCGACGATGCCGCCGAAAAGATCTCGACCGTCAAGGACGCGATCAGCTTCATCCAAGCCAACCACAAAGCCTGATTTAGGGCGCAAATTTGCACGCCCCGATCAGCCATGCCGGGCGGCCAGCGCGGCGAACGGCTTGACGATACGGCTCTTCGCGGCGACGCGAG
>JANMJZ010000065.1:0-1932 GCA_031371635.1 Sphingomonadales bacterium | reverse complement strand
CGTCGGCAATGGCCTCGACAATGTCATCACCGGCGGCGCTGGCAGCGATTCGCTTGTGGGCCTCGACGGGAACGACACGCTGATCGGACAAGCCGGCGCGGCCGACGAACTTCAGGGCAACGTCGGCAACGATACCTATATTGTCACCGCGGCGGGCACGACGATCGTCGAAGCGGTCGGAGAGGGCATCGACACGGTTGGCACCAGCCTCACCAATTTCACGCTGCCGACCGATGTCGAAAATCTGGTCTATTCGGGACGTGGGGATTTCGGCGGGATCGGCACTGCCCTGAACAATCAGATCACGGGTGCAACGGGTGCGGATACGCTGGTGGGTCTCGACGGCGCGGATATCCTTGTCGGCAACGGCGGCGCGGATCTGCTGATCGGCGGCAATGGCGCGGACAATTTCGTATACGTCGGCACAGAGGGCGCGAGCTACGACCGGATCCTCGACTTTACGAGCGGGACCGACCGGATTCTGCTTTCGTCCGCCGGCTTTGCGCAAAACGGCACGGTTGCACTCGTCAGTGGGGCGGGCGCAGCCGCAACGACCGCGAACTCGACGTTCCTTTACGATACGAACACCGGCATTGTCAGCTACGACGCCGATGGCAGTGGTGCAGGCGCGGCCGTCCAGCTCGCACAGCTGAACACCGGCCTCTCGCTGACGCTCGCCGATTTCGCCTTCATCGCCTAAGCTGGCGAAACAGTATCGTAACCATCGGGCGGCGGTATCATGGATTGATGCCGCCGCCCGTTTCGATGCTGCATCTGTCGTTCACGATCGTCGAATGCGGCGGCCAAGGCTCAGGAACAAACCGCGTTTTCCGCCTAATCGGATCCCAGCGCCTTGAGCCGGTATAACGCTTCGAGTGCCTCACGCGGGCTCAGCGCATCGGGATGGATCGCGTCGAGCGCCGCGTGCAGCGGATCGACAGGCGTTTCTGCGACCAGCGTTGCAAACAGCGGCAGATCGTCGAGCCCAGCCGCCAGCCCGCCCGTGGCGGCACGGCCCGCCTCGAGCTTTCCCAACACTGCTTTTGCCCGCGCCAGCACGGGGGGCGGCATCCCGGCCAGCCGCGCGACCGCGATGCCATAACTGCGATCTGCCGGGCCGGTCGCCAGTTCGTGGAGCAGCACCAGATCGCCTTTATACTCGCGCGCGCGGACGTGGTGGAGCGATAGCGCGTCGAGCTTTTCGGCAAGCCGCGTCAGCTCGTGATAATGCGTGGCGAACAGGCAGCGGCAGCGGTTGACCTCATGCACCGCCTCGACCACCGCCCAGGCAATCGCGAGACCGTCATAGGTGCTGGTGCCGCGCCCGACCTCGTCGAGAATGACGAAGCTTTGCGGCGTCGCCTGCGCCAAAATCGCGGCGGTCTCGACCATCTCGACCATGAAGGTGGAGCGCCCGCGCGCGAGATTGTCCGATGCGCCGACGCGGCTGAACAATCGGTCGACCAGCCCGAGCGTGGCTGACGTCGCAGGCACATAACTGCCCGCCTGTGCCAGGACTGCGATCAGCGCATTCTGGCGCAGGAAGGTCGATTTGCCGCCCATGTTCGGCCCCGTGACGAGCCACAGCCGCGACTCCTCCGACAGGCGGCAGTCATTCTCCACGAACCGCTCGCCGCGCTTCGCCAGCGCATCCTCGACCACCGGATGTCGCCCACCTTCGATGTCGAAACAGGCATGGTCGACCAGCGCGGGCCGCGCCCAGCCACCCTCTGCCGCGCGCTCGGCCAGCCCGGCGGCGATATCCAGCCGCGCCAGCGCATCGGCGGTCGCTGCAATCGCCACACGCGCATCGAGAGCGGTTTGCGTCAGATCCTCCAGATGCGCGGCTTCGGCCGCGAGCGCGTGCGCACCCGCCTGTGATCCCGTCATCGCCACTTCGTGCAACGCGGGCGCGTTGAAGCGTACCACCCC
>JANMJZ010000052.1:0-7298 GCA_031371635.1 Sphingomonadales bacterium | reverse complement strand
CGCGGGATGGAGCAGCCCGGTAGCTCGTCAGGCTCATAACCTGAAGGTCGCAGGTTCAAATCCTGCTCCCGCAACCAGGCCTCGCGCGCGACTTCATCTAAACCGCCACACAGGCTCCGGATTCCGGGGCCTTTTTTGCGTTTCCGGCGGTCACGTTTTCAATTCTGACCGGCCCATTTCAAGTGCGCCGCCAGCCAGGGAAACCGGCCGATCAGGGGCGGTAAGGTCCTGTCGCGCAATTCCCGTGTTGCCAGCGCGGCAATGTCGCGTGGCAGGGACCCGAGTTCGCCTGCACGGGCGACCACCTGCACCGCGCGCGAGAACTGCCCCCGCGGCATCGGCTCAATCCGCAGGCTCCCGAAAAGCTCGTTCTGCGCTGCAAGGCAAACGGGCGTGGTGATCGTCCAGCCATAGCCAGACGCGACAGTGCGCAATTGCTGGTCGGCAGACTCCACTTCTACAGTTTTCGGCAGCCGCAGTTTCATCCGCACAAGCTGGCGCTCTATCTGCTGTCCCATGCCTGTCAGGTGCGAAAAGCGCACAAACGGCAACGACGGCGGATTGCCCGGCAGGTCGATTACCCCCTGATAGCCGGCCGGCAGGACGAGCACGAACCCCTCTTCGAAAACGGGATGCAACTCGACCATGTGCCGATGCTCCAGATTGAAACTTCCCGTCACCAGCATGTCTATGTCGCGCGCCAGGAATTCGCCCTGATGCTCGCGTGAAATACCCGACCTTATGCTCCAGCGTTCGGCCCGTTCTCCCAGCGCTTCAAGCAGCGGCGCGGTCAACTGGTTGGCGAGGCTGAACGACATCGCCACCGTCACCTGTGCCACGGGGAGCGAGGCCTGCTCGCGCACCGCGTCGAAGGTCTGCTTGGCCTGCGCGAGCAGCCGTTCGCTGCGCTCGTACAGCGCGCGTCCGCTCGGTGTCAGCGCCAGTGGCCGCAGGCCCCGATCGAACAGGCGCGTCCCGATCCCCGCTTCGAGCCGGGCGATCGTCTGCGACACGGCGGACTGGGTGACCTGCAGATGCGTCGCGCATTGCGACATGCCGCCGAGCTCGACTGCCAGCACGAACGTCTCGAGTGCATGAAGATCGAAATCGGGCGAGAACCGCATCCCGCGACGCTATCATGCAGATAGGCTAATACAACAGATTACCCTGCGGAATATCAGGAGGCCTAGTCCCAGGGCGTTGATCAGCATTACTCGCAACTATTCCAAGCGCGCTCCTTGCCGGCGCAGTTCGGTTTGAAGCACGCCGACATCGACCTCATCGAACCCGCGCCCGCTTTTCACCCCCACTGCCGCCGCAACGCCGGCGCCTTGCCCGGCGACTGCACAGCACATCATGTTGCGCACCGCTGCATGGCTCACCTTGTCGCCGCCGATGGTGCGGCCCGTGACGATCAGATTCTTCACCCCCTTCGGCAACATCGCGCGGTAGGGCACATGAAAGTAACGCCCCGTGGTCGGCAGTATCAGATAGCCGTAACCGTCGATAAATTCGGGGAAGATGCCGATGCTGTCGTCGAACCGCGCCTCGCCCCGCACGTCCGCATCGGTCAGATTATACGCCGCGTCGATCTTGCGTGTGTCGCGGATACCCAGGGTCATCCCGAAATTACGGAGCTTGGCGTCCTCGCAGCCCGGCATGAAGCCCTTCAGCGCATCGACCGCATGCATCGCCTGCCTGCGGCCTTCCATCTCGACTAGGGTCAGCGCGTCGGGATCGGTGCCGTCGAGATAGAGGTGGCACATGTTGAGATAGGTCAGGTCGCCCTGGTCGGACACCGTGCCCCATGTCCCCGCCATGGTCCGAACGCTGTCGGGAATTAGCCCCGCTTCCAGTGCCTTCTGGAACGGCTTGCGCAGGAAGGGCGAGAACATCGCATCCTCCTTGCCGCTGGTTTCAACTTCCCATTCGCCCCCGACCGCCCAGTCGCCATAGGTCTGCGGATCGGCCCTGACCGCGTCGATGAACCGCGTCTTGTTGACCCCGCACATCGAGAACATGACCGACACCGACATCATCTCGTCGACCGGGTGCTTGTACGTTGGCGCGCCTGCCCGATAGGCGATGTCGGCGTCGCCGGTGGCGTCGATTACGCGTTTGGCGAGGATCGCCTCGCGCCCCGCCTTGCTCTCCACGATCACGCCGGTGATCGTGTCGCCTTCCATGATGGGCGCGACGAACAGCCGGTGCAGCATCGGAATGACGCCCGCTTCGGCGACGAGCGTGTCGGCGACGAACTTGAAACTTTCGGCGTCGAGGCTGTGGCTGATCGACTGCGGCTCGGGCATCGCGGCGCCCATTGCCTTGGCGCGTTCCTCGAATTCGCGGCCGATGCCTTCGCTGTCGATGGTGGCGGGGTGGCGGTACCAGGCAAAACCCTCGACCCCGACCTGCGTGATGTTGCCCCCGAAACAGCCATAGCGTTCGAGCAGGATCGTCTCGACGCCCGCCCGCGCCGAGGCGAGCGCTGCCGCAAGCCCGCCGGGTCCGGAGCCGACCACAAGCACGTCGGTTTCGCGGATCACGTCGATCTGCCGCACAGGCTCCGTGATCACGCGCCTCATCGTTGCGACGTTTCCCAGTTCGGCGCGGTGTAAAAGGGCGCGTTCGACGGCGCGAGCAGCGGCTTGCCCAGGATGTGGTCCGACGCTTTTTCACCGATCATGATCGTGGGCGCGTTCAGATTGCCGGTCGTGATCTGCGGCATCACCGATGCGTCGACCACGCGGAGCCCTTCGACGCCGATCACGCGCAGCTGGTTATCGACGACGGCCATCAGATCGTCCTCGCGCCCCATCTTGCAGGTGCCGCAGGGGTGGTAGCCGCTTTCGATCTTTTCGCGGATGAAGTCGTCGATCGCCTCGTCAGAGGTCACGTCCGCGCCAGGCGCAATTTCGGCACCGCGAAACGGGTCGAACGCCTTTTGCTCGAAAATCTCGCGCGTCAGCCGCACCCCGGCACGCATGTCGGCCCAGTCGTCCTCATGGCTCATATAGTTGAAGCGGATGACCGGCGGGTCGCGCGGGTCGGGGGAGCGCAGGGTCACGCTGCCCCGGCTTTTCGACCGCATCGGCCCGACATGCGCCTGAAAACCGTGCCCGCTGACCATCGCCTTCCCATCGTAGCGCACGGCGAGTGGAAAGAAATGATACTGGATGTCGGGATAGGCGATACCGGCGCGGCTGCGGATGAAACCGCAGCTTTCGAAATGGTTGGTCGCGCCCGGGCCCTTGCGGGTCAGCAGCCACCGCGCCCCGATCAGGCCCTTCGCAAACCAGTTCATCGATGAATACAGCGTCACCGGCTGGGTGCAGGCATATTGGAAATAGAATTCCAGGTGATCCTGCAGGTTCGCGCCTACGCCCGGACGGTCGGCCACGACCTCTATGCCCATCGCGGCGAGTTCCCCGGCCGGTCCGATGCCCGAGAGCTTCAGCAGCTGCGGTGCATTGAACGCGCCGCCCGACAGGATGACTTCGCGGGTCGCGCGCGCCTCGTGCATCGTGCCGCCCCGCTCATAGGCAACACCCACCGCCTTGCGCCCGTCCATCAGGACTTTCGTGGCCAGTGCATGGGTCAGGACGGTCACGTTGGGACGCTTGGCGGCGGGGTGGAGGAACGCCTTGGCCGCGCTGCACCGCGAGCCGTCGCGTACCGTCATGTCCATGCGGCCGAAACCTTCCTGCTGCGCGCCGTTAATGTCGTCGGTCAGTGGATAGCCTGCCTGGTGGGCGGCATCGATCCATGCCTGATACAGCGGGTTGTTCATCGGCCCGTAGCAGGTGTCCAGCGGGCCGTCCCCGCCGCGCCAGGCATCGCCCCCTTCCTGCCGACGTTCGGCCCGCCGGAAATAGGGCAGCACATTTGCATAGCCCCAGCCCTGCGCCCCCATGTCCTGCCAAAGCTCGAAATCGCGCGGATTGCCGCGCACATAGACCAGGCCGTTGATCGACGACGAGCCGCCCAGCCCCTTGCCGCGCGGCGCGTGCAAGCGGCGGCCGCCCAGATGCGGCTCGGGTTCGCTTTCATAGCCCCAGTTGTACTTGGCGGTGTTCATCGGGATGGCGAGCGCGCTGGGCATCTGGATGAAGACCGACCGGTCGGAGCCACCGAATTCGAGCACGAGGACCTTGTACCGGCCGTCAGCACTCAGCCGTTCGGCGAGCACGCACCCCGCCGAACCTGCACCGACGATGATATAATCGAACGTCTCGCCCGTGTGCACGACCATCTTTCCCCCTGCGACGACACCGCCCTACCAGTCTGACGGCGCGGACCCCCGCGTCAATCGGTGGGCCCTGCGGCACCATTCATCAAGCAAAACTGATTGCTCGCATTAGGCGTGCTTGTCGTCGGTCCGCAGCGCCAGTTCTGCCGCCGCGTCGACGATCGCCTCGGGGTCGAGCCGGTAGGTGCGGTAGAGGTCGGGCAGGTCGCCCGTCTGGCCGAAGCGGTCGGTCCCGAGCGGACTGACGCGCATTCCCCGGACGCCGCCAAGCCACGACAGGGCGGCGGGCGATCCATCGAGTACGGTCACGAGTCCCGCATGCGGTGCAAGGCGACCGAGAAGGGATTCGACATGGCTCGCGCCGCGATCACCGTCGGCGGTCCATCGACCGGCATGGCCGGCCGACCAGTCGCGGTGGAGCAGATCGGGCGAAGTGATCGCCAGCAGCCCCAGTCCCGGAACATCGTCGGCAAGCATGTCAAATGCGGCCTGCGCTTCGGGCGCGACGGCACCGGAGAACACGATGGCGAGCTCGGCATCGGGGCCGGGTTCGCGCAACCAGTAGCCGCCTTTCAGCGCATCGGCTTCCCAGCGGTCGTCCGTACGGGTGACCTGCGGGATCGATCGCGTCGTCAGCCGCAGATAGACCGCGCTGCCGTCGGGCTGCTGCATATGGTCGAACGCCCATCGCATCATCAGCGCGACCTCGTCGGCATAGGCGGGCTCGAAACTGACGAGGTTGGGCTGGCCCATCCCGATCAGCGGCGTGTTGATCGACTGGTGCGCGCCGCCTTCGGCCGCCAGTGTGATGCCCGCAGGCGTGCCGACGAGCAGGAAGCGGGCGTCCTGATAGCATCCATAGTTCAGCGCATCGAGGCCGCGGGCGATGAAGGGATCATAGACCGTGCCCACGGGCAACAGCCGCGTACCGAAATGCGGCGCGGCAAGGCCGAGCGCGGTCATCATCAGGAAGAAGTTGTTTTCCGCGATGCCCAGCTCGATATGCTGCCCGGCTGCATGCGCGGCCCACTTCTGTGCCGAGGGGATCTTGGCTTCGCGAAAGACATCGGCCAGTTCCTGCCGCCGGAACAGCCCGCGCTGGTTGACGAAGGCGCCCAGGTTGGTGGTCTGCGTCACGTCGGGCGCGGTGGTCACGATATGGTCGCCGATCGGGTCGTCGCTCTTCGCGAGTTCGAGCAGCACATGGCCGAAGGCGGATTGCGTCGACTGTTCGGCGCTGTCCGGAATGGTGAAACGCGCAGGCACGGGAATGACGGGGGCCGCCGGTTCGGGCGGCCGGTCGTTGAGCGCACATCCCGCTACGAAATCGCGTACTTCGGCCGCTAGATTGCCGCCAAGGCCCGCGAACGGCAGCCACTCGTCGCCCGGCGCAATGCCCATCCGCGCGCGCAGTTCCTCGATCTGCGACGGGTTCATCATTCCCGAGTGGTTGTCCTTGTGGCCGGCGAGCGGCAGGCCATAGCCCTTGACCGTATAAGCGATGAACAGGGTCGGGCGCTCGTCCTGTGCCCGGTCGAAGGCATCGATCAGCGTCTCGACGCAATGCCCTCCCAGATTGGTCATTAGCGCCGCCAGCGCGTCGTCGTCATAGCTTTCGAGCAGCGCCTTTACATTCGGCTTTTCTCCAATATCCCGCATCAGGCGCATCCGCCACGCAGGGCCGCCCTGGTAGGTGAGCACCGCGAATTCGGCGTTGGGGCAGTTCTCGATCCAGTCCTCGAGCGACGCGCCGCCGGGCCTGGCAAAGGCTTCGCGTTGCAGGCGCCCGTGCTTCAAGGTGATGACCCGCCACCCGCAGGTCTCGAAGATGTCGTCGAAGCGTCGGAACATCCGGTCTGCGGTCGTGCTGTCGAGCGACTGGCGGTTGTAGTCGACCACCCACCAGCAATTGCGGATATTGTGCTTATACCCCTCGATCAGGCATTCGTAGATATTGCCTTCGTCGAGCTCGGCGTCGCCCATCAGGGCGATCATGCGGCCTGCGTCCGCTGCCTCCATCTGCCCGTGTGCGATCAGGTAGTCCTGCACCAGGCTGGCAAAGGCCGTGATTGCGACGCCAAGGCCGACCGAGCCGGTCGAGAAATCGACCGGGATCTGGTCCTTTGTCCGCGACGGATAGCTTTGCGCCCCGCCCAGCCCGCGAAACCGCTGCAGCTGGTCGATCGACTGGCTGCCGAGAAGGTAATGGATCGCGTGCAGCACCGGCGCCGCGTGCGGTTTCACCGCGACTTTGTCCTGCGGTCGCAGCGCGTGGAAATAAAGTGCCGCCATGATCGCCGTCATCGAAGAACAGCTTGCCTGGTGCCCGCCGACCTTAAGCCCGTCGCGCTTGGGCCGCAGGTGGTTGGCATTGTGGATCGTCCATGACGACAGCCAGCGCAGCCGCCCCTCGAGCGCCTCGATAATCGGCACCAGGTCGGTCGTCGCCGCGCGGTCCGTTGCGGCCAAGGCTGAAATTCCCGTCACGTCGATCCTCCTGTGCCCAGCCTAGGTGACGAGGGGAATCGCCGTCCAGTCGCATTATGTGATGAACCCAGAACCTTTCCGCCGGATCGCGTACGTTTATAGTCCACATTAGAAAAACGCATATCAATCCCTACCCGCGACGATGTTGTTGCTCCGCCGCAACCAATCGCCGTAGCGAGGGCGCAGGGCGTGGCAGGCAGAAGCAATGAAATCGACAGCACGGGCAGTGGTCATCGGGGGAGGCGTCGTCGGCGTCAGCACTCTCTATCACCTGGCAAGGCTCGGCTGGGCCGACACCGTCCTCCTCGAGCGCAAGGAACTCACCTCGGGCTCGACCTGGCACGCCGCCGGCCTGCTACCGCTGTTCAACCTCAGCTATTCGGTCGGCAAGCTCCACCAATATTCGGTCGGCTTTTACCCCACGCTCGAAGCGGAAACCGGCCTCAACGCCGGCTTTTCGCAGGTCAGCAACATCCGCCTCGCGACCACCGCCGACCGGATGGACGAGTATCGCTATTATGCGGGCATCGCCCGCACGCTCGGCGTCGACGTCCGTTTCCTG
>JANMJZ010000028.1:0-13281 GCA_031371635.1 Sphingomonadales bacterium | reverse complement strand
GACGCGAGCTTTGCCCTGGTCGTTGCATATCTACCGACATAGCGGATCGCCAGCGCCTGAAGCGACGCAACCTCAAGCGGTCGCGACCGCTTTTCGGTTCGGGGGGTAAAGCGCGACTGTACCAAAGCGCCGTTTTTCTGCCACAGTCGAACCGGAATGAGAACGGCAGCGTTTAACAGTTCTGTTACAGTCGCAAACGGAGCGAACAGATTGCCGCAAGCCGCCGAGACGCCAATTCCCATGATGCGCGCCCCGACGTCGAGCGAAGACGGACGTGTGCGTCGCTTCGCGGATTTCGAAACGCTTGGCGATGCGCTCGATTTTGCCGCGCAGGGCGCCTGCGGCCTTAACTTTCACGATCCGCGCGGAATTCTGGTTCGAGCTTATCCCTATAGCGAGCTGAGGGCCGACGCGCTGGCCATGGCTGCGCGACTGGTCGCCGAAGGTGTTGTCCCGCAGGACCGCGTGGCGCTAATTGCAGAAACAGGGCCCGAATTCGCCACTCTGTTCTTTGGCTGCATCTATGCGGGTGCCTGGCCGGTACCGCTTCCGTTACCGACCTCGTTCGGCGGGCGGGATGCCTATGTCGATCAACTCGCGATTCAGTTGAAGAGCGCCGAGCCGGTATTGCTGCTTTATCCGGCCGAACTAGGGTCCATGGCGACGGATGCCGCACGCGCGGGCGGTGTGGCTGTATGCGATTGGCAATCCTTTGCGACGCGGCCGACGCCGGATTTTGCGCCGCATCGTGCCGCCCCGGGCGATATCGCCTATCTGCAATATTCGAGCGGATCGACGCGTTTCCCCCATGGCGTCGTCATTTCGCACAGGGCGTTGCTCAACAACTTGGCTGCGCACTCGCATGGCATGGAACTTGTGCCCGGCGACCGATGCGTGTCGTGGCTTCCCTGGTACCATGACATGGGTCTCGTTGGCTGCCTTTTGTCACCTGTGGCTAATCAGGTCTCGGCAGACTATCTGAAAACAGAGGATTTTGCCCGCCGCCCACTGGCGTGGCTCGATCTCATCAGCCGGAACCCTGGCACGACGCTCAGCTATTCGCCGACCTTCGGGTACGACATCTGTGCCCGGCGCATCTCCTCCCAGTCCCATCCTGCAGACAGGTTCGACCTGTCACGCTGGCGTGTCGCGGGAAATGGGGCCGATATGATCCGCCCCGACGTCATGCAGGCCTTTGTCGACGCTTTCGCGCCGGCTGGTTTCAAGGCTTCGGCATTCCTGCCGAGTTATGGCTTGGCGGAAGCAACACTTGCCGTTTCCATCATGCCGCCGGGCGAAGGAATCGTGGTCGAACTGGTCGAAGAAACCGACCTGTCGGGCGTCGCCGAGACGGGCAAGCGGCCGCAGCGCTATCGCGCCATCGTGAATTGCGGGAAGCCAGCCCGGGACATGAAGATCGAGATCCGCGAGGAGGATGGCACGCTGCTGCCCGAACGTGCCGTGGGAAAAGTCTGGTGTTCCGGCCCGTCGATCATGCTCGGCTATTTCCGGGACGACGTCTCCACGGCGGCCTGCCTGAAAGACGGCTGGCTGGACACCGGCGACATGGGTTACATATCAGACGGTTACATCTACATTGTGGGCCGCGCCAAGGACATGATCATTGTCAACGGGCGCAACCACTGGCCTCAGGATATCGAATGGGCCGTCGAGCAATTGCCCGGTTTCAAACCTGGCGACATTGCTGCCTTTGCGATCACCACGCCGGGCGGCGAGGAAACGCCGGCTGTCCTGGTTCAATGTCGCACGACGGATGACGCGGAGAGGACGCGCCTGCGCGATGCAATTCGCGAAAAGGTGCGCGGGATTACCGGCATAAATTGCGTCGTGGAACTCGTCCCGCCCCGCACCTTGCCGCGCACCAGTTCGGGAAAACTCAGCCGGGCCAAAGCACGAAACCTTTATCTGTCGGGCGAGATCCAGCCGTACGATTTGGCGGCCTGATACTGCAAACTTTGGACGTGACAGTTACCTATCGCTAACCGGTTGACGTTATGTCCTAAATTGTGACCAGAAAAAGCCCCCCTTCCACCGGTGCGACTACCCTCGTCGTCGACTGGCCGACCGTCCTCGGAATGAAGGAGCCCAAGTCGCTCGACTGGAGCCGAGTCCGCGGCGCTCAGCTCAATGTGTTGCACAAGCTTGCTCCTGCGGGGCTGTGTGCATCGCTTTCGGCAATTCTCGCGGTTGTTATGGCAATGTACGGCCGCGCGCCCCTTCTTTACGTAGTGGGTTGGGGCGTGAGTTGCAGCCTGCTCATGTTTCTCGCTGCTTATCCTAAGCTCAGGCACCGGGGCTTTACAGTCCAGACCGCGACCCGCGCCGAGCTGCAACGCGAAACCGCGTGGTCGGCGGTAATGGGCATCGCCTGGGCTGCCGCTGTCCTGTTGTTCGCGCCCCACGCTTCTCCCTTGCAGTTGCTGGTCCTGTGGGCGGTGATGACTGCGCTTATGGCCAGTACCGCATTTGCACTCTCCGCTATGCCACTCGCGACGTCAGTATTTATCCTGATCGTCGGCGGTTCGGTCAGCTTTGTGATGTTCCATCTCGGGCTGATGTTGATCAGCGGGATTGCAACCGTGTTTACGGGAGGCTTTATCGGTGCATGCCTCAATGCAGGCCGCACCTTCGTAATTCACGAATCCGCCGAGCTGGCGCTCGCTGAAAAGAACGAGGTCGTCAGCCTCTTGCTGCGCGAATTCGACGACTCGGGCGGGGACTGGATGTGGCAGACCGATGCATCGAAGTGCCTGACGCATGTGTCGCCCCGCTTCGCCTATGCCCTCGGCGTCGAACCCGAAGCGCTCGAGACCAAGCCGCTGCTCCAAATTCTTGCTGGCGAAAGCTGGGAAGCCGGCAATTTCTCAGCCGGCCTTCGGGAGCTGGCCGAGAAACTGAAGCGACGCGACAGTTTTTCGGACCTGATCCTGCCGGTGACGGTCGCCGGTGAGGCGCACTTCTGGGAAATGTCGGCGTCTCCACGGTATGATGAACGCGGGTCGTTCCTCGGATTCCGGGGCGTTGGCTCGGATGTGACGGCGCAGCGCCGTTCCGCGGACAAGATCAATCACATGGCTCGCTTCGACACTCTAACCGGCCTGCCGAACCGGCTCCAGGTGACGGAAGCGCTGGGCGAGGCGATGGCTGAAGCCGATCGCTGGCGCGGTCGATGTGCCTTCATGATGATCGATCTGGATCGGTTCAAACAGGTCAACGATACGCTGGGTCACCCCATCGGCGATCGCCTGCTCACCCGCGTTGCGGAGCGCCTCCAGGCCTTGATGAACGACAAGGACATGTGCGGGCGTCTGGGCGGCGACGAATTCGGCGTCGTCGTGCGCGACGCGAGCGACACCCACAAGCTGCAACGCCTGGCGCGCAATATCATCGAGACGCTGTCGAAGCCTTACGAGGTCGACCAGCACACTCTGTACATCGGCGCGTCGGTCGGCACGGCGATCGGCCCCCGCGACGGCCGCTCCGTCGAAATGCTGATCCGGTCCGCCGACCTGGCGCTTTACCGGTCGAAGGATGAAGGCGGTGGCGCCCATAATGCCTATGAGCCGCAGCTTCATGCTCATGCCGAAGAGCGTCGGGTTCTGGAGATCGCGCTGCGCCAGGCGCTGGAAAAAAAGCAGTTTCACATTCACTACCAGCCGGTGGTCAGCGCCGATGGCGGCGCGATCGAAGGTTTCGAGGCGCTGCTGCGCTGGCAGCACCCTGAACTCGGCAACGTCAGCCCGGCGCGTTTCGTGCCGGTTGCTGAGGAAGCGCGGCTCATCGGCCCGATCGGCGAATGGGTTTTGCGCTCTGCCTGCGAGGAAGCGATGCGCTGGCCGGATACTGTCCGCATCGCGGTCAATGTCTCCGCCGAACAGCTCACCGACCCGAATTTCTTGACCGCAGTCGTTTCCGCACTCGCCCATAGCCGACTGCCGGCCAACAGGCTGGAGCTGGAAGTCACGGAAAGCGTATTCATGCGCGAAGGTACCGGGGCCGTTGCGGTGCTCGAGCAGCTCATGAAGCTCGGCATCCGTCTGGCCCTCGACGACTTCGGAACTGGCTATTCGTCGCTCGGCTATCTGTCGAAGACCAAGTTTTCGACGATCAAGATCGATCGGAGCTTCGTGCAGGCCGCATCGAAGAACGTGCCCGAAGCGCTTGCAATCATTCGCGCCGTGGTTGCGCTGGCCGACAGCCTGGGCATGGCCACGACCGCCGAGGGCGTCGAAACTGATACCGAATACCAGCTTGTCCGACGCCTTGGCTGCCGCAAGGTCCAGGGATACCTCTTCGGCCGGCCAATGGCGCCCGCCGATGCGCGGGCCCTCTTTGAAGTCGCCAAGCGGGAAGTCGCTTAAGCCAGCATTGCACCGCGACGTTCCGGTCGTTAAAGGCGCACGTCCGGCTGCAGGAGTGTAGCTCAGTTGGTAGAGCATCGGTCTCCAAAACCGAGGGTCATGGGTTCGAGTCCCCTCACTCCTGCCAGGCCGGCGCAAGGCACACCGGACGCTCAGGCGCCGCTCGTGTCGGCGCGGCGGGCCCGGATGCCACTTAAAGCGAGCGACTGGGATTACCCCTATCGGCCCCCTTGCCTTTCGCTCAATTTCTGGCTAACCGCCGCCCTTCGCGACATCGGCGAGCCTCTCTTTTCCGCATCTGCGGGGCCGGGCGGCTGTCCGGAAGCGTACTGAAGGAATTGGACAGTGGCACGCACATCTCCCGGTGAATTCGTCCGCCAGGTTCAGGCAGAGACCAAGAAGGTTGTCTGGCCGACCAGCCGCGAGACGATGATGACGACCCTGATGGTCGTGCTGATGGCCGTGCTGCTCGCCGTATTTTTCTTCGCCCTCGACAGTGCCTTCAGCGGGATCGTCCAGTTCCTGCTGGGCTTCGTTGCAAAATAACAAACAGATAACAGGGACATCTATGTCGCGCTGGTACATCATTCACGCCTATTCGGGGTTCGAGAACAAAGTTCGCGAAGCGATTCTGGCGGACGCGACCCGTCTCGGGCTCGAGCCGTTCGTCGAGTCGGTCGAAGTGCCGACCGAAACGATCACCGAAGTGCGCCGCGGCAAGAAGGTCCAGTCGGAACGCAAGTTCTTTCCAGGCTATGTGCTGGCCAAGCTCAGCATGACCGACGACGTCTATCACCTCATCAAGAACCAGCCGAAAGTGACCGGCTTCCTCGGCAGCTCGGGCAAGCCGCAGGCGATCAGCGAGGCCGAAGCGGCCCGCATCCTGAACACCAAGGAAGAAGCCGCCGCCGCGCCGAAGCAGAAGATCAAGGTCGACTACGAGATCGGCGACTCGGTCAAGGTGCTCGAAGGGCCGTTCGCGAGCTTCAACGGCATCGTCGAGGAACTGGATTTCGACCGCAGCCGCGTCAAGGGTTCGGTCAGCATCTTCGGGCGCGCGACGCCGGTGGAACTGGAATTCGAGCAGGTCGAACGAAGCAAATAGGCCGTCGGCCTGTTTGCTGTGCGCACGTAACCGGCGGCGCTGTTTACGAGACTGCGGCGTCCGGACGGCCGGTTGGCAACGCTAATCCCGACCAGCGAAGACATGGGGCTTTGCCCACTTGCTTTCTGGAACTTCGGAGACCCGAACATTTCGTGGGCAACGCGAATATGCCGGAACTCAAGCCGCGCCCGAGACCGCGTTCATACTTGAACTGACGTTGCAAGTCGGTTCAGGCGAAGACCATCTTCCGGCGCCGGCGCATGCCCGCGCCTACCATGCCGACGCCAAGAATCATCATCGACCATGTGCCTGGTTCAGGTACTGGCGTAATTACGATCTGCTGAAGCAATCCATTATAACCAGGCGCTATGTCGCTCGTCCGCGCGGTGAAGCTGGTTATCTGCCCATAGCCGGTGTTTGTAATCGAGTAGCGAGGATCCACTCGTTTCGCGTAACTGAAGCTTCTGTTGCTGATAGCAAGATCAGAGAGCACTTCGCTGTTCGGAATATCGAAGAACGAGAAGTTAAAACCAAAGCCTGGCCCGTCTGGGGTCTGCAGGTCAAAGATTCCGCCTACCGATGGATCGGGAGTGAGGATGTTTTCCATCGTCACACCGTCAGATAGATTATTCGCATTCCAATAGCTCGGCGGCGTCGGCACGACTTGTCCGGCAATACCGGTATCGAACATGAACTTGAGCGTGACATCGTAAAGATCAGACCTGCCAACGAAATTCATGGTAGGAAACCTGACTATTGCTGAGCCCTTCAGCTCGAACTCATAGTAGCGCGCTGCATTCGCCTGTCCGGCACACATCAAAGCTGCTACAGCAATCAACTTGAATCGCATTTGCTGTCTCCTGTTATGCTCAAGCGACTGGAGCGCAGGCGGAAAATAGTCGAGTCAGATTCTGACTAGCTTCCGCTTCAAAACGGGATCCGGACCGCAGTGACCAAAGCATCGTCTCCGATGCGCAATTGAAGCACAAAAGCGTCACGTCGATCCCACCCGGGTCGCTGTCCTACACGGGCCATCCCTGCCAGTTTCGCGATGGGACCGATTCGCCCCGCGCTCTTTGATGTCGTCCAGGCCTTCGGTTTGATGTCGTCCAGGCCTTCGGTTCATCGCACGGGCGCTTCGCTTCGACGTCATTTCTCTGTGACATCGTGTGACTTTCGTGACCTTCGCCCTGCCCTCTTTCCTGAGCCTTCAGTACCTGCCATCTTCGCACCAGCAGATGCAGCGGCGGACAATGCAGCCGTCACCGTCGTTGCCGCTTTCGCAGGCGCACCGTCGCCTTGGTGCGGACGATTGCCCCTTCCTTTTCGGCGGAACTTCGGTTAGTGGCGCCCGCCTCCATCGCGGTGGAAACTTGCGGGAGGGTGCTTCGGTGCCCGTTCGGACCGCTAAACTTGAAAGAGAGTGACTAAATCATGGCAAAAAAGATCAGCGGGTACATCAACCTGCACGTCCCCGCCGGCGACGCAAAACCGGCACCGCCGATCGGCCCGGCCCTGGGCCAGCGCGGCGTGAACATCATGGAATTCTGCAAAGCGTTCAACGCGCAGACCGGTGGCGAGGAAAAGGGTACGCCCATTCCCACCACGATCACGGTCTATGCCGACAAGAGCTTCAGCTTCGTCCTGAAGACGCCGCCGGCGAGCTTCCTGCTCAAGAAGGCCGCTGGCTTGAAGTCGGGTTCGAAGGAGCCGGGCAAGGTCGGCGCGGGCAAGATCGCACGCAGCAAGGTGACCGAAATCGCCACGCTGAAGATGAAGGACCTCAACGCCAACGACATCGATGCCGCCACGCGGATCATCGAAGGCAGCGCCCGCGCAATGGGCCTCGAAGTGGTGGAGGGCTAAGACATGACATTCGTAAGCAAGAAGGCGAAGAAGCTCGCCGAAACCGTCGATACGCTGAAGCTGCACGGAGTCGATGAAGCGATCGCGCTGGCCAAGGGCAATGCGACGTCGAAGTTCGATGAGACCATCGAAGTCGCGCTCGCGCTCGGCGTCGATCCGCGTCACGCCGACCAGATGGTCCGCGGCGTCGTCACCCTGCCCAAGGGCACTGGCAAGACCGTGCGCGTGGGCGTGTTCGCCAAGGGTGCCAAGGCTGACGAAGCCCGCGAAGCGGGCGCCGATGTCGTCGGTGCTGAAGACCTGCTCGAAATCGTGCAGGGCGGAACGATCGACTTCGACCGCTGCATCGCGACGCCCGACATGATGGGCTTGGTCGGTCGCCTGGGTAAGGTGCTCGGCCCCAAGGGCATGATGCCCAACCCCAAGCTCGGCACGGTCACCATGAACGTCGCCGAAGCGGTCAAGGCAGCCAAGGGCGGCCAAATCGAATATCGCGTTGAAAAGGCAGGCATTATCCACTCGGGTATCGGCAAGGCGTCGTTCCCGGCCGCAGACCTGCGCGCCAACTTCGATGCGCTGGTCGACGCCATCGTCAAGGCCAAGCCGTCGGGCGCCAAGGGCAAGTATCTGAAGAAGATCGCCGTGAGTTCAACCATGGGCCCGGGGATCAAGGTCGACGTCGCGGAAGTCTCTGCGTAAGCTCTCGATCTTCATGGAACACGAAAGGCCGGGGTGGAAACGCTCCGGCCTTTTGTTTGGTCCTGTCGAGACCCCTATCGTTCCGCTAACGGATTGATTAGCCTTGCCCTTTACGGGCAGGGGAAAGATGATGGCGACGCGGCGAGAGTTTCTCCAGGGATTGGGTCGTGTCGGCGGCTATAGCGCCGTCTACACCGCCATGCAGACGCTGGGCCTGCTCGCACCAGCCACCGCCGCACCGGCACGCCCCTTCGCCCTACCCGCTGGCAGCGGCGCGCCGAATGGCAAGCCGATCAGGATCGGTATCCTGGGCGCCGGGATTGCGGGCCTCGTCGCCGCCTATGAGCTACAGCGCGCAGGCTACGCGGTTCAGGTGTTCGAAGCGAACAATCGCGTGGGTGGCCGCGTCTGGACGGTTCGCGGCGGCGATACGGTGGTGCAGGATGGTCGTGCGGATCAGCAATGCACGTTCGACGCGGGTCTCTACCTGAACGCAGGCGCCGCCCGACTGCCGACGCACCATCACGCGATCCATGGCTATGCCCGGACGCTGAACGTGCCGCTGGAAGTGATGGTCAACGTCAACCGCAGCGCGAATTTCGATTTCGGCAAGCCCGTGACGGAACGTCAGGCGGTCAACGACACGCGGGGATTGCTTTCCGAATTGCTGGCCAAGGCGATCGATCGCGGGGCGCTCGACAAGGAGCTGACGGGCATCGACAAGCAGGCGCTGCTTGCGCAGCTCGACGGCTATGGTGACCTCGACAAGCAGCACCGCTTCCGTGGCACCGAACGCTCGGGCTATGTCGACCTGCCCGGTGGCTACGACCGTGCCGGAACGCGGGTCGCGCCACTCGACCTGAAAGCCCTGGTCGACCGCAATTTCTGGGGTGCCGGCCTCGGCTTCGAAGAGATTTTTGACCAGCAGGCGCCGATGTTCCAGCCGGTCGGCGGCATGGACCGGATTGCGCACGCGCTTTACGAACAGGTCGCGCCGTCGGTAACGATAAATTGCCCCGTCAGGCGACTGCGACGGACGGCGCGCGGCGTCACGCTCCACGTCGGCGATATCGCCAGCCCTCGCCAGATCGACGTCGACTTCGTGGTCTGCACCCTCCCCGTCTCGATGCTCTCACGGCTCGACAGCGATTTCAGCCCCGAGCGCAAGGCCGTTGCCGCACGCACGCCGATGGCCCCGTCGACGAAAGTCGCATTCGAGGCGCGGCGATTCTGGGAAGAAGACGACCATATCTATGGCGGGCTTGCGTGGACCCAGGCGGAAAACGAAGTCGTCTGGTACCCGTCGAGCGGCTTCAACAGCGCCAAGGGCGTCATCGTCGGTGCCTATGCCGCCGGCTTTACAGGCGAAGAAAATGCCCGCCGCTTCAGCGAGCGCTCTGCCGAAGAACGCATCGCTATCTCGGCGGCCACGATCGAGCGAATGCACCCTGGTCGCGCTCGTGAGCTGACCAAGCCCGTGACCGTTGGATGGTCGCAATGTCCGTGGGCAAAGGGGGTCGCCGTTTTCTGGGACGACATGCCGGGAGGACGCGGGGCCGATTACAAACTGCTGTGCAGCGCGGAAGACCGGGTGGTGTTCGCGGGCGAGCACCTGAGTTATCTGCCCGCGTGGCAGGAAGGTGCGGCACAGTCGGCCCATTCGGCGATCACCTTGCTCCAGACACAGGTGGCAGAGAAACAACTCACAGGTCGGACATAGCGTCGACCGATCCGCTAGCGCTCGCAGCATCGTTCACGAAGCATCTGTGGAACAGGAAATTTTCTCTTGCTGCATTGCGCAACGCAGCAACCATTACGGCAAGCATGACGTTTTTCCCGGACCCCAGCCCCGAGGAGAAATCATCATGTCCATACTTGATAGAGCCGTTGCCGCGCTGACTCCGCCCGAAAGCGATGAAGACCGCGTAAATGCCCGCCGCGTCGCCCGAGATGTCGCGGAACCGGGTGACTGGCTCACGACCGTGCTCGACCAGCATCTCCAGATCGAACAGGCGTTCGATGCACTGCGTGATGCAGCCCCTGCCGACCGCCCGGGCCGGTTCAAGGAACTCGCCACGATCCTCAACGGCCACAGCCTTGCGGAGGAAGTGGTCCTCTACCCGGCGATCGAACGCGGCGGCGAGAAGGGCGCAGCGGCCATGGCGTATGAAGAACAGTCGATGACCAAGGTGCAGATGGCGCGGCTCGAGATGATCGATCCGGCGAGCCAGGACTATCTCGACAAGCTCGAACATATCCGCAGCGCGGTCCTGCATCATGTATACGAAGAAGAAGGGACGTGGCTCCCGCGCCTGAAGCAGTCCGCCCTGCGCGAGGAACAGGCCGTGCTCGGGCAGCGCTTCAACGAAGAATACAGCCGCTATGTCGGCAATGGACAATCGAATGCGGCAGGGCAGAGCCAAGGTCTACAGGATGGCCTGATCGGGGGTCAGGTCCGCGATCAGGCGACTGCCGATCTTGCCCGGCAGCGCGACGACGACATGGCACGCGATCCGCGTGACGAGACCAACATGGGCAGGACGACCCTGGCCTAGGACGACCTGCAGTCCAAAAAGACAAAGAAAGCGTTTTCCCCGACGTCCGGACCTTGTATCTGGCGTTAACTCCTTGTTGTCCGGACGCCGATGAACACTCGTTTGATTATACTTTCCATTGCAGCCATGATTTCGACGCCCTCCTTTGCGCAGATGGTGCCGATCGAGCGCGCGCCTGCACCCGCGGCACAGAATTCGGCTGTGGCCGTCACCGTCCCGCCGCCTCCGGTGGTGCCGACCGCCGTGCCGGCCGTGCTTCCCACGCTGTCGGCCTCACAGGCCTCCTGGCTGGCAGCTTGGCTCAGCGGCGGCAGCGATCAGGGACTGTCGGTCGACCGCGACGTTATCGGGTCGGTTGCCAGCATGCCTGCGGGTGATGCGCTGGTTCGGGCAGCGCTCGACCGGGCCCGCGCCCTTCGCACGGGTCGTATCGACGGGGCCGATTTCCTTGAAGTCTGGGCTTTGCGTCCGGCCATTTGGGACCCGCTGCCCAGCTTTGCCGCTGCCGTCGCGGGCGACCGCCTGCCGCAATGGGCGGCAACCCTTACGCCGCGCTATTCTGGCTATGAGGGGCTGAAGGCGGGACTAGCCACATATGAGGCCATTCGCGACGCCGGTGGCTGGAAGACGCTGTCGGCAAAGTCGGATGCCGCTGCCGTCCGCGCGCGGCTTGCGCTTGAAGACCGGACCGTCACCCCGGGCGAGCCCCTGGTCGCGGCGCTACAACGGGCCCAGCGGCGTTATGGGCTCAACCCCACGGGATCGCTCGATGGGCGCACGCTGGCGGAACTGAACGTGCCGATCGGCGACCGGATCGGGTCGATCATGGCGAATATGGAACGCTGGCGCTGGCTACCTCGGGAATTGCCGGTGAACCGGGTTCAGGTGAACATCGCCGCCGCCGTCCTTACCGTTTTCGAAGGCGATTCTCCCATTGCGTCGATGCGCGCAGTTACGGGCAGCCCGACCAACCAGACGCCGATGCTTTCGTCGGCCATCCATTCCATCGTGATCAATCCGCCCTGGAACGTGCCGACCAGCATCGCGAAGCGGGAGCTCTGGCCTAAAGGCCGCGCCGCACTCATTGCACAGGGATACAAGATCATCGGCACGCCCGAGGGCGGTGAAAGGATCGTGCAACCGGCAGGGCCGAGCAGCGCCCTCGGCCAGTTGAAGTTCGACTTCGACAATCCGTTTGCGGTCTACCTTCACGACACGCCAAGCCGTGCGAAGTTTTCGAGCTTCGACCGGCTGGCAAGCCACGGGTGCGTAAGGCTCGAAAAGCCGATCCCGCTGGCTGAGCTGCTTTTGAAGGACGATCCGACAAAAAGTGGGCAGGTCCAGACGCTGATCGACACGACCAAGACGCAGCGGGTCGCGTTGCCGCACAATGTCGCCGTCTACCTGCTTTATTGGACCGCTTTCGCCAGCGGGAACGGCGCAATGAGCTTCCGCGCCGACCCCTATGGCTGGGACAAGCTGCTTGCCGCCAAGATCGATGCAGCCGGCCAGCGTGCCGCTGCGCTGCAGGTCGCCTCGAACACTTTCTCGCCTACAGGAAAATGATGATGCGCATAGCCGGTCTCTTTACCCTTGCAACGGCAGTGGCCCTTGCCGCCTGCAACACGTCGGCGCCGGAGAAACTGCCCGACGACAACATGTCGGAGATCGGCAACATCTCAGACAATGTCGACGTCGCCATTACGCCCCCGCCGGTCGACAATGTGTCCAATTCGACGAATGAAACCGCCAAGGCGGCCCCGGCACCCGGGTTCACCGAGGAGCAGCAGATCAAGGACGATGCCGATGCGACTGGCATGACTGCCCGCCTTCCCGACGAGGAGCCGGGGCAGAAAGCCAATCAAACGCGCCCGGCAGAGTAGCGTTTTCGCGAGCGACACCTTAAATAGTGGCCATGCACCGTCGCGAATTCACTAAACTGGCGATTTCCGGCCTCGGCTTTGCCGCGGTTCCGTCGGCCCTTGCACGTGCAAAGACGCTTGCCAGCCTGCCTGCGGTGGGGTCCCCGCCGGCACCGCCGCTGGTCGGATCTCCACCACCAAGCGTTGCGACGGCAGCGTATGTCCCACTGTTGGCGCGTGCCAAGGCGGCGCTTGACCGTCATCACGGCCAATTCGATCTGCGCGACCGGGTGGCTCTCGCCGATTTCAGCCGCGCATCTCGGGACTTTCGGTTCTACATCGTCGATCTGATCAGCGGGCAAAGCTGGTCGTACCTGGTTGCGCACGGCAGAGGGTCGGACCCCGAGCACACCGGTTATCTGCAGCGCTTCTCCAACGATATGGGGTCGCTCGCCACATCGGCCGGCACCTACAAGACCGGCGAAATTTACGAAGGCGTCCACGGCCGCGCGATGCGGCTGAACGGCCTCGAACCCACGAACGACCTCGCCGATCCGCGCGCTATCGTCATCCATGGGGCCCCTTACGCGACCGAGGACCATGTCGCGAAATGGGGCAAGCTCGGACGCTCCGAAGGCTGTTTCGCCGTCGCGCCGCACATGCTGGATGCGGTAGTGACGTTGCTTGGCCCCGGACGGATGCTCTACGCCGACAAGGCGTAACGGCTTGACCCGGCGCCGCTTGCCGCTATAGGCGCGCCCTTCGCTTACAGGCTTGCCTGTGGCGTTCCGTTCGAGACAGCGAGTGCCGGG
>JANMJZ010000312.1:0-14287 GCA_031371635.1 Sphingomonadales bacterium | reverse complement strand
GGAAGCGGAAGCCGCCGAAGTCATCCGGGTAAGTTTCGGCCCGGAGACGACCCGCGCCGACGTCTATCGCTTCGTTGAAGTCTGGCGTCGCATTTTTGGCGACGCAAAGGCGCGGGCGTGATCTACCTCGACTATCAAGCCACGACGCCGCTGGCGCCCGAAGCGCGGGAGGCGATGCTGCCGTGGTTAGGGGCAGAAGGCTCGGCCAACCCGCATGCGGCCCATGTTGCGGGTCGGGCGGCAAAGGCAGCCGTGGAGATGGCGAGGGAACAGGTCGCCGCCCTGCTTCCCCCGGGCGGGCGCGTGCTGTTCACGAGCGGGGCAACCGAATCTCTGAACTGGGCCCTGCGCGGAACCGGCGCTACACGGATCGCCACCTTCGCGACCGAGCATGCCGCCGTGCTGGATACGGCGCGCTGGATGGGCGATCGCAGTCATGACGTCATGGTTCTTGCCGTTGACGGGGCAGGGCTCGGCTACCCCGCGTCGGTTCCCGGTGACCTCGACCTGCTAGCCGTCATGTTGGTCAACAACGAGATCGGCGCGATCCAGCCCGTCGCCGAACTCGCAGCCCGCGCGAAGCCCGCGCTCATACTGTGCGACGCGGTTCAGGGTTATAGCCGTGTCGACATACCCGCAGGGTGCGACCTGATCGCCATCAGCGCCCACAAGATCCACGGCCCCAAGGGGATCGGTGCACTTTGGGTAGGCGACGGCGTCAGGCTCGAACCACTGCTTCATGGCGGCGGGCAGGAGGGTGGCCTGCGCTCCGGAACCCTTTCCCCTGCGCTCTGCGCCGGTTTCGGTGCTGCGGCGACGCTGGCGGGGCAGCGCCGAACCGAGGACGCGGTTCATGTCGATCGGCTGTGGCATGTCGCCACCTCGCTGCTCGGTCATGACTGGCAGATCAACGGTGCGGTCGATGCGCGGTATCGCGGCAATCTGAATATCCGTCGCGAAGGGCTCGATGCCGCGCAGCTCATTTCGGGCCTGCGCGACATTGCCTTTTCGGCAGGTTCGGCCTGCGCAAGCGGCTCGGGCCGCCCAAGTCATGTGCTGAAGGCCATCTGCCTGTCGGATGCCCAGGCCCGGTCGAGCATCAGGCTGGGCTTCGGGCGCTACACCACGGAGGCGGAACTGACCGAAGCGATCGAGCGCATCATGGCGGCAGCAGAAGCACAGGCGAGGGTCGCGGCGTGATCCGCGTCCGCTTCGTCAGCGCCGACGGCGCCAAAGTGACCGAGGCCAGCGCCGAACCCGGCACCGTGTTGCTCGACCTGGCGCAGGCGCACGATCAGCCGCTGGAGGGGACGTGTGAAGGTCAGATGGCCTGCTCAACCTGTCATGTCATTGTCGAACCTGCCGATTTCTCCCGGCTGCCCCGCGCCAGCGAGGACGAGGAAGACATGCTCGACCTCGCTGCAGGCGTCGCGCGAACGAGCCGCCTTGCCTGCCAGATCGTCCTCGATGCCAGCCTAGACAGCCTGACCGTGCGAATCCCCGGTGAACGCCGCAACATGCAGGGTCGTTGAAAAGCAGGACGACTTGCGCCATATGCCCGCACGGAAGTCGGGCGGACGGTGCTCTCGCCAACCTGGTCAGGTCCGGAAGGAAGCAGCCACAACGAATTCGTCCCGGGTCGTCCGGCTTCCACTGCGACGGTCTTTCCCGTCGCTACAGCCCTCAGACCGCAAGCGAGACCAGCTGTCCCGGTTCAGCAACACCGTTGACCGCCCCGTTCGGCGAGTAACCCACTGTGACCTGCGCGGTTGCCTCCGCACGGCGCCTGACTGCTGCAATTTTAACCGGGTCGGCCGTGCTTCGGCTCGGGTCGCTCGCCGCACTCGCATTGCCAGGGCCCGACTTAGGGTGCTGCGGATCGATGTTTTTCTGCGCGAAGCCGACATCGGTACAGTCGCGGCATATAAATCCGTTGACCTGCACCGATGCTGCATGGGCTGTGCTCTGGATCGCCATGATCGGGTCCTTCCGCGCAAATCTATCGCGCTACCCAAAATATCAGCCGGGATGCTAACCGGACCTTACCGGCCGCTACCGTAGATGCCGCAGGTCTGCCGCCTTTCCAATCAATCGCGCCTTTGCCAGCGCGGCGCGAATGTCTAGGGTGTGCCCATGTCTTCGCCTCAGCCCTATCGCGTCCTTGCCCGCAAATACCGCCCGCAGCGATTCAGCGAGCTGATCGGGCAAGAGCCCATGGTCCGCACCCTTGGCAACGCCATTAGGCGCGACCGGCTGGCACACGCCTTTCTGATGACCGGGGTTCGCGGGGTCGGCAAGACATCGACGGCCCGGCTGATCGCCAAGGCGCTGAACTGCATCGGCCCCGACGGCACTGGCGGCCCGACCATCGACCCGTGCGGCGTCTGCGAGCCCTGCGTCGCCATTGCCGAGGGGCGGCACGTCGACGTCATCGAAATGGACGCCGCCTCCAACACCGGCGTCGACGACGTGCGGGAGATCATCGAGGCGGTACGCTATTCTGCGGTGTCGGCCCGCTTCAAGGTCTACATCATCGACGAAGTTCACATGCTGTCGAAGAATGCCTTCAACGCACTTCTGAAAACATTGGAGGAACCGCCCCCGCACGTGAAGTTCCTGTTCGCGACAACCGAAGTGCAGAAAGTGCCGTTGACCGTGCTGTCGCGCTGCCAGCGCTTCGACCTGCGCCGCATCCCCGCCGAAATGCTCGCGGCCCATTTCGCGTCGATCGCCGAGGCGGAATTGGTCGATGTCGATGCTCAGGCCTTGCTGATGATCGCCCGCGCGGCCGAAGGGTCGGTGCGCGACGGCCTGTCGATCCTCGATCAGGCAATCGCCCATGCCGATCTCGATGGCGGCGGGCACGTCACGGCCGATGCCGTGCGCGGGATGCTCGGCCTGTCCGACCGCAGCGCCTTGCGCGACCTGTTCGACGTGCTGCTGCGCGGGGAAGCCCCGGCCGCACTTGCGAAGCTTTCCGAACAGGTCGATCTGGGTGTCGACCCTGCCGGCGTCCTGCGCGGCCTGCTGGAAATCGTTCATGGCATCACGCTGGTAAAGGCCGGAGCCGCGCCCGACGCCGCGCAATCTGACGAGGAGCGCGCAGCTTCCGGGCGCTGGGCGGACGGGCTGTCCTTCGGCACGTTGCACCGGCTGTGGCAGTTGCTGCTGAAGGGGCATGACGAGGTCGCGCGCGCGACCGATCCGCACCAGACCGCCGACATGGCGTTGCTGCGTGTCATCCACGCCAGCCAGATGCCCGACCCGGCGAGCCTTATCAAACGCCTGGAGTCGGGCTCCGTCGCGGTTGCCGCAGCGCTAGGATCGTCTGCATCGGCGGCACCTGCCGGGCCTGCCGGGCCTGCCAGCTACCGGGAGCTGGTAGCAATGGTCGACACGTCGGGAAAGCGCGTGCTCGCCCACCGCTTGCAGGAAGAGGCCAGCGTGGCGCGCTGGGCGCCGCCCGAAATCGGCCTGCATCTTCGCCGCCCGTTCGAGCTGCGCGAACTCGCCATTGCCTTTCGCGAGGCAACGGGGACCGACTGGATCGTCACCAGCGAAGAGACGGCGGCAAGCCCCTCGCTGCGCGAACTCGAACTCGCCGACGAGACGCGGGCGCGCGATGCCGTTCTCGCCGACCCGATCGTCGCGGCGGCACTGGCTGCCTTTCCAGGCGCCGAGCTTACCGAATTTTCCGAAGTGCGGAGTGTAATACAATGAATTCTATCGATGATATCCTGAAAATGGCCCAGAATGTTCAGGCCCAGATGGCCGAGGCGCAGGCCAGCCTCGACACCATCGAGGTCGAAGGCGCGTCGGGCGGCGGCCTCGTCAAGATCCGGGCCAGTGCAAAAGGCCGCATCATCGGCGTCTCGATCGACGACTCGCTCATCGTGCCGAGCGAAAAGCAGATGCTCGAAGACCTCGTCGCCGCCGCATTCAACGATGCCCGCGCCAAGGCCGATGCCGTCGCGGGCGAGGAAATGGGCAAGATGACGCAGGGCATCCCGCTACCGCCGGGCTTCAAGCTGCCTATCTGAGGCAGCTGTCCAAGCCGTCGTTGCGCACCACGCCGATGCGCGCGGCAATGCTGTTGCCATAGCGCCGGGTGAAGCCCGTCGGAATCGACGCTTCCCGCTTCTTCGGCAATGGCAATACCGCTGCCATGCGCGCTGCCTCCGTCGTGCTCATGTGACTGGCATCATGCCCGAAATACCGCTTCGACCCCTCGTTCACGCCATAGGTGGCGATGCCGGTTTCGGCGATGTTGAGATAGACTTCCATGATGCGCCGCTTGCCCCAGATCGTCTCGATCAGGACGGTGAACCACGCCTCCAGCCCCTTGCGCGCATAGCCGCCGCCTTGCCACAGGAATGCGTTCTTCGCCGTCTGCTGGCTGATCGTCGAGCCGCCGCGGATGACTCCCTTGCCGCGCGCCGAGACGCGTGCGTTGCGCTTGATCGCGGACTCGATGGCGGCAGTGTCGAAACCGCTGTGCGAACAAAATTTCGCGTCCTCTGCCGCGATTGCCGCGCGCGCCATGTTCCGGTCGATCTTCGACAGCGGCATCCAGTCCTTGGTCACGCTGCGTCCGCCGGCAATATCGCCCAGCATGGTCAGCGTAATCGGGGGTGGCACGAACCGGTAGAGGGTGACCCAGGCCAGCGACCCCAGGACGAAATAGACCACCGCCCGCCAAGTAAATTGCCAGAGACGGGCAGGGATCGAGCGTTTTGAGCGGGCGGCCATGTTCGGGCGTTACCGGCTTGCCGGAAACCCCGCAATCGGCTCTACGAGTGCGATGCGTTTTGTATGTGTTGCCGCCCTGCTTGCCATTGCCGCCCCCGCGCATGCCGAGCTCCGCGAGTTCTGCGCGTCGCGCCCGGGTCTTGGAACGCCAGCCTGCACCGTCGACCCCGGACATGTCGTCGTGGAAACCGGTCTCGCCGACTGGACGCTCGATGATAACGCCGACGAGCGCAGCGATACGGTGCTTTTCGGCGACACTCTAGTCCGGGTCGGTCTCGACGACCGGACCGAGGCGCAGATCGGCTGGACGCCCTATGGACTTCTACGGGTGCGCGACAAGGCGACCGGGCTCGTCAGCCGCACCGGCGGTACGGGCGATGTGTCACTGGGGCTGCGGCGCAGCCTGTCCGGACCCGATGGCCCGGTGGCGATCCAGCCCTTCGTTACCCTGCCGGTCGGCGGCTCGGCCATCGGCGCGGGCGACTGGGGTGCGGGCGTCATCGTCCCGATCGGCTTCGACCTCGGTCACGATGTCCAACTTTCGCTGACGCCCGAGATCGACGCAGCGGTCAACGAGAGCGGGTCGGGCCGCCACCTCGCTTATGGCAGTGTCATAGGTCTCTCGGCCCCTTTAGCCAACGGCCTCAGCGGCACGATTGAGGTCCAGGCGATGCGCGACGAGGAGCCGTCGAACGTGACAACACAGGCGTTCGCGTCCGCATCGCTCGCCTGGATGATCGGGGCCAATACGCAATTCGACATCGGCGGCGTCGCCGGCCTCAACCGGAACAGCCCGGACGCAGAGATCTATGTGGGAATTGCCCGGCGCTTCTAGGCGGCGGGAAGGGCTTCAGGCGGCAATTCGCTTAAGTCGCCAATGTCGCAGAATGCGTGCGAAGCGACAAATCTGGCCCGGCCGGAACCGGCTCAATTATCCCGATGGCCCCAAGGCTAGCATGAGAACCAGATCAGCCCTTCGACATTGTCGACGCGGTGTTATTGAACGTCTTCTTGAGCTGCGATCCCATGTTGGACATTGCACCCACTGCTGCAACAGCAACAAGGGCAGCGATCAGGCCATATTCGATGGCTGTTGCGCCCTTTTTGTGGCCGATCAGGTTCGACAAGACTTTCATGGCTGGTCTCTCATTTAGCTTGGTTTCCACTCGCGGCAGTCCCCGGCCGAAGATGGACACAGCGATCATGAACTGCGGGAGTTAACAGGTCGTTACGTTGTAGGGCCTGCCTGCCAAACCCAGCTCTGATCTCTCGTCGGGCGGGAGCGGGACGAACGTCGGCCACTTGGATGCCCGGATTGCTACCCTGTGCTGTCGCACGGCGGTGAAACGCACGTTGCGCAGCGCCATTCTGGCAACACTTTTCGTTACGCCACCCGCATGGGCGCAGCAGTAAGATGACGAGGCCTGGCAGCAGCTTAACCCTGTCATCCTTGTTGCTCCCCACGTCAGGCTGACGCTGGAGGAAATCGCACGGGTCAGCGATCGGCAGGGCTTTCACCGCGGACGTCGGCTACCTCACTCAATATTGCTTTGCCCGCAACGGCGCCGTCGCCCAGATTGATCATGCGCTGAATGTCCAGGTCACCCTTAATCTGGGCACGCTGGGCGTGGCCGGTCTCCATGATTGATTTCGCCGCTATCTCCAGAGGGTTTGACCGTCTAAAGCACCCCTTCATTGGCAATTAATTGTCCGACAGGAATGCAGGAAGACGGCCGATGATCGTGCCTCGCCTGCACGTGTGACCAGAGTACTGAACCATTCGACAGATTGCAGCTTTGCCCTACCGGTTGGACGGCGGCCCGAACGATGCAGGCATACAGGTGATGCTGGTGACTTCGCGCGGAACCGGGCGGTGGGTGCTACCCAAGGGGAACATCGACTCCGGCCTGAGCCCGCACCGGGCAGCCGCGCTCGAGGCGCACGAAGAGGCTGGAGTGCTCGGTGCCTTATGCCCCAGTGCGCTGGGCTCCTACCGGTACCGCAAACGGCGATCGAGCGGTGCCTCACTGATGGTGGATGTCGATGTATTTCCGCTGGCAGTGAACGACGTCCTCCCCGCCTGGAAGGAGCAGGACCAACGCGAGCGGCGCTGGTTCGGGCTCGCCGAGGCAGCGGATGCCGTCGACGAGCCCGACCTGCGCGACTTGATGCGGTCTTTCGCGCCCTCTGAGTTTCGGGCAGCAGTCCGTCGGACAAACGTTCTGGGCGCGGTCGCCCAACGATCGGGAATTGGATTTATGTTTGGTTGGTTCCAGCGCCTTTTGCCACGGACGGGCAATTTCTTCGAGCTGTTCGAGGCGCATGCCACGACCGTGCTTGCCGGCGCGGAGGCAACGGCCCGGCTGCTGAAGGAAGCCGGGCAAGGCGCCAGCGAGCACATACGCGAGATCAACGAGCGCGAGCACGACGCCGATGAGATCACGCGGGAAGTGCTGCAGTCCGTACGAAAGACCTTTCTGACGCCGTTCGATCGCGGGGCGATCACGGCATTGATCGGATCGCTCGACGACACGATCGACGAGATGCAGGCCGCAGCGGCGGCAATCGACCTTTACGAAATATCTGACTTTGCCCCCGAGATGCGCGACATGGCCGGCATCATCGTCGACGCAGCGAGGCTCGCGGCCGAGGCTATGCCCCTGCTCCGCGACATCAGCCGTAACGGCGCACGGCTCCACGAACTGACCGAGCGCCTTGTCCGTATGGAGGGACATGCCGACCAGATCCACGCCACCGGCTTGAAACGCTCGCTCCAGCTTTACGGTCGCTCCGACGTACTGCGGTTCGTCACGGAACGTGAGATCTACAAGCATCTCGAGCGAATCGTCGACGCGTTCGAAGACGTCGCCGACCAGATCGACGGCATCGTCATCGATCACGCCTGATCGCACCACCATGCACCAACTCGCCTTTCCGTTGCTGGTGGCGCTGATCGCGATCGCGCTGGCCTTCGACTATCTCAACGGGCTGCACGACGCCGCCAACTCCATTGCCACTGTGGTGGCGACACGCTTGCTGACCCCGGTGCGCGCCGTGGCCTTTGCTGCGTTCTTCAATTTTGCCGCCTATTTCCTCACTATTGCGTTCCCCAGCCTTCATGCGGTCGCGGCCACGATCGGGAAGGGGCTCGTCGATCAGGACGTCGTGACCCCGGCGGTCATATTCGGGGCCCTGGGCGGCGCAATGACATGGAATGTCGTGACATGGCTGAAAGGCATTCCGTCATCCTCCAGCCACGCGCTCGTTGGCGGCCTTATCGGGGCCGGAGTGGCTCATGGGGGACTGGCAAGCATCCAGTGGGCCGGGCTGAACAAGACGGTGATTGCCATCGCCCTTTCACCGACGCTCGGCATGGTCCTCGCCATGCTCGTCATGCTGGCTACGAGCTGGATTTTTCGGCGGGTGACGGCGTTTCAGGCGGAGCGAACCTTTCGCGCGCTGCATCTTGTATCCTCTGCAGCCTATTCCCTGAGTCACGGATTGAACGATGCCCAGAAGACGATGGGCATTATCACGGTGCTGCTCTATTCGACCGGCAATCTGACGGGCCCGTTCGAGGTCCCGCACTGGGTTGCCATCAGTTGCTATGTCGCGATCGGCCTGGGCACCATGACTGGCGGGTGGAAAATCATCGAGACCATGGGCTCGAGGATTACCAAGCTCTCTCAACATCAGGGGTTCAGTTCGTCGCTGGCTGGCTCTGTCGTTCTGTTCACGGCATCGGCTCTGGGCATTCCCGTGTCGACGACGCACACGATAACGGGTGCGATCATTGGCGCGGGAACAGCGCGCCGGGCCTCCGCAGTAAGGTGGGGCGTGGCGCAGCGCGTGGTCACCGCATGGCTGATCACGATTCCCGCGTCGGCAGCTATCGGCGCCGGATTCTATGCCGTGACGCGCCTGTTCTGATTGCGACACGATCAGGGCACCGATGCGCGAGCCGCGGAAAAGTGCCGACTTATTTCTATTAGCGCGAAGCTTCGGCGTGAACGGTCATGCGTGAAGCCAAACCCGTTGGTTGCACCTCGAACCTGCGCTGACAGATACGGCTGTCCTACACGCCACGCTGCGGTCATGAGGTGCTGAATCGCCCGGTAACGGACGATACCCGCTCTTTCTCGCTGTCGACCTTTAGCCCGGCTTTGATTCGTCGTACGTTAGCCACGGTTCAACGAGATATTCCCGCGATCTCGGATGACATTCGTGACCTTTCGTCCGGGCATCGGCCGGGTCAGGCAAGCGCGAGCGTGCCGTTTCCCTGGGCGATCTTCATCATGGCCTTTTGAAGCTTGTCGAAAGCCCGGACCTCGATCTGGCGGACCCGCTCTCGCGACACGCCGTAGACCTGGCTCAGTTCCTCGAGCGTCTTGGGCTCCTCGGCCAGACGACGCTCCGTCAGGATGTGCTTTTCGCGCTCGTTCAGCTCTTCCATCGCCTCGATCAGCATCGCGTGACGGTGCACGCGCTCCTGCGACTCGGCGACTTCCTCGTCCTGGAGCGGCGCGGTGCTTGGCAGAGTATCCTGCCACTGGCCCTCGCCGTCCTCGTTGAACGAGACGTTGAGGCTGGTATCGCCGCCCATCGACATGCGACGGTTCATGCTGACGACTTCATCTTCGGTGACGCCCAGGTCGGTCGCGATCTTGGTCACGTCCTCCGGCTTCAGGTCGCCGTCCTCGAACGCGTTGATGCGTGCCTTCATGCGGCGCAGGTTGAAGAACAGCTTCTTCTGGTTGGCCGTCGTCCCGATCTTGACGAGGCTCCACGTCCGCAGGATGAATTCCTGGATCGAGGCGCGGATCCACCACATGGCGTAGGTGGCGAGGCGGAACCCGCGATCCGGCTCGAATTTCTTGACGCCCTGCATCAGGCCGATGTTCCCTTCGGAAATCAGCTCGTTCACCGGCAGGCCATAGCCGCGGTACCCCATGGCGATCTTCGCAACGAGACGCAGGTGCGAGGTGACCAGGCGCGCAGCCGCTTCCGGGTCGCCATGCTCCGAAAAACGTTTCGCGAGCATGTATTCCTCTTCGGGAGTCAGGAGGGGAAACTTCCTGATCTCAGACAAGTACCGGTTGAGGCCGGCCTCTGTGCCCAAAGTCGGAATAGTCGCGGGTAGATTGCTGTCACCAGCCATGACCTGAAAAACTCCCTGCCGTCCGATTCATGCCGGAACGACTCTGTAACAACCTATATACGAAGTGCCGTGAATAATGCCTGCATATCGTGCGGTAATTTGCTTTCGAATGCCATAGCCGCGCTTGTCACGGGATGGATGAAACCGAGGTGTGCGGCATGCAGCGCCTGCCGCCTGAAATCGAGCCTGTTTAGAACGTCGCGGTGCTCCGGTCGGTTCCGCCCGTACACCGGATCGCCAAGCAGGGGATGGCCGATAGACCCCATGTGGACCCGAACCTGGTGCGTTCGCCCTGTTTCTAAGCGACACTCGACCATAGCCGCGCGGCGCAGCGGCTCGACGAGCGTGAAGTGGGTTACGGCGCGCTTTCCGTGCGGCTGGATCGCGATCTTCTTGCGGTCATGAGGGCTTCGGGCCAGCGGCGCGTCCACGGTGCCCTCGCGAGCGGGAAGCCCTGCGACTATCGCAGCGTAGCGACGGTCGATACTGTGCCGCGCGAACTGCGCCGACAAGCCTTCGTGGGCAGGGTCGGTCTTGGCAACGACAAGCAATCCGGACGTGTCTTTGTCGATCCTGTGGACGATACCCGGTCGCGCGACGCCACCGATGCCCGACAAGCGGCCAGCACAATGATGGAGCAGCGCGTTGACAAGCGTCCCGTCAAGATTTCCTGCAGCCGGGTGAACGACCAGCCCCGCCGGCTTGTCGACGATCAGCAGGTGATCGTCTTCGAAGACGATTTCCAGCGCGATGTCCTGAGCTTCGTTGCGCATTGCCGTGGGCGCTGGAACGTCGATTTCGAAAGCAGCGCCAGCCTCTGCCTTGACCGCTGGGTCGCGCGCAGGGATAGCACCCCGACGAACGTGGCCCGAGGATATGAGCGCCTTCAGCCGCTCTCTGGACATGGTCGGGACGGAGAGCGCCAGTGCACGGTCGAGCCGCAGGCCTGCCTGATCGTGGCCGATCGTTACGCAAATCGTGGAACTACCCGCTGTCATTGCCTAGAATGTGGCCATGCACGTTACGATAGCAAGCGCAGTTCTCGATGCGGTCATCTCAGAGGCGCATAGCCAGCCAGAGCGAGAAATCTGCGGCCTGCTGCTTGGCAATGGCTGCGCAGTCGCGAGCCACCAGAGCTGCACCAACGTTGCTTCCGACACGACTACATCGTTCGAGATCGATCCCTATGCGCTGATCCAGGCCCACAAGCGTGCGCGGACGGGCGGCCCCGCTATCCTGGGCCATTATCATTCTCATCCGCACGGCTCTGCTACGCCTTCTGCTCGAGATGCGGCTGTGGCAGCCGCCGACGGGTCGCTGTGGCTGATCGTCGGTGCGGAGACGGTCGGCCTTTGGCGGGCAGTCTCCGGAGGCGCCCATCTGCATAAGTTCGATGCGATCGACATCGTCGTAGAGTCCCCTGCTTGCGTGACGCCGTGACGTCGGCCAAAGCACGCGCAACATTCGGAGTTTGTCACCAATGATGATTGCGCCGGTCGATTTCGCCAGCCTTCTTTGTTCCCGGCTGTGCCATGACCTGCTGAGCCCGGTCGGTGCCCTGAATAACGGGCTGGAACTGCTTGCAGATGAAACCGATCCCGAGATGCGGGCGCGCTGCCTGGAGTTGCTGAACGAGAGCGCGCGGGCGTCGGCTAACAAGCTCAAATTCTTTCGTCTCGCATTCGGCGCTGCGGGGGGCTTCGGCGACGCGGTCGATGCCCGTGAGGCCAAGGCAGCAATCGAAGGCCTTTTCGGAAGCGACGGCCGCGTGGAAATCAACTGGCTCGTCGAAGAGGCAACGCTGTCGAAGACAGCGATCAAGGTGCTGCTGAACATCGTGCTGATTGCCGGCGACGCATTGGTCCGAGGGGGCCGGCTCGACATCGGCGTGGAAGTCGCGGGCAGCCGCACCGAGGTCGTCGTCCGGGCCGAAGGGCCGCGCCTGGTTCTCGACCCCGAGTTGCGGACTGCACTGACTGGGGAAACGGGAGAGAACGCGCTCACGCCGCGTGCTGCCGCAGCCTGGTTGGTGCATCGCCTTGCTGTCGACAGCGGCGGGGCAGCGATGGTTTCATCGGCCGACGCTGGCTTTCTACTGTTCGGCGCTACGCTGCACGCGTCCTAAGCGCTTCTTAACCACCACAATCTAGACCTCGCGCCATGCAAACCGGCGCTTCAACATGGACGATCTGACCAGCGAGTTCGTTGCGGAAACTCGAGAAATGCTCGACCGTATCGGGGAGGCGCTGCTGCTATGGGAAACGAACCCCAACGACGCAGCGCGCCTCGACGAAATCTTTCGGTTCGTCCACACCGTGAAGGGCAGCTGTGGCTTTATCGGGTTGCCACGCATCGAGGCGCTCGCCCATGCCGCCGAGTCTGGTCTGGCGGAAGTTCGCCAAGGCAACCGTAAGGCAGACGCAGCGCTGGTTGGCGCGATGCTGGCGATCATCGATCGGATCACCGTTCTGGTTGCGGCGCTGGAGTCGACCGATGCCGACGTGCCGGACCAGGAAAGCGATGAAGGTCTCGTCGGCGCGCTAGAGCCAGATGCTATCGCCCCGGTTTCAGAAGCTGCCGAGCCCGCTGAGGGCTCTCCGCTGGCACCGGCACGCACCGTTCGCATTGCGGTGCCCTTGCTTGAAGCGTTGATGACACAGGTGTCCGATCTTGTGCTGGTACGGAACGAGCTTGCGCGTACGGTGCGCCTCGCAAACGATCCGGCACTTTCAAGTGGCTTCGACCGGCTCGCGGCGATCGTCACCGATCTGCGCGACAGCGTCACGCACACGCGCATGCAACCGATCGATCGCCTCTTCGCCACATTGCCGCGATTGGTCCGTGATACCGCGAAGGAATGCGGCAAGCTGGTGACGCTGGAACTGAGCGGGCAGGACGTCGAAATCGATCGGGAAATGGTTGAGGCTATCCGCGACCCGCTCGTCCATATTGTCCGCAATGCGATCGATCACGGGATCGAGCGGCCCGAGGCAAGGCTGGCTGCTGGCAAACCGGCGGACAGCGTTCTGAGGATTGCGGCGTTGCAATCCGGCAATCAGGTCAGCATTGAAATCACCGATGACGGACGTGGCATCGATACCGAGGCGCTTATCGAGCGCGCCATCGCTGCAAAAAAGATCGATGCGGCTCGGGTCAACGCGCTCGATACGTCTGCTGCGGCGCAACTGATTTTCGAGGCCGGACTGTCGACTGCGGAAAAGGTTACCACGGTGTCAGGCCGGGGAGTCGGGATGGACGTGGTCCGGGCGAACGTCGAAAGGCTTGGCGGCAGCGTTGCCCTCGTCAATCGACCGGGCCACGGTCTTACCGTTACGCTGCGCGCGCCGCTGACCCTGAGCATCGTCAACGCGCTCGTCGTACGCGCAGGCGGGCAGGGGTTCGCCGTGCCGCGCGGCGCCGTTGAAGAAGTCGTAGCGCTCAATCGGGACCACGCACGGCTAGAGGCAATCGGCGGGGGACATATTGCCGTCGTTCGGGGCATCGCCCATCCGGCCTATATCCTCTCCAGCCTGCTCGGCCTGCGCGTTAGCGCGCCTCGACTGGCGGCGATTGTCGCCACGCCTTCGGGGCGGCGCTACGCGCTGGCGGTGGACGCCGTCCTAGACCATGAAGAACTTGTCGTTCGTCCCATGGCGCCGCAACTGGCGGCACAAGGGATATTTGCGGGACAAAGCCTCGGGGATGACGGGTGTCCCGTGATCGTTCTCGACCCGGTTGGTATTGCGAGCTCTGTCGGCATTTCCCGTGTCGCCCTTCAGCGGCCGACTGAAGTCCAGCATGCTTATGTAGCCACGGAATCCGTCGTGGTGGCGACAGCCTTCGACGGTCGGAGGATTGCGGTACGAAGCGTGTTGGTAGAGCGATTGATCGAGACTTGCCGCGACGACTGGCTTGTCGTCGGGGGACGGTGGTTTGCCGCCGTCGATGGGCGGCACACGGCCGGCTGCCTGGCGGAGGGGCTACCGGACGACGGGCTCATCTCCGCCATGCTGCTTTTCGACGGACAGCGGCGCATTATCCTGCCACTCGAAGCAGTGCACGATCTTGCCCCGCTCGTGGCAATAGTTCCAGTCGACGCCGATGGTGTCGAGGGGCTTCTCAATATAGACGAGCAACCCGTCGAATTGCTGGACGCATCATGCCTTTTTGAAAGCGCGGGTTCTACAGTTGCTTCACGACCGGTTGCGGCAATTCTTCTCGATCCAACTCCTTGGTCAAGGGCAATTCTTGCGCCGCTTGTAGAGGCTGCAGGTTATCAGGTTCGTTTTGGGCAGGCGGAGAGCGCAGCCCTTGTCATCCATCTCGAAGACGAAGTCTCGCTGCCGAAGTCGGGCGCACGAATTGCCCTCTCACGCGATG
>JANMJZ010000216.1:0-13343 GCA_031371635.1 Sphingomonadales bacterium | reverse complement strand
AGCTGACGACCGATCAGATCGAAGACGTCATGTCCGCGCTCAATGAAATGGGCGTCAACGTCGTCGAGAACGACGAAGCCAGCGAAGATGGCGACGAAGCCAAGGACGACGATGACGAAATCGAAGCCGTTGACGGCAGCGAATCCGGCCATGTCGCCGAAAAGGTCGTCAAGGTAACGGACCGCACCGACGATCCGGTCCGGATGTACCTGCGCGAAATGGGCGCGGTCGAACTGCTGAGCCGCGAGGGCGAGATTGCCATTGCCAAGCGCATCGAGGCCGGTCGCGACACCATGATCCTGGGCCTGTGCGAATCGCCGATTACTTTCCATGCCATCATCGGCTGGTCGGAGGCGCTCAACGCCGGGACGATGCAGCTGCGCGAAATCCTCGACCTCGACGCGATGCTCTCGAAGGATCCGGCACCCGAAAGCCTGACCGACGACGACGAAGATGCCGATGGCGAAATATCCGAAAAGAACGCCGGCCCGACCTTCAAGGAAGAGGACGAGCCCGAGGAAGTCGTTGCCGCCAGCGACGACGACCATGACGAGGACTCGCTGACCGAGCGCCGTACCCCCCGCCCGTCCGACGACGAGGAAGAGGACAACACGCTGTCGCTCGCCGCGATGGAAGAGTTGCTCAAGCCCTCGGCGCTCGAGAAATTTGCCGCCATCACGTCGCTGTTCAAGAAATTCAGCAAGGTGCAGCAGGCGCGCATCGACGCGCTCGGCGTCGGTAACGACTTCCCCTCGAGCGAGGAGAAGAAATATCACAAGCTGCGCGAGGAACTGACGGCGCAGGTCGAGAGCGTCCAGTTCCACAATGCCAAGATCGAGTATCTTGTCGACCAGCTCTACAGCTTCAACCGCCGCCTGACCGCGCTTGGCGGGCAGATGCTGCGTCTCGCCGAGCGGCACAAGGTGCCCCGCAAGGCGTTTCTCGACAGCTACGTCAATCGCGAGCTCGACGAGACATGGCTCGACAGCGTCAAGGCGATCGACAAGAAATGGGCGGCGTTCGCGACCAACGAGGGCGAAGCGGTCGAGCGTATCCGCGTCGAGATTGCCGAGATCGCGCAAGCGACCGGCATGTCGCTCAGCGAGTTCCGTCGCATCGTCAACACGGTGCAAAAGGCCGAGCGCGAGGCGCGTATCGCCAAGAAGGAAATGGTCGAGGCCAATCTTCGCCTCGTCATCTCGATTGCCAAGAAATATACGAACCGCGGCCTGCAATTCCTTGATCTTATTCAGGAAGGTAACATCGGCCTGATGAAGGCGGTCGACAAGTTCGAGTATCGTCGCGGGTACAAGTTCAGCACCTATGCGACCTGGTGGATCCGCCAGGCGATCACCCGCAGCATTGCCGACCAGGCGCGCACGATCCGCATTCCGGTGCACATGATCGAGACGATCAACAAGCTGGTCCGCACCAGTCGCCAGTTTCTTCACGAGCAGGGCCGCGAGCCCACGCCGGAGGAAATGGCCGAGCGCCTGTCGATGCCGCTCGAGAAGGTGCGCAAGGTGATGAAGATCGCCAAAGAGCCGATCTCGCTCGAGACACCGATCGGCGACGAAGAGGATTCGCACCTCGGCGACTTCATCGAGGACAAGAACGCGGTCATCCCGGTCGACGCGGCCATTCAGGCAAACCTGAAGGAGACCGTGACGCGCGTGCTCGCCAGCCTCACGCCGCGTGAGGAACGCGTGCTGCGCATGCGGTTCGGCATCGGCATGAACACCGATCATACGCTCGAGGAGGTCGGCCAGCAGTTCTCGGTCACGCGCGAACGCATCCGCCAGATCGAAGCCAAGGCGTTGCGCAAGCTGAAGCACCCGAGCCGCAGCCGCAAGATGCGCTCGTTCCTCGACCAATAGGTCCCGCCTGCAGTGCAATTCGACGAGGTTATCCGCGGGCGCCGCAGCATCAGGGGCTACAAGCCCGACCCCGTCCCCCGGGAGCTGATCGAAGAAGTGCTGGCGCTCGCTTTGCGCGCCCCCTCCTCGATGAACACGCAGCCGTGGAACTTCACGGTAGTCACCGGCGAACCGCTTGACCGGATTCGCGCGGGGAATACCGAGCGGATGGTCGCTGGCGTGCCGCAATCGCGCGAATTCCGCACCGGTGAGGCATTTGCAGGCCCGCACCGCGAGCGCCAGATCGGCGTTGCAAAGCAGCTGTTTGCCGCGATGGGCATCGAGCGTGACGATGCCGAGCGGCGGCAGGACTGGGTTTTGCGCGGCTTTCGCCAGTTCGACGCGCCTTTGTGCGTGATCATCACCGATGACCGCGCCTGCGACGGCAGCGACGACACGCCGTTCGATTGCGGGGCGGTGGCGACCGCGCTTGTCAACGCGGCCTGGTCGCGCGGGCTTGGCACGGTGATCAACAGCCAGGGCATCATGCAATCGCCCGTCGTGCGCGAACACGCCGGGATTGCCGACGACCAGGTCATCATGAAAAGCATCGCGCTCGGCTGGCCCGACGACAGCTTCCCTGCGAACGCGGTCGTGTCAACCCGCAAGTCGGTTCAGGAAGCAACGACCTTCGTGGGATTCGACGAGGCTTAGCCCCGCCCTTGTCGCGGGGAGCGCCACGGGCTAGCCGCACCTCATGCAAACCCTTCTCCTCCTGCCCGGCGATGGTATCGGCCCCGAAGTTTGTGCCGAAGTCCGCCGCGTCGCCGCCGCCCTGACCCCCGACATCCAGGTCACCGAGGCCATATACGGTGGGGCAAGTTACGACGCTCACGGGACGCCGCTGACCGACGAGGTACTGGCGACGGCGCTGTCGTCTACGGCCGTGCTGCTGGGTGCCGTCGGTGGCCCGCAATGGGCGGGGGTTTCGCGCCAGTTGCGGCCCGAGGCTGGTTTGCTGAGGCTTCGCAAGGAGATGCAGGTATTCGCGAATCTGCGCCCTGCCCTTTGTTTCGAGGCGCTGGCGGACGCGTCGAGCCTGAAGCGCGACGTGGTGGCCGGCCTCGACATCATGATCGTCCGCGAACTGACGGGCGGCGTCTATTTTGGCGAGCCACGGGGTATCGAAACGCTGTCCAACGGGCAAAAACGCGGTTTCGACACGCAGGTCTACACGACGAGCGAGATTGAACGGGTGGCCCGGGTCGCCTTCGAACTGGCGCGGGGCCGCGATAATCGCGTGACCAGCGCCGAGAAATCGAACGTCATGGAAAGCGGCGTCCTGTGGCGTGAGGTCGTCACTGCCCTGCACGCGCGCGACTATGCCGATGTCATGCTCGACCACATGCTCGCCGACAATGCCGCGATGCAGATAGTGCGGGCGCCGACGCAATTCGACGTGCTGCTGACGGACAATCTGTTTGGGGACATTTTGTCCGATGCGGCCAGCCAGGCGACGGGTTCTCTCGGAATGCTGCCGTCGGCGGCGCTAGGGGAGAAAGGCAAGCCTGGCTTGTACGAACCCATTCACGGGTCTGCTCCCGATATCGCGGGCAAGGGAGTCGCGAACCCATTGGCGGCGATCCTGTCGTTCGAGATGGCGCTGCGCTGGTCGTTCGGGCGCGCAGATACAGCGAACCAGTTGTTCGCCGCCGTAACCAGGGCGCTGGATAAGGGTGCGCGCACCCGCGACATAGGCGGCACGCTTTCGACGACGGCCATGGGCAATGCCGTTCTTGCTGCACTGGGTTAACGGCCCGGCAAGACCTGTAAACTAGCGTGCGCCCGACCAATCAGGGACGCACCGATGATCGAAACACGAATCGAAGCCGCCGACGCGCGTGATCCGGGCGCCGTCGATCGCGTCGCGAGGGCCTGCGGCGAAGTCGCCGTAGGATGCACTGACGCGGGCGGGCTGGTCGAACGTGTTGCCGACAGCATCTCAGGGCAAATCAGCGTGCTGGGCGAACTGCAAGCGGTCATGGCCTCACTGGAGACGGATCAGCGTCAAGTCACCGACGCGACCGACGAAGCGCGGCTGCTGGCAGAAAATGCCCGCGCCCGCCTGACAGAGGGCGGACGCACGATCGCAACTTCGGTGGCCGAATTCAGTGAACTCGGCGCGCTCGTCCTGCGTCTGGGCCAGCAGATCGGCAGCTTTGCGGCAGCCATGCAGCAGGTCCGGCGCACCGCCGATACCATCGACACCATTGCCCGCACGACCAATATGCTGGCGCTGAACGCTGCCATCGAGGCCGAGCGGGCGGGCGATGCCGGACGCACATTTGCCGTCGTCGCGGCCGAGGTGAAAAAGCTGGCGCTCGATACTCGTGCGGCCACAGAGGAGATCGGTCTGACGATGGACTCGCTGAGCCGTGAAGGCGACGCTTTCATGCTCGAATTGCAGGACGGCATGGCGCGCAGCCGCGCCGCCGAAAAGGGGCTGGCACGCGTCACCGATACGGTAGAAGAGGTCACTCATCTGGTCCAGCAGGTCGACGCGCAGGCCGCCGATATTGCTCGTGCAACCAGCCTGATCCATCAGAGCGTTTGCCGCGTCGGCGACGAACTCGACGGCTTTTCCAATGCGGCGCGCGCGAACAGCACGCTGCTGGGCAACACTTTGACGACCATGGGCGGGCTCGAGCGCCAGGCACATGAGATGCTCGACACGATCGTGCATTCGGGATTTGCGATTGCCGACCGCCGGCTCGTCGATATCGCCATCGGGCTACGCGATCATTTCGTGGAAGTGACGCAAAAGGCACTTGGCGACGGTCGCCTGAACACGGCAAGCCTGTTCGACACCGACTATCGGGCGATCGAAGGTTCCAACCCTCCCCGTTTCGACACACGGCTGAACGAGTTCGCCGACACTGAGTGGCGACCCGAACTCGACCGCATCATGAAGCTCGACCCCTGCATAATTTCTACGGCGTGCACCGACGTGAACGGCTATTTACCGACGCATACTACGCGTTATAGCCGCGCGTCCAACGGTGATCCGGCGCATGACGCGGCGTGGTGCCGCAACCGGCGCATCCTGGCGGACGACACCGATCGTATTGCCAAAGCCTCGACCAAGCCCTTCCACATCTCTGTCTTTCGCCGTGACCGCGACGACGGCGGCTATGACGTCGTGCGCAACGTCTATGTGCCGATGATCATCGATGGCCGGCGCTGGGGCGATTTCGAAGTGGCTTACCGCGTCGATTGAGTCGAACAGCGACGTCGCAATGCCACGTCGACGGTCTGCGGCTAATTCTTGGCCCCGGCGCGCCGTGCCATGAACGCCAGCCGTTCGAAAAGCATCACGTCCTGCTCGTTCTTCAGGAGGGCGCCGTGCAGCGGCGGGATCGCCTTGGTGGGGTCGCGCGACTGCAAAACGTCGAGCGGCATGTCTTCAGCCAGCAGCAGCTTCAGCCAATCGAGCAATTCGCTCGTGCTCGGCTTTTTCTTGAGGCCGGGTACTTCGCGCACCTCGTAGAAGATATCCATGGCCTTGTTCACCAGGATCTTCTGGATGCCGGGGAAGTGGACGTCGACGATGGCCTGCATCGTGTCGCGGTCGGGAAACTTGATGTAATGGAAGAAGCAACGGCGCAGGAATGCGTCCGGCAGTTCCTTTTCATTGTTCGAGGTGATGACGACGATCGGCCGCTCTTTGGCCGCGATCGTCTCGTGCGTTTCGTAGACGTCGAACGACATGCGGTCGAGTTCTTGCAACAGGTCGTTCGGAAACTCGATGTCGGCTTTGTCGATCTCGTCAATCAGCAGGACGGGAAGCACCGGCGAAGTGAATGCTTCCCACAGCTTGCCCTTGCGGATGTAGTTGCGAATGTCGTGAACGCGTTCGTCGCCGAGCTGGCCGTCGCGCAGTCGCGCCACTGCATCATATTCGTAGAGGCCCTGATGCGCCTTCGTCGTCGACTTGATGTGCCATTCGATCAGCGGAGCACCTGCAGCCTGGGCGATCTGATGGGCAAGGACCGTCTTGCCGGTGCCGGGTTCACCCTTGACCAGCAGCGGACGACGAAGCGTGACAGCTGCGTTGACGGCGACTTTCAGGTCGTCGGTGGCGACATAGTCGGCGGTTCCGGTGAATTTCATGCTGATCGCCCTGACGTTAACGTAAAGTCAGGTGGTGGTTAGGACAGGCCGACGTTTCAGCCAAGCCCTTTTAGGTCAGTCATTGAGCCGCGCGACGGCGCGGGACTCAAGCAGATCCCAAAGGCCACGGTGCTGCGCCACGATCTGCTGACCCCCGAAAAGGACAGCTCGCTCCAGAGCTTGACCCTTGCAACTGTCGACGACGGCAGCGAGCTCGTCCACGGGGGGCAACTTGCTGATGGGCAAATCGACGCCGAAACGTTTGGCGGCAGCATCCAGGACGCAGCGGATGGCATGCCAGTCGAGGGCGAGCGCAACGGCTGCCCCTAGCGCACAGCCCTGACGTTCCGACTGAGCGAGCATGTCGATGGCATGATGCTGGGCAATAACACTAGCTTCGGTCTGGGCCTGTCCCGGTGTGCTTGGGATCGGCCCTGCCGCAACGACAAGGCGGCCGAGCGAGTGACGCTCGATGGCAAAGCCATCCGCGAGCGCAAACAGGGCGTTGCGTGCCCCGATCTCGCGCGTGCCTGTGGCGGCATGGTCGATGACACCCGGATGCCGTCCATGCAGCATCGACAGATGATGGAGGGCGTCGGCTGCGTTGCGCGCATCGCGTGCGTTGTCGATCGACAGCAGCGAGCGAACATGCGGGTGCGACGCCGAAGCTTCCGCAACAACAAGCGCTGTCAGCGCTGACGTCATAGGGCCTGTCGCCGGTACCGAGGCCGTGTGAGCCGCCATGCATTGCCTTCCTGACCGTTCTACGGTCGCCACTCTGAGCACCCTGCCTAACCGAAGCGCGTAAAGACGTAGTTGAGACGGCGTTAGGGTTATGGGAAGGATTGCGTCGGCCCTCTGCTTGAGGCACGTCGAGATCATGTTTCTGAACTTCCTCGACGAGCTGCGCGCGGCCGGCATCCCTGCCAGCCTGAAGGAACATCTGGTGCTCCTTGAGGCACTGGACGGTGATGTGATCGATCGCACGCCCGAGGAGTTCTACTATCTGGCGCGCGCGACCTATGTGAAGGACGAAGGTCTGATCGATCGCTTCGACCAGGTGTTCGCTAAGGTTTTCAAAGGGATAGCTACTAGCTTTGGGGAACAGGGTGCGGAAGTGCCGGCGGAATGGCTTCGTGCCGTGGCAGAGAAATTCCTGACACCCGAAGAAATGGCCGAGATCGAAAAACTCGGCAGCTGGGAAGAGCTTATGGATACGCTCCAGAAGCGGCTCGACGAGCAAAAGGAACGGCATCAGGGCGGCAGCAAGTGGATAGGCACCGGCGGAACATCTCCCTTCGGCAACAGCGGCTATAATCCTGAGGGCGTGCGGATCGGTGGCGAATCGAAGCACAAGCAGGCCGTGAAGGTCTGGGACAAGCGCGAATTCAAGAATCTCGACTCGACCAAGGAGCTCGGCACCCGCAACATAAAAATCGCCCTGCGTCGCCTGCGCAGGTTTGCGCGCGAGGGTGCGGCAGACGAGCTCGACCTCGATGCCACCGTGTCGGGCACGGCGCGGCAAGGCTGGCTGGACATCCATATGAGGCCAGAGCGCCACAATGCCGTCAAGCTGATGCTGTTTCTCGACGTCGGCGGATCGATGGATCCGCACATCAAACTTTGCGAGGAATTGTTCAGCGCGGCGACGGCCGAGTTCAAGAACATGGAATTCTATTATTTCCACAACTGTCCCTATGAGGGCGTGTGGAAGGACAACCGGCGGCGATTCACCGAACGCACGCCGACCTGGGACGTGCTGCACAAGTTCGGGCACGACTATAAGCTGATCTTCATCGGTGACGCTTCGATGTCGCCGTACGAAATCTCGCACCCCGGCGGGTCCGTCGAGCATTTCAACGAGGAGTCGGGCATCACCTGGATGCAGCGGCTGACGACGACCTATCCCGCGGCGGCATGGCTAAACCCGGTGCCGGAAGCACATTGGGGATATTCGCAGTCGATCGCGCTTATGCGCGAGCTCATGAACGAAAGGATGTTCCCGCTTACATTGGGCGGGCTCGACGATGCTATGCGGGCGCTGACCCGCAAGACGTAATCACATCGCGAAGGCGAGCTGCACTTCCCGGCACTCCTGTGCCTTTACGGCATAGGCCTGAGCCAAAGTCATTCGGCGCTCTCGCGCCTCCGGCGTGACAGCGCGCAGCGCAGCCTGCCGCTCCGACGCAGCCCGCCGCTGATAGTAGCGAAAATCAGATTCCACGCCGTCCCCCGACCCGATTCGGACGTTATTATCATGCGTAAACTTATGCAGATCGGTAACTATGTCAACGAAGCGGCCCAACAGCCTGAGTTAAAGCGACTATTTACTGCGACGACCAGCAACGGACGATCAGTAGAGGAGATACGGTTGGCGCAGCGTTCGCCATGCCGCCTCGTCAGGCTGGGTCAGATTGTCGAGATCGGCGGCGCGCGAACTCTCATCGTCGACCCAAGCCCTTAGGTCCGGTCCCCCATTGATGACATCGATCGCGAGCTTCCCGAATTCATATTCGTACGGGAAGTCGCGCCAAAGCGGGTAATCCGGGTACAGATTGCGGATAGCCTTGAAGGCCAGCGCCTGCAGGCGCCAGGGGCGAAACGTCTCATGATCGTAATTCTGCCCTTCGGCGTGGATGTGCAGCCCGTGGCACAGTCGACCGACATGCTTATGGAAAGTGGGTTCAAAACTGATTTCACGTAATGTGCAACCAGCAAGCCAGTGTGGCGCGATCCGACGCATCTCCGCGAGTATATCACGTGCATCGATGTCAGGTGCACCGAACAGCTCCAGCGGACGCGTGGTTCCCCGGCCTTCGCTCAGGGCCGTTCCTTCGAGCATCACCGTGCCCGCATAGGCGCGCGCCATGTTTGCGTTCGCGGCATTGGGGCTGGGATTGATCCAGATGCGGTCGGCCGGCCATCCCTTGCCGGGCCCGTCCGGCGCATAGCCCTCCATCGCGATGACGCGGTAGTCCACGGCGATGCCGAAATGATCGATGAACCAGTGCCCCATCTCGCCCAGGGTCATGCCGTGGCGCATGGGCATGGGCCCTGCCCCCACGAAGCTTTCCCAGCCCGGCCGCAGCGTCAATCCTTCGACCGGCCGCCCCGCTGGGTTGGGGCGATCGAGAACCCAGACCGACTTACCGTGTTCAGCAGCGGCCTCAAGGACATAGAGCAAGGTCGTGATAAAGGTGTAGATCCGGCAGCCTACGTCCTGCAGATCGATCAGGATCGTGTCGAACGTTCCCATCGATTGACCCGTCGGGCGACGGACTTCCCCGTAAAGGCTGAACACGGGTATGCCATGCACGGGGTCGGTGAAGTCTGGCGACTCCATCATATTGTCCTGCTTGTCGCCGCGCAGGCCGTGTTGGGGGCCAAATGCCGCCGTGATCTTCAGCCCTGCCGCGACAAGGGCATCGAGCGAATGTGTGAGGTCCGCCGTCACCGATGCCGGATGCGCCAGCAGGGCAACGCGCTGGCCTGCGAGCGGGGCGCGCAGAGCGGGGTCGGCAAGCAGCCGGTCGATACCGAAGTTCATGGGACTTCGGGTGCCGCAAGCGCGATCGCAAAGCAATCCGGGTGATGAAAATCTGGCTTTCCCGGCGGATGACGCAGCGCCCAATAGGATTTCGTGCCGTCCCTTTCTTCGATCACCGCAGACAGGCCGATGCGGTAGACCGGCAGCGCGACCAAGGCCCGCACCTCCAGCCGAAACTCACCCTCGGTCCGCCATTGTTCGGATTGATCGACCATCGATGGCGCATCACGCATGCCGGCGCGATAGGCGTCGAAATCATAAGCCGCCCAATCCGAAGAGGGCGCGAAGTTATACTCGCGATAAGCGGCGTCGGCGCCATGCGAGACGAAAGCTTCGAAGCAGGTCGATTGCCACAGGCCGTCGGTGCGGCGGGCCGGTCCTTGCGGCGGCATGACCACGCGCGAGAGATCCCCCTTCAGGCAAAAGCGGACGTCCAGCAGATCACCCGAAACTGCTGCCGCGCCAGTAAGCGTCAGCGCATGGCTCGGCGGTGTCGCGCTATGGGGATGAAGAGTCCACACGCCTGCGTCATGGCGCAAAGCCATATGCTTCGACAAGTTCAGACCGCGTGCGAACGAGCTGCATGGAGCCCTTTGCGTCCGGCGACGTTGTGGGAACAGCATCCTGCCCGGAAAGGACCTCACATGCTCCGTGCCATTCTCATGGGCTTCGTCGCCGGTGCGCGGTCGATGACGCCGCTCGCTGTCGTCGCCAATGCCGCGCGGACCAAAACCCTGCCGGGTGACAACGGCGCGCCGGGCTGGCTCGGACATCCGCTGGTGTCGGCAGGCACCATGGCGCTTGCAGTTTATGAAGTGGCCGGTGACAAGCAAAAGTCCGCGCCAGACCGCATCATCCCGCCAGCCGTAGTGATCCGCAGCCTGAATGCGGCGTTCGCCGGAATGGCAGTTTCTCCACGCGACGAGCGTTTTGCCGGTGCAGCTGTCGCCGGGGCTACGGCCGTGCTCGCCTCCTATGCCACTTTTGCGCTGCGAATGCTGGCCATGCGAAACGCCGGGCGGGTATCTACCGGGGCGGTCGAGGATGTGCTGGCACTTTCGGGCGCAATCGCAGCAGTGCGGGCAGCGCTTCCGGAAATCCCTGCGCCGACCCGAGCGCTGTCCGAATAAGGGCCGACAGGCTGAGGGCCATTACGGTTGCGGGATGACGCGCGCGGCTTCAGCGGCTATGCGGCGCGCATCATGACCGATTACAGCTCAGACCTGCTCCGCACGCTGTCCACGCGCGGCTATGTCCACCAGATCACCGATGCGGCGGCACTCGATGTGCTTGCAGCTCGCGAAATCGTGCCCGGCTATATCGGCTTCGATGCCACCGCCCCATCGCTCCATGTCGGCAGCCTCGTCCAGATCATGATGCTGCGCCATCTGCAGCGCAGCGGCCACAAGCCCATTGTCGTCATGGGCGGTGGAACGACAAAAGTTGGCGATCCTTCAGGCAAGGACGAGTCACGCAGGATACTTACCAACGAGGATATTGCAGCGAATATCGTGGGTATCCGCCGGGTATTCGAACGATTTCTGGAGTTCGGCGAGGGCCCGACCGATGCGGTAATGGTCGACAATGCCGACTGGCTGGACAAGCTCGAATATGTCCCCTTCCTTCGCGACGTCGGCAAGCACTTCACGATCAACCGCATGCTCACGTTCGATTCAGTCAAGCTGCGGCTGGAGCGGGAACAGCCCCTGAGCTTCCTTGAGTTCAACTACATGATCCTGCAGGCTTATGATTTCCTGGAGCTGTCGCGTCGCGTCGGTTGCCGCCTGCAGATGGGGGGCAGCGACCAGTGGGGGAATATCGTCAACGGTATCGAGTTGACCCGGCGCATGGATTCGACGCAGCTCTTCGGCCTGACAACACCGCTGATTACGACTGCCGATGGCGGCAAGATGGGCAAGACGGCGGCTGGCGCTGTCTGGCTCAACGCAGAATCACTCTCGCCCTACGACTATTGGCAGTTCTGGCGGAACACCCAGGATGCCGATGTCGGCCGTTTCATGCGGTTGTTCACCGACCTGCCGCTCGACGAGATCGCGCGACACGAGTCACTGGAAGGTGCAGAGATCAACTCGGCCAAACGTCTGCTTGCCTATGAAGCGACGGCGCTCGCGCATGGCGCAGAGGCGGCCAGGCTCGCCGAGACTACCGCCGATGCCACTTTCGCTGGCGGGCACGGCAAAGACCTGCCGAGCCACGCGATTGCGACCGAAGTAATCGGCATCGTCGATGCACTTATCGCGCTCAACTTTGCAGCGTCGAAGGGCGAGGCACGCCGACTCATCGCTGGCGGCGGCGCGCGAATCGATGGTGAGAAAGTGACCGACGACACCGCGGTGATCTCACCCGGTGCGGAACCGGTGAAGATCTCGGCAGGCAAGAAACTTCACGGTCTCATCGTCCGGTAAGGGGGGGCGCACGCAAGACGGTAAATCCGGTCTCAATGCTCTTCTTTCACGAAATAATCGGGGCTTGGATGCAAGCCTTGCGCTTATGGACATCGCCACCGCTGAACCGCTCGCCGCGCACGTCGCCCAGGTCAATCGCCGCCGCACGGCGCGCCAGGACATCCAGGCCGATACGCTGATGACCGATCGCGAGGGGCGCCTATCGGGGATCCGCTTGCTCAACCTGTCGGAGGACGGCTTCATGGCCATCACCGATATGGACCAGTGTGAGCGCGAGCCCATCCGCATCGACATGCCCGTTGTCGGCTGGGTGCGCGCCGATATCGTCTGGGTGCTGGGTGAACGCATCGGTGCGGCGTTCCGTGAACCGCTGACGCCGCTGCAGATGAGCGCCGTTGTCGGCGAGGTTACGCGCTAGCCTGCGCGGAGCAATCCCACCGCCGCGTCACGTTCGAACAGATAAAGCGCGGTTCGCGCAGCCTGGCCACGCGGCCCCTCAAGCCCGCCATCCCGATCGACCAGCAGGCGGGCGTCATCGGTGGCAGATGCGATCATCGCAGTCATCTGCTCGATGCTGGCCAGCCGGAATCGCGCCTCACCGGACTGACGGGTCCCTAGGACTTCGCCCCCGCCGCGCAGGCGCAGGTCCTCTTCGGCAATACGAAATCCGTCGTTGGTCTCGCGCATCAGCGCCAGCCTTGCGCGCGATGTCTCGCTGAGCGCGTTACCACGCAACAGCAGGCAGACGGATCGTTCTGCGCCCCGCCCCACCCGTCCGCGCAGCTGGTGAAGCTGGGCCAGGCCAAAGCGGTCGGCCTCCTCGATGACGATCAAAGACGCTTTCGGCACGTCGACACCGACTTCGATCACAGTCGTGGCAACGAGGACCGAGAGCGCCCCGCTCGCAAACGACGCCATAACGGCGTCCTTCTCGGGCGGCTTCATGCGCCCGTGCACCAGACCGACCCGCTTGCCGAAACGCAGCTTCAGGCCCGCCGCCCGAGCCTCGGCCGCCGCCCGGTCGCTGACCTCGCTTTCCTCGACAAGTGGGCACACCCAATAGGCCTGCTTCGCGTCGGCAATATGCCGGGCCAGTCCCTCGACTACTTCTTCGAGGCGCTCGCACGATATGACCCGCGTCTCGACGGGCGTCCGGCCCGGCGGCATTTCATCGAGGCGGCTGACGTCCATCTCGCCATAAGTCGTGAGGGTCAGTGTCCGCGGGATGGGTGTCGCAGTCATGACGAGCAGGTGCGGCGGGGTTTCGGCCTTGGCGGTTAGCAGTATGCGCTGCGCCACGCCAAATCGGTGCTGCTCGTCGACGACGGCAAGAGCCAGTCGACG
>JANMJZ010000204.1:0-4544 GCA_031371635.1 Sphingomonadales bacterium | reverse complement strand
ACTAGCTACAAATCATGGAAGAGAACCCAGGTTCCAAGCTGGCCGACGTGGCGCGACTGATGCGCCGCGCGTTCGATGCGCGCGCCCGCAGTATTGGCGTGACACGACCCCAGTGGCAGGTGCTTTCGGCACTTCGGCGGCATGAGGGCGTAAATCAGGGCAAGCTGGCCGATCTGCTCGACGTTGAGCCGATAACGGTGTGCCGCATGGTCGACCGGTTGCAAGAGGCCGATCTCGTCGAGCGGCGAACCGATCCTGCCGACCGACGCTCGTGGCGACTTTATTTGACCGCCAAGGCGCACGAGTTGCTCGACCAGCTGCGCCCCCTTGCCGACGAGCTGCTCGAACAGGCGTTCGAGGGTGTCGATGCCGCGGAACGGTTGCGGCTGGCAGCAACGCTCGACCGCCTGCGCCTGAACCTTACGCGCCGCGTGCCAGAATCCATGGTGTCACATGGCTGACGCGGATCCGGGCATCGTGAGTCAGGTCGCGGCGACGCCTGAGGTGCCCAGGCGCGTGCATCGCTTGCGCAAGGTCGCGCTGATGGCCGCCGTCCCCCTGTTCCTCGTCGCAGGGGTGGTCTGGTATTACGTCGCTAACGATCATTATGTTTCGACGGACAATGCCTATGTCCGGCAGGACAAGATATCGATCAGCGCCGAGCTCAGCGGGCGTATCGTCGAGGTCGGGGTTAGGGAAAATGAACGGATCAGGGCGGGCCAGCTGCTGTTCCGCATCGATCCCGAACCCTATCGCATTGCGATGGCGCAGGCCGATGCGTCGATTGCGGCAGCCCAGGTCAAAGTCATCGGCGCGGAAACCGAATACCAGACGACGGGCGTTGATATCGCGAGCGCGCGTGAGGGAGTAGCTTTCTACACAGAGGAATATCGTCGCCAGTCCGAACTCATGCGAAGCGGCTTTACCACCCGGGCGCGCTTTGAGGCGGCGGAACACGCGCTGTCGGATGCGCGCGCCAAACTGGCTAATGCGCAGGGCGAAGCGATCAAGGCGCGCGCGGCGCTCGCGACAGGTTCCGCCGCGCCCGGCGTCAATCCCGCAGTCCTTGCGGGGCAGGTGCAAAAGCGCCAGGCCGCCTATAATCTCTCCAAGACCGAGGCGCGGGCGCCCGTCGCAGGCGTGATCAGCCAGGCAGACCGGCTTCAGGTCGGCCAGATGATGACGCAGGGCCTGCCCGCGGTCAGCATCTTGGTCAGCGATCGCAGCTGGGTCGAGGCCAATTTCAAGGAAACGGACCTCACGAACATGCATGTCGGCCAGCCCGCCGACCTGTCGTTCGATGCCTATCCTGGCGTGACGCTGAAGGGCCGTATCGCCAGCATCGGCGCCGGGACCGGGTCCGAGTTTTCGGTGCTTCCGGCGCAGAACGCCAATGGCAACTGGGTCAAGGTCACGCAGCGCGTTCCCGTGCGCATCTCCATCGATGAAAAAGCGCCTCGCCCGCTGATTGCCGGTCTGTCGACGCATGTCCGCATCGACACATCCAGATAGGGCAGGCAGCTCCGGCGCTGGCGATACGCAGCCGCTGGACGACGCGCCGACATTGCCGAGTCGGCATACCGCCCTGCTGATGGTTGCGGTCATGGGCATTTCGATTTGCCAGTTTCTCGATCTGACGATCGCCAATGTCGCATTACCGCACATGCGGACCAGTCTTGGCGCATCTATGGAATCGATCAGCTGGGTGCTGACCAGCTTCATCATCGCGGGCGTACTCGTACTGCCCCTGACGGGTTGGCTGTCCGACCGGCTGGGGTCGCGCAACCTGTTTCTAGGCGCCTCGGTGCTGTTCGTGCTGTCGTCGATGCTGTGCGGCGCGGCGACCTCACTCACGCAGATGGTCATCTTTCGCGCGATCCAGGGGATGGCGTCCGCTTTCATCGGGCCGTTGTCGCAAACCATCATGTTCGACATCAACCGACCGAGCAAGCAGGCCAACGCCATGTCGATCTGGGGCATGGTGGTGATGATCGCGCCAATCAGCGGGCCCTTTCTCGGCGGCTATCTGACCGAGACGCTGAACTGGCGCTGGGTATTTTACGTCAACCTGCCGATCGGCATCCCGGCTCTCGCCCTGCTTTGGTGGCTGCTTCCGTCACGCCCCCTCGTACAGCGCAAGCTAGACGTGTTCGGCGCCTTGATGCTCGGGCTGGCCCTTTGCGGGCTGCAGCTCATGCTGGACAGGGGGCAGAACAACGACTGGTTCGAGGCGCGCGAGACCGTGGTCGAGCTATTGTTCGCACTCAGCTGCTTCTGGGTTTTCTTCATCCATACCCGCACCGTCGATCATCCCTTGTTCGAAGGTGCGATGGTGCGCGATCCCAATTTCATTGCGGCGCTCGGCTTCATGGTCGTCCTTGGGATCACCAATGTGGCGCTCTCGTCGGTCCTGCCGACGATGTACCAGAACGTATATGGCTATGATGTGATCGACACCGGCATGCTGATGGCCCCGCGCGGAGTCGGCGTTTTTCTCACGATGTTCATTACGAACCGGCTGATGGGCAAGGTCGATACGCGACTGTTGATAAGCCTAGGCTATCTGCTGGCCGCGGCCTCCATGTGGACGATGACGCGCTGGTCGCTCGATATGGGTGGGCAACAGATCGTCGTGTCGGCCTTTCTGCAGGGTCTCGGCCTAGGCTTCGTGTTCGTCCCGATCAATCTGATCGCGTTCTCGACCCTTTTGCCACGTTATCGCACGGACGGAACGACGCTCATGACTTTGTTCCGCAATCTTGGTGCGAGCTTCGGCATTTCGGCGATCGTGACGGTACTTTCGCGCAATATGCAGACCAGTCACGCCGATCTTGCTGCCAGTGTCACCTCGTACAACTTGCCTGTAGATCCTGCTTCGGTGGCAGCGCAGCTTGGTAGCGTCGGCGAGGCCGCAATGGGCGCGCTGAACGGCGAAGTGACGCGACAGGCAGCGATGATCGCCTATCTCGACAACTTCTACATGCTATTCTGGCTGCTTCTCGGCATCGTCCCGTTAGCGTGGCTATTGAAGCGCCCCAAACCGGCGATCCGCCCGGAAGCGGCACACGTAGATTAAGGCGTCGATGAAGCGCGCACTTGCAAGGGGGTAGGACCATGAGCCTTTTCACGACGATCCATCTGCACAATGTGCCGGAAGATCGACAGCCCGAGTACGCGGCATGGTTCGATGGCAAGCACCGGGAAGATGTCGGCCGGCTGCGAGGGTTCCGTGCCGCCGACCGGTTCGAGGTGACGCCCGAACAGATCATGCCCTACATTCCCCAGCCGTGGCGGTTCCTGAGCGTGTACGAGTTCGATTATCCGGCTCCGGAGATCGACTTGCCTGCGCTCGGCCCGCTGCTTGCCGAAGCGCGCGACGCAGGCCTGGTCGATGACGAGACCGAGACAGAACGTATCCATAGCTACGCCATGTATTCGGACTGGGTCTTCAGCCCCAACTACCATCCTGGAAAGCCGTTTTCGGGTGTTTTTATCATCCTCGCCAATTTCGTCGCCGGGCGAGAGGCGGAATATCACAAGTGGTACAATGAGGTGCACATGCCCGAGGTATCGCGCGTGCCGGGCAAGGTCGGCATGAAGCGCGGGCGGCTGTCGCCGCTGCAGATCGAACCGCGTCGCTATTGTCCGGGAAGTGACCTGGTTTTTTGCGCGCACCAGACGAGCGACCTGTTGTTTACCATTCGCGATTTCAGCGCGCGGGCAGGGGGGCGGAGCCCGAGTGGGATTGCCATGGAGCCACGTTCACCAAGCGGATCGGTGGCGCGCACGGTGCACTTCTTTCGCAAGATCAGCGGCACCCAATTCTGGGATGGCGGCATCGCATACGATGGCGACCTGTCTGTATATCCGCCCGATTTCGCGCGCCCGGCGAATTAGGTCGGGTCGTATCGCTCGCGCGATAAGGCCGGGGGCGCCGCTGTCCCGCCGCGCTGCCGCGCGGTAGGGAACCGCCACTAACAAAATTTGCGGAGCAGGGCGTGGGCAAGACCATCGTGATTACCGGCGCGGGCGACGGCCTCGGCCGCGCACTCGCCCGCCGTTTCGCTGCCGATGGCGAGACGGTCGTGCTTCTGGGGCGGACGCTGTCAAAGGTGCAGGCGGTCGCTGACGAGATTGGTGCGCCCCATTTCGCATTGGCGTGCGACGTCAGCAATCCGCATTCCGTAAGGGCGGCCTTTGCCGCCATCGCGGCCCGCCATCCAAGGATCGACGTACTCATCAATAATGCGGCGCTTTTCGAGCCATTTACGCTCGCCGAAGTGCGGGACGACCAGGTGTCCAGCCTGTTGATGACCAACGTTGCCGGGCCCGTATTCTGTTCGCGCGAAGCGCTGCCGCTGATGCAGGGTGGCGGCCACATCATCAACGTCAGCAGCGAGTCGTCGCACATCAAGATGCCGATGCTTTGGCTCTATGCAGGCACCAAGACGGCCCTCGAATTCATGGCCGACATGTGGGGCGACGAACTCGCTATGTCGGGTGTGCGCGTGACTGTCGTGCGCGCGGGAATGATGATGGAGAGA
>JANMJZ010000183.1:0-2083 GCA_031371635.1 Sphingomonadales bacterium | reverse complement strand
GGTCTGGTCTCCCGCCTTTCCAAGCGCTTTCAACGACATGAGGCCACAGGCGCGGACCTGCAAAAGCAGCTTGCCCGCGACATCGGCGAGATGCGCCGCAAGCTCGGCGTCGGTCAATGCGCTCATTTGAGCGGCATGATCTGGCGGACGATATACTCGGCTGCCTCGGCAGAAGTCATCTGAACCGTGTTGACGGTGATTTCCGGTCTTGCGGGCGCCTCATAGGGACTGTCGATGCCGGTAAAGTTCTTCAACTGACCCGAGCGCGCCTTTTTATAAAGCCCCTTCACGTCGCGTGCTTCGGCCACCTCGAGCGGCGTGTCGACGAAAATCTCGATGAACTCGCCATCGGGCAGCATCGATCGCACCATGTCGCGCTCGGCGCGGAATGGCGAAATGAACGCAGTCAGCACGATCAGCCCGGCGTCGGCCATGAGCTTGGCGACTTCGCCCACCCGCCGGATATTTTCGATGCGGTCCGCCTCGGTGAAGCCCAGGTCCTTGTTCAGCCCGTGGCGGACATTGTCGCCATCGAGCAGGAAGGTGTGGCGGTTCATCAGGTTGAGGGATTTTTCCACCTCGTTGGCGATGGTCGACTTGCCCGAACCCGACAGGCCGGTGAACCAGAGCACCCGCGCCTTCTGGTTCTTGAGTGCGGCATGCGCCTCGCGACCGATGTCGGTCGCCTGCCAGTGGACGTTCTGGGCACGGCGTAAGGAGAAGTGGAGCATCCCTGCGCCGACGGTACGGTTGGTGATCTTGTCGATCAGGATGAAGCCACCCAGCGTGTGGTTATCGGCGTAGGGTTCGAACACGATCGCCCTGTCGGTCGAGATCTCGGCGACACCGATGGCGTTCAGGTCCAGCGTCTTGGCTGCCATGTGCTCCATGGTGTTCACGTTGACGGTGTATTTCGGTTCTTGAACCGTTGCCGACACCGTCTGCGTGCCGAGCTTGAGCCAATAGGCACGGCCGGGGATCAGCGCGTCATCCGCGAGCCAGACGATGGTGGATTCGAACTGGTCCGACACCTCAGGCGGCGTATCTGCCGCCGCAATCACGTCGCCGCGTGAGCAGTCGACTTCGTCGGAGAAGCAAAGCGTGACCGACTGACCCGCGACGGCTTCGTCGAGTTTGCCGCCCAGTGTTACGATCTTGCTGATCGTCGACGTCTTGCCGCTCGGCAATACGCGGATGGCGTCGCCCGGGTGCACGCTGCCGGTCGCAATCTGACCGCTGAACCCGCGGAAATCGAGGTTCGGGCGGTTAACCCATTGCACTGCCATGCGCAGCGGCTTTGCCTGATCGGCTTCATTGTCGAGCGCCACCGTTTCCAGATGCGCCATCAACGGCTGGCCGTCGTACCAAGGCGTGTTGGGGGACAAATCGGTGATGTTGTCGCCCTTGAACCCGGAAATCGGCATTGCGGTGAAGTCGGTAATGCCAATGCTCGATGCGAAGGCACTATAATCGGCGACGATGGCGTCATATTTCGCCTGGTCGTAGCCGATCAGGTCCATCTTGTTCACAGCCAACACGATGTTGCGGATGCCGAGCAGCCTGGCGAGATAGCTGTGCCGCCGCGTCTGCACGAGCACGCCCTTGCGCGCGTCGATCAGGATTACCGCAAGGTCGGCCGTTGAGGCTCCGGTCACCATGTTGCGGGTGTATTGCTCGTGCCCCGGGCAATCGGCGACGATGAACTTGCGCTTTTCGGTGGCAAAAAAGCGATAGGCGACGTCGATCGTGATACCCTGTTCGCGCTCGGCAGCGAGGCCGTCGACGAGCAGCGCGAAGTCGATTTCCTGCCCCTGCGTGCCCATCCGCTTGCTGTCGGCTTCGAGTGTCGCCAGCTGGTCCTCGAAAATCATCTTCGAATCATAGAGCAAGCGCCCGATCAGCGTCGATTTGCCGTCGTCGACCGAACCGCAGGTAATGAAACGCAGCAAGCTCTTGTGCTGGTGCAGGTCGAGATAGGCGTCGATGTCCGACGCGATCAGATCGTCGGTCTTGTAGATGACGTCCGACATCAGAAGTAACCTTCCTGCTTCTTCTTTTCCATGCTCGCTGCCTGGTCGTGGTC
>JANMJZ010000182.1:0-4289 GCA_031371635.1 Sphingomonadales bacterium | reverse complement strand
GTTCGTTCTGAGCCAGGATCAAACTCTCAAGTTTGATGTTCCGACAAGCCTCAGGTGGAATTCCCGAAGGCAAGTCAGCTCATTTCAAGGAGCCGTTCCTGCACAAATCAATTACGTATGGATACGTGAAGGACTTGTGAGTAACGACTAATTTAACCGAGCACCCGACGCCTTAAAACCGTCGGACCCGGAGCCGCCGCCCACATGTCCCTTCATCTAAACCGACAATGTCAAAGAGCGCAAAACACCGACGCCTAGCCTTACCCCGTTTTACTGGGGTGACCGGGCGTCTGTGATAGTGCAGAAGCAACTCTGAAACTTCACGCTTTCCGCTCCGAGGAGGGAAACCGAAGTGGCTCAGCGCCGCGACGAGGGCTCCTATATGTGGGGAGTTTTTTCCCGTCAACAGCTTTTGTAGGAAAAACATCACATAAGTTTCGCCGCCTCATGGTTCGCCGCCGTGCGGCACCGGGTAAAGCCTTTTTCACCCCTGTGCGCTAAGTGCCCGCACTAAGAGGCGCTGCCGTGCAGGAAGCGCAGAAAACTGGGCCAGATGACGAATGACGACCCCCCGCATCAGCGTCGCGATGAGCGTCTATAACAATGGGCCCTATCTGGGCCACGCTGTCGAGAGCATCCTTGCGCAGACGATGGCGGACTTCGAATTCCTGATAGTCGACGACGGCTCCACCGATGGATCGGGAGAGATCATCGACCGACTCGCCGCCGGAGATTCGCGAATCAAAGCGAGTCACCAGTCCAATGCCGGGCTGATCGCCAGCCTGAATCGCATGATCGACGTAGCGCGCGCCCCGATCATCGCACGCATGGACGGCGACGACATCGCCCTGCCCGAACGCTTTGCCCGCCAGCTCGCCTATATGGACGCCAATCCGGACATCGGCGTGCTCGGCACCGGCTGTACCTGTATCGACGAGGAAGGGCGGCCGAGCAGCCACAAGTTCGACAACGTCACGACCCCGGACGACGTGCTGGCCGACCTGCGCAATGGTCCACCCCTGTGCCACCCTTCGGTCATGGTGCGCCGCGATGCCGTGCGTGCCGTGGGCGGCTATCACCGGGCCTACCAGCATTGCGAAGACTATGACCTGTGGTTGCGGCTGTCGGAACATGTTCGCATGGCGAACCTGCCCGAACGACTGCTGCTCTATCGCCAGAGTGCGACCCAGGTCAGCAACCGGCACGCCTATATACAGAAGATCGGTGCAGCCATTGCGTGGGAAGCCCATGTCGAGCGTCTTGCCGGACGCCCCGATCCAACCGAATCCCTGGTCGCCCTTCCCCCCATGGAGGAGCTCGACACGCTGTTCGCACGACAGGGAGTCTTTGCGGCCGTCCGTGAAAAGGTGGCGCTCGGCATCGTGTATACACCTGCGGCGTTGCGCGGTGAGGGGTTCGGGCAAATGCTCGATCATATCAAAGAAGGCGGCGCGACTGACGGGCTGTGGCGCACCGTCGCGCGCCTTGTGACGCTGGGCGAACCTGCGCGGGCGGCCCAGCTCGCCTCCAGTCTGCTGTTTAAATGAGCGTGAAGGGTTCAACCGGCCCTTCGGTCCGCACCGCTGCCGTCTGGGGCATGGCCAGCCAGTATGTCGCGTTCTTCGCGCAATTCACGACTTCGGTCGTCATCTCGCGCTTTTTCCTGACGCCGGGCGAAGTCGGCCTGTTCGGCACGGCGCTGGCGGCGGCGATGATGGTGGCCATCTTCCAGGATTTCGGCATCAGCCGCTATGTTGCCGGCGAGCCCGACCTCGACCACGACAAGTTGCGCCGTTGCTTTTCGGTCTCCATCGTCTTTGCCTTTACGATCGGCGCGCTCATTCTGGCACTCGCCTGGCCAGCGGCATTTTTCTACAAGGATCTGCGGCTGTTCCCGATCCTTGCCGTCATTGCGGGTTCCTATCTGCTCGTACCATTCGGCATCGTCCCTGCCGCGCTGTTGCAACGGCGGCTCGACTTTCGCGGCCTGTTTTTCGTCAACACGGGCGCGGCAGCGGCGATGGCCGTCGTCACGATTTCGCTGGCAGCGTCGGGCTGGTCGGCGATGTCGATGGCGCTGGGCACGGTCGCACAGGCCGCGGCGCGCGCGCTGATCGGACAGGCGGTGAGCGGAGAGCGTCCGCATCTGCCCCTGACCCTGCGGGGCAGTGACGCTATCCTGAAGTTCGGCAGCCAGTCCTCGGCCCTGTCGCTTAGCGGTGCGCTGGGCATGCGCTCGCCCGAACTCATCATCGGTCGCCTGCTCGGCTTTGCCGCAGTCGGTCTCTATGGGCGCGCCGTCAGTCTCTCAGGCCAGTTGCGCCTGCTCGTTTCGGGCGCGATCGGCGGCGTCTTTTTCCCAGCCTTCGCCCGAATGCGCGACCGCGGCGAGCCCTTCGCGCCCGCCTATCTGCGCGTCGTGTCCGCCTACAGCGTGACGACCTGGCCCGCGATGGCGTTTCTGGCAGCAGCGGCGGTTCCGGTGGTCTCTATCCTGTACGGCCCGGTCTGGGCCGGGGTAGCGCCGATCCTGATGCTCGTCGCGCTGAGCGAATTCGCGTTCACCGCGCTGCCGCTCCACATGGACGTGCCGGTCGTGCTCGGGCGTATGCGCACGCTGCTGATGCTCAACCTGCTCGATACGGCGGCTTCGGTCGTCCTGCTGGTGATCGCCGCCATGGTCAGCCTCGAATGGGCGGCCGCGTCACGCGTCGCCTATGGGGTGCTGTGGTACGTTATCTATGCCGGGTTCATGCGGCGGCTGATCGGCTTCGGCTGGTCGGCCATGGCGGCCGTCTACTTGCAGAGTTTGGCCTGCACGGTGGCGACGGTCGCGCCCCTGCTGCTCGCCTATCGTTTCTTGACGACGCCCCAAACCATCGCGCTGCCGATACTAGCAGTGCTTGCGATCTGCGGATGCCTGTGTTGGGCGGCGACGCTGTTCATCGTCCGCCACCCTGCCCGCCTCGAATTCATCGACATGGCGGGCACGCTGCTCAGAAAGCTCAGGTCGCAGCCAGCTCACTGATTTCATTCACCATATTGGCGCCACGGCTCATCCCCGAAGCGCCGCCGACGCACGACCAGCCGTTGCCCGCCCCCCTCGTCTTTCGGCAGGCACGTCCGCACCTAGAGCGGGTCGGTTACCCCTGACCGACCAGACGACGGACAATAATGATGAAAAAGACAGCTCTTTGGCTGATTGCTGCGGCCCTGCCCGTGGCGGTCATCGCACAGACGACGACGCAGATCGTGCCGCCCAGTGGGTCGGCCAGCAACAACATGACCAGCGAGTCGCCCAATAGCGTGTCGAACGACATCTCGACCAACACGACTGCGGCAGCCGACGCGACGACGAATTCGGCAACCAACACGACGGGCGATGATCGCCCGCCCACTGCCGAAAAGGCATCGCGTAAAAATAAAAAGCCAATGGGCGCAACGGAATAGCTTCCGTCACGCGTTGAGGGTGCGTGCGTCGGTAGCCTTTCCCGGATCTCACTACCGGCGCACGTCGCCCTTTCATACGCTTGCCACTTGGCACGCGCAGCAAGCGTCCTATATCACTAATACAGTGAAAGGAGCCTGCCATGGCCGTGATCGATCGTTACCGTTCCAATGCCGATGCCACGGGCGTGACGATCCTCGTCTACGTAGCCTGGTTCTTTCTCGGCATGCTGGGCGTCCACCGCTTCATCACCGGCCATGTCGGCAGTGGGTTGATGATGCTGCTGCTCAATGGCCTCGGCTGGCTGACCTTCTGGTTCGGCCTCGGCTTCATCATTTGGGGCGCGCTCGGCCTGTGGTGGCTGGTCGACGCCCTGCTGATCCCCGGGATGGCGCGGCGCTGATCAGTCCGCGAAAGGATCGCGCACCAGGATCGTATCCTCGCGCTCGGGCGAGGTGCTGACCAGCGCGACGGGGCAGCGGATCAGTTCTTCCACACGGCGGATGTACTTGATCGCCTGTGCGGGCAGATCGGCCCAGCTTCGTGCACCCGCCGTCGATTGCGACCAGCCCTCGATCTCTTCGTAGATCGGCACGACTGCCGCCTGGTCGGCGGCATGGGCCGGGAAATAATCGAGGATCGTGTCGCCCAGCCGATAGCCCGTGCAGATCTTCAGCGTCTCGAACCCGTCGAGCACGTCGAGCTTGGTGAAGGCGATGCCCGACACGCCCGAAACGGCCGCTGCCTTGCGTACGAGCACCGCGTCGAACCAGCCGCAGCGACGCTTGCGCCCGGTAACCGTCCCGAACTCATGCCCGCGCTCGCCAAGCCGCTGGCCGGT
>JANMJZ010000169.1:0-5186 GCA_031371635.1 Sphingomonadales bacterium | reverse complement strand
GATGGCGTCCTTGATCGAACCGAAAATGCTCATCATGTCTCTCCGTTAAAAGGCGGAATCGCCGCTGGGACAGTTTAGCCCCAACGCGCGACAGGTGCGAGACGTTCATTCCCGGGCGCTGGCCTTTACCTCCCGCCCGAGCCCAGGAATTTCAGCCCCAGCCACAGGGTCCGTGGACCGGCCCTCTCGACCACGCCACTTGCGCTGACCGCGGCTTCGACACGGGCGTCGAACAGGTTTTCTCCGCGCAGCTGCACGCTGACGCCCGGTCCCAGCGGCACATCGGCCACTGCATCGACCGTCAGCGCGGGCGCCAGGCGCCGGCTGTTCAGGTCATCATCGAATTGCGCCGACACATAGCGCGCCGTTGCCGACAACCCCCGCCAGCCGAGCGTCGCCGACGCCTGTAACGGTGCCACGCTGGCCGGCTTCAGGCCTGTCAGCGATGCCGACGCGCCCGACCCGCGGAGCGACACATCGGCATAGGCCGCCGACGCATTGAGCCGCCAGTCGCCCGTCGCAAACGATGCATCGGCCTCCAGCCCGCGCGAACGCAGCGCATCGAGATTTTGCCGCTGCCGGGTCGACCCCGACAGCGTGACGTTGGCAATGGCATCGTCGAGCGTCACGTCGAACACCGTGATGCCGAACCGTGTCCCCGGCACCGGTCGCCAGTGCGCCGCGAGCTCGAGGCCGCGCGATCGCTCCGGTGCCAGCGCGGCATTGGCATTGGTCACTTCGGCCCCCACCCGGAAGGGGCGGTAGAGTTCATTGAGCGTCGGCAGGCGCCATCCGATATAGGCAGCGGCACTGATGCTGAGTTCAGCGGACAAGGCATAGGCGGCCCCTGCCCGCCCGGTCGCTGCCCAACCCCGGCGCTTGGCGAACCTGCTGTCCGTCACGGGCGTCCCATCCAGCCGTCGTTCGGTCAGATAACCGCCGGCCAGCGACCAGCGATCGACCCGCCCGCCGCCCGTCAGCGTCAGCGGTCCCGCCACCCGCGTTGCCTCCGCAAAACCGCCGACGATGTCGCTCGCGCCTCCGGCCGACCGAATCCGCGTCGGCGCGCCCGCGACATAGCTGAACGCCTCGTTCGTCTCGCCCGAGGTGCGCCGCCATTCGGTGCCGAGACGCAATTCGGTCTGCCCGATCCGCGGCCGCGCCTCGAGCTTGAGGCCAAGGCCCGTCGCGGGTGTATTGTACTGGTCCAGCGTCTGCGTGGTGACGCTGCGGGTCGCGTCGACGCTGGCGAATTGAGAGGTGAAGCGGCGCAGCTGGACGTAGCCGAGTGCCACGAACTCCCGACCGACGAGGCGCAGGCTGGCATTCGCGCCACTGGTCCGGTTCGCGCTGAATGCCGTGCCGCGCGTCCGGGCATCGTCGAACGCGTCGACATTGGCCTGCAGCTCGCTCGTTCCCAGCGGCACGACCGCCCGCGCCGCAAAACTATATTGTTCGTAACGCGCCCCTTGGTCAGCCGGACCTGGACTGACCACGGGCACGAACCCGTCGCCCCGGGCATAGCCGCCCGAGACGAGCGCAAAACCTCCGCCCAGCCTGGCCGAGGCAAGGGCCCGCGCTTCCGCCGACCCGTAGCTGCCGCCCGCCACCTGCCCCCCGAAGCCGGGCGCGTCCCCTGCGGCCACGCTTTCCAGCTCGATCGTCCCTGCCAGCGCCCCGGAACCCCCTGCGCCGCTGCCGCCGCCACGCGTCACGCGCACCCGGCCCAGCCTTTCGGGCAGGTAGAGCGGCCAGTTGATATAGCCCGCGAACGGATCGCCCTGCGGCACACCGTCGAGCAGGACGAGCACCCGCGCCGCCGCATTGCCGCCCAGTCCGCGCAACGTCGCGCCCTGGCTCGTCGGATTGGCCGAGCGCGCGTCGGAACGGCGAAACTGCTGCAACCCCGCGACATCGCGCAGCGCATCCTCGAGCCGTCCGCTCGCCGTCGCGTTCAGCTGGTTCCGCTCGACTGCCACGACGCTATAGGCGGCATCGCCTGCGGGATCGGCGAGCCCGCGTCCGGTGACGACTATTTCTTCCTGGGCAACGACGGGGGAAGCAACGACGAGAAGGAGGCTAAGCGGGCTTGACCGCATCGGGATGCGCCTTTTCAAACGCGGGCAACGCACATAGCGCCGCGTCGATCCGTAACAATCTCGGGCAGGCCGACAGGTCAACGTCAAATCGGCGCGCATTGTACATCTGGGGCACCAGACAAATGTCGGCGAGCCCAGGCGTAGCGCCCGACAGATAGTCGTCGCAATCCTGCGCCATCGCCTCCAGCGCGTGCAACCCTTCGCGTACCCAATGGCGGTACCAGTCGTCGCGTGCGCCCTCTTCCACGTCCAGAATACCGCCGAGATATTTCAGCACCCGCAGGTTGTTGAGCGGATGGATGTCGCACGCCACGACCAGCGCCATCGCCAGCACCTTCGACCGCGCGGCGGGATCGCCGGGCACGAAGGGCGGGTCTGAAACTTTCGCGTCGAGATAGTCGCAGATCGCCAGCGACTGGGTAAGTCGCAGCCCGTCGATCTCGAGCATCGGCACGAACCCCTGCGCCGTCTTGGCGACATAGGCGGGGTCCTTCTGCTCTCCCTTCGAAAGATCGGTGGTAACCGGCTGATAGGCTATGCCCTTCAGGTTCAGCGCAATCCGCACGCGGTAGCAGGCCGATGACCGCCAGAAATCATAAAGGACCACACTCACCGCAACACCCTTCCTGCAACCGCATCGAGCTTGGCCAGCAGCGCCGCATCGCGCGCGTCGGGCGCCGTGATCAACGCGAAATCGAGATTGGTGTCGATCGGCGACGGCGTTCGTTCCGGCGGCAGCGCCTGCGCCAGCGCGACGAGCATCGCCCGCGCCGTCGCCGCATTGCTGCCCAGCCGCGCCACGACCGTCGCCACGTCGACATCGTCCTCGCCCTCGCGCCAGCAGTCGTAATCGGTGACCATAGCGACCAGCGCATAGGGCAGCTCGGCCTCGCGGGCGAGCTTGGCTTCGGGCATCGCGGTCATGCCGATCACCTGGGCGCCCCATTGCCGGTAGAGATTCGATTCGGCGCGCGTCGAGAATTGCGGACCCTCCATCGCGAGGTAGGTCGCGCCCTCGCTGACCTCCGCCCCGGCGGCCCGCGCTGCCGCCGACGCCAGCGCCGACAGGCGCGGACAGACCGGATCGGCCATAGAAACATGCGCGACCATGCCGCTTTCGAAAAAGGTCGAGGGCCGACCCTTCGTCCGATCGATGAATTGGTCGACAATCACGAAACGCCCCGGCGGCAATTCTTCGGCGAGCGATCCGACGGCCGAGATCGACACGATGTCGGTGCAGCCCGCGCGCTTCAGCGCATCGATATTGGCCCGCGCGTTCAGCTCACCCGGTGAGACCCGGTGCCCCCGCCCATGGCGCGGCAGGAACACGAACTTCACGCCCGCCAGCATGCCGGTCAGCAACGCATCGGACGGCTGGCCCCAAGGCGAGGCATAGGCGACCCACTTCGCGTCCTCGAGCGCGTCGATGGCATAGAGCCCCGATCCGCCGATGACGCCGATAACCCACTCGCTCATTCCTTGCCCTCTGGCTTCATGCCCGCGATCCAGTCGCTCACCAGCTTCACGCCTTCCTTGTGCACCATCGCCCGCCCCAGCTCGGGCATCGCCACGCCTGGTTCGGCGGTCGACATGCGATGGACCATGATCGAGCTTTCGGGATGGCCGGGGTCGATCGCATAGAGGAACCCGCCCGACCCGCGTCCCGCCGCCACCGGCGTCTTGCCGATGCCGATGGCCGTGCGGTCGGTCGTCTCCCAGGTCAGGTTGAGCCCCGAGTTCGACGCCGCGCCCTGTGGATTGTGGCAATGCCCGCAATTTACGTCGAGATACGCCCGCGCCCGCAGCGCGAGCGGCGCCGTCGCATCGCCCCATTTCGGCAGCGCGATCCCGTTGGTCGCAAGGCCGAGCATCCCCGGCGAAAGGTTGCGCGCCTTGGGGCCAATCGGCGTCACCGCGCCGTCGAGCGCATGGCATTCCTTGCACTGGTTCACGTTGGGCACGGCGTAGTCGATTGCCTGCCCCTGCACCGTCAGTGCCACGCGCGTGCCTGCGCGCTTCAGCACTGCCTCGTCACCCTGCCAGACATACGGCAGGGCGACCCAGCCGCTGGCCCGGTGCAGCAGCACCCGCGTCTCGACCTTGGTCGCGCCATAGTGGAACGTCTTGATCAGCGCCGCGCCAACCGGCAGTTCGGGGAGGCCATCACCCGTAAACTTCGCCTTGGTGCCCGGCGGAAGGTAGAGATAGCGGTCCTTTTCCGCATAGTCCGAAAACAGCGGCGTGTTGAGCGCATAGGCCTGCACCCCGGCATTGGGCGTGCCACCGTTGAAGAAGCGGAAGTCCGACAGCTTCGGCGGCAGCGCGTCCGACGCAATCACGTCGAGCGCCACCGGCGGCGGCGCTGGTGCTGCGCCAAGCAGCAGGAACGCTGGCATCACGCGCCACATGTCAGCCGATCGCCGCTTCCATGCTCGCGGGCAGTACGACCTTTGCCGGCTCGGCAATGACGGGCCCCTTTGCCAAATCGATCGGCGCGGGCTTGGCGTCCATGATCGGGGTAAGTGGTTCGGGCAGGCCCATCGTCAGCACGCCGACCTTGTCGGTCACGCGGATGTTGGTCGCGGCCATGCCGCCCGCGCCATCCCAGAAGATCGGCGCGATCGATCCGCCCATCGCCTTGGCCAGCATCGCGCCACCCGGAAACTTCGGGTCCCAGCCCGCACGGCCGTGCTTGTTGTCGCGCACCACGACGTTGCGCGGCAACGGGTTGTACGTCGTGTCGGTGAAGGGGCGCTTGTACGCGACGACCATCACATTGGCGGTCGCATTCTCGCCCAGCGTATTTCCGAACACATGCACGTCGCGGTTGGCCATCACCATCACGCCGGTGCCGGTGGGGACGCTCGCCACGATATTGCCCCTCGGCGCAAAGTTCGGCGTCGAATTGTCGACGACACGATTGTTGAAGATGCGAACCGAATGCCCGCCCATCTGCGGCAGATTGGGCAGGTCGAAGACGAGGATGCCGCCCGCATTCTTCGTCGCGACATTGTCGTGGACGTCGGCGTTGTAGCTGTTCTCGATCTCGATCCCCGCGACGTTCACCTCGGCGGTCGAGTTGCGGAC
>JANMJZ010000146.1:0-4632 GCA_031371635.1 Sphingomonadales bacterium | reverse complement strand
CCGTCCGGCGCGGCTTCAGGGCGAAGCCGGCGGTTGCCGCGACGAGCAGGCTCCCGCCGATGAGGGTCTGGCGGCGACTTAACCGCGCACGTCCCTGAGCGTCCCGCGTCTTCCAGCTTTCGTCGTTCATAGCGTGGCCTCCTGGCCCGACAACGACGTGGCGAAGCGCCGACGCAGAGGCGTGGCCAGACTATCGATAAGAAAAATGCCGAGCAGCGCAGTCAGGAACATCGTCATGCCTGCCAGTTCGTGGAAGAAACCCTGCCCCGCCGCCTCGCCGAAATGATAGGTGATGAGCAGCAGGATGAGAACGCGCACCAGGTTGGCCAGTACGGCGACCGGCAGGATGCAGACGAGCAGCAGAGCCATGTAGCGCCAGTTCGAGCTGTGCCTGATATAGCTGTAGAACAGGCCGAGCGCGGTAAGGCTGATCAGCGAATTAAGTCCCGCGCAGGCAGCGGCAACGAGCATCTCATACTGACCGATCTGGATGGTCACACCCGAACCCGCGATCGGATATCCCACCGCGTGCAGCAATGTAACCGCCGTTTCGGAAACGCCGATCTTCAGCGGCTGCGTCAGCATCGCGAACAGCGTGTCGGGCGGTGGGAATGCGAATACAAGGAAAAGCAGGGGAAACCAAAGCCGTCGGAGCGTGGCGCCGCCCCACAGGGCGAGCGCGGTCGTCAGCAGCAGCGCGTACATAGCCGCGCCCTCGATCTCGATGATGCTGGTAACGCGGGCGAAAACATAGAGCGGGAGTAAGAGGGCATAGAGGATGACGACCAGCACACCGTTGCCCGGTCGGGCCAGTTGCCGCGCCGCAGCCCATTCACGGCCCACCAGCCAGATGCCGATTGCCAGCACAAGCGGCCCATGGGCGCCCTGCTCCGTCGTCCAGCTCTCGCGCGCGACACCGACAAGCGTCGGTGCCACCAAAGCGCAAAGGCCTATGATCAGCATCGGCCGGATCGGCAGCGAGAACCGCTGCGACAGGCCGTGCGATGCCTTGACCTCGACTGAAATGATACACCCCCTAAACAGGCATACGAGCCGAAGAGTTACCTAAGTGTTTGCGCCTACCGGTTAGATATCTGCGCCGCAAGAGCGCAGTGCCTGCCATAAGTAGAAGTCCCTCCCCGGGACGTTTACCCTATTTGACAAGTAGTTAACCATCCAAGCTTATCGAGGCAGCAAGTCACATGGCTTGACTTTACCGTGCCTGGCGCCATCGGGGCGCCATGCCGGAACGACCCCATTTTGCCCCCCCGGGGCAGGCAGTGCAGAAGGCCGACCGATGAACGCATGGACGCGGACTGCCTGGAGCAAGGTTCTGCGCAACCCGTCCGCCATGATTATTGCCAACACCGTGACGCAAAGCGCGCTGCGGCTGGTCAGCAATATCGTCCTGGCTCGCCTGCTGGATCCCAGCGCCTTTGCCCTTACGGCGATCACGTCGCTTATCCTGACCGGCATTCAGATGGTGTCCGACGTGGGCATCGCAATCACCGCCCTGCGGGAAGGCGAGCTGAGCCGCGAGGACGAGGACCGTCTGTGGACGATGCAGTTTGTCCGGGGCATCGGCGTGGGCATAATCGTAGCGGCAATCGCCGTGCCTGTCGGCTTAATCTATCACGATGCGCGCCTTCGCGACGTCCTGTTCGCGCTGGCCCTAATGCCTGTCTTGCAGGGTGCGCAGAGCCTTTACCCTATCCTTGCCCTTGCCCATCGACGGCTGCTTCCGTCGACGCTGGTCGAACTTGGCGGAAGGATCGTCGCGATGACGACGTCGATCCTCATCGCCTTTGTCAGCCCCACCTTCTGGTCGCTGGTGATCGGCACTTTGATCGCTGTGGTTTTCACGACATTCGCGAGCCATTTCCTGTCCGGCCGGTCGCCGCGATTCGTGTTCGATCGCGATTATATCCGGCGGCAGTGGGCTTTCGCGCGCTGGATCCAGACGTCGTCGACGCTGAGTTTCGTCGGCATGCAGATCGACAAGGCGCTGTTTCCGTTCCTGTTCGGCATGACCGCGCTCGGGCTTTATGGCATTGGCGCCACCTTTGCCGCCATCCCGGCGCAGATAACGCAACGCTGGAGTTCGAGCGTCTTCTACCCCCTGACCGTGCAGTTGATGAAGGGCGATGCAGAAGCGCGAGCGCAATTGCTGGGCGTGCGGACAACGATGCTGCTGTACAGCACGATCGTTACGCTGGGTGTGATGGCGATCTCCCCCAGCTTCTTTCTGCTGCTTTACGAGCCACGCTATCACGCAGCGGCCGCGTTTGCCCAGATCCTGGCGATCGGCACCTTGTTCGAGGTTGCTGAGTCGAGCTTGCGCCACATGCCGCTCGTCGAAGGCACGCCGCAATTCGAGGTCTGGACCGTACTCGTACGGCTTGCGGCGTTCAGCATCGCGATTCTTGTCGTCCATTTTACGGGCGCGGGGGTGGCAAGTTATGCGCTAAGCTATGTCATCGGCCTCGCTGCGAGCTATGGCTTCATGGTGGTCGCCTGCGTCCGGCGAGGGTATATCCGCCCGGGATTCGACATCATGATGACGGCGGCGCTGGCAGTGATGGCGACGGCCATCTACGCGCTGCCTTTGGCGCGTGGCAGCACGATCGAACTGCTGATCCAGGCAACGATCGTGTCAGTAATATCTGCTGTCGCGCTGCTTTTCGTCTACCTGCGACGCGGACTGCCGTCGCTGCCGGCGGAGCCAGCAAAAGAGACACTGTTGGAGACCGCGGAAGACGAACTCGGCACTTTTCCCAAGCGCGCCTGAGAATTAGGGCAAGTGGTCGCACTTTGCACGCTGGCGACGTTGCCTGTCGGCTGCCCCTTCGTCAGACGCCGCGCATGACAAAATCACCGCCTCGTGGCACCCACATCTCCCGCCGTTGGCTCGTAGGTGCGGGGGTAGCCTCCGCCGCGGCTGCCTATGCGCGGCTCGCAACGGGAACATCCACTAAGGGGGCGGGGGCAGGACTCTCAGGCATGGTGGGCCCGAACGGCGCTCCGGGTGTGGGGACCGCACTCGATGCAAAACGCCCCGGCCTGAAGCCTTTCAAGCCTGTCGGTCAGAACCTCGGATCCGAACAGCTCGAATATTATGGGCAGGGCTTTCCCTTTCTCGATCGCGCGAAAATGTCGCGGCCGTGGCAGGGAGCCGGCTGGAATCCGCCGATCGACTATGCTGGCGGCGCAAGCGAGCCAGCAGTTCAGGTCAACGCCAATGGCTACCCGATGGCCATCCCAGCGAATGCCGCAGGTGTCGAACAGGTCATCAACATCGAGGGCCCCTACGGCCCCAAGGATAAGCAGCGCTACGTATTTGAGTCGACGCGGATCGATGCCACGTTCGAAATTCCAAACCAGCGTATCGTGTCCAGCACTATCGTGGACGGCAAGCGTCGCATCGTGTTCGACGTTACCGACCCGATGCCGTTTCCGCCCTCGCAGGGTTACGGAATCTTTTTGCTGATCAGCAAACTTCCGACGCCTTATTCCATGGCGGACACTCATCAGCTCTGCCGGCTCGATCAGGAGGCAGCGCTCAAGGCGGGCGGTATTTTCACGGATGAATTCATCGCACGGGTGAAAGACCTTGGCGTCTTTCGGTTCATGGATTGGGACGGAACCAATCAGAACAACCGCGAAAACTTCGCCGAGCGGCCGCTGCCAGGCTTCAGCACATGGCGAATTGTGCCGCTCGAGATCCAGATTGCGTTGTGCAATCAGGCTAACGTACCCGGCTATTTCTGTATCATGGCCCGGGCGAGCGACGATTATGTTCGCGCGCTGGCGGCCTTGATCGAGGCACAGTTGAAGCCTGAACTGCGGTATCTGGTCGAGTTCAGCAACGAGCCGTGGAACTACGCCTTTCCCGCTTACCACTATCTATACACTCTGAACCCCGCCATTCCCGGCAACGTCGGGGATCCGTCGAACCGACAATATGGCTATCGGATGGCCCGCGTCGCTGCGATCTTCCGCAAGGCCAGCGGCTATTCCCAGCGTATCGATTTTTGCTGGGGATCGATGTTCGTCGATGCTTCCAAGACGCAGGCGAACCTCGTCGGGATCAATACGGCTATCGCGGAATGGTCCAACCCGTCCCATGTTAATCACGATGCCGACTTTGCCGCACGGTTCGATATGCCCGGCAAACTCATCAACATCCTGATGACGACGGGATACATCGACGGCGGCCTGACCTACCCGCCGAGCGAAGACGGGCGTGCCGCGTTCAAGGCCATCGTCCGAAGCTGGGCAGCCGCAACCGACGATAGCGGTCTGGCCAAAGCGTTCCGGCAGATCGAGTTCAGCGATCAGTTCCCCGCGGGGGGCGGCTCGTTGACCGGCTTTGCCGCGACGCTGGCCGCCCATCGTCAGATTGTCGAGCCACTTGGCATCCAGCTCGGCCAATATGAAGGCGGTTATCATCTGGACGCGGCCAAATCCTGGCCGAACGGCGATCCGGATCAAGCGCTCATCACCGACTTCTTCACGCGAATCTCATACGATGAACGCAGCTATGCAATCTTCATCAAGCTGTTCTCGCTGGCGCGCGATCTGGGGTCGCAGGTATTCATCCACTTGTGCGACCAGGGTTCGTACAACAACCCG
>JANMJZ010000131.1:0-4088 GCA_031371635.1 Sphingomonadales bacterium | reverse complement strand
CGCTGAGCACGAAAAAGCTGGACCAGCTCAACGTCACGAACTTCAACCAGTTTTCTCAGCTGCTGCCCAGCGTCAGCTTCGAGACGACGTCGCCCGGTTCGACCAATGTCTACATGAGGGGCGTCGCTTCGGGCGGCGACGGCAACCATTCGGGCCCGCTTCCGTCGGTCGGCTTCTATCTCGACGAACAGCCGATTACGACCATCGGTGGCACGCTCGACGTGCATATTTACGACATTGCGCGAATCGAAAGCCTCAGCGGTCCGCAGGGGACGCTCTACGGCGCTTCGTCGCAGGCGGGAACGATCCGCATCATCACCAACAAGCCCTCCACTGCCGGTTTCGAGGGGCGGGTCGACGGCGAGGTCAATACGGTCGAAAAGGGCGGCATCGGCGGCCGGCTTGAGGGGATGCTGAACATTCCTTTGAGCGCAAATGCCGCTTTCCGTGCCGTGGCCTGGTATCAGAAGAATGCCGGCTTCATCGACAATGTTGCCGGTACCCGCACTTTCATCGGCGGTATCACTGTCAACAACAGCGCGCGGGTGAAGAAGGACTTCAATACCGCAGAGACGCTGGGCGGCCGTGCAGCTCTCAAAATCGACCTCGACGACAGCTGGACCGTGACGCCGACCGTCTATTATCAGGAACAGCGCAACAGGGGCGTTTTCGGCTTTCAACCGAGCGTCGGCGATCTGCAGGCGCAGCGTTTCTTCGCCGATTTCTCGAACGACCGCTTCATTCAGGCCGCACTGACCATTGAGGGCAAGGTCGGCAACTGGGACCTGACGTATGCCGGCGCCTACGCAGATCGCAAGATCGACGCACAGGGCGACTACACGGACTACGCGGAAACCTATGACCAGATTTATGCCGGATCGGGTGGCGTTGCGGGTTATTTCTACTTCACCAATGCGGCGGGACAGACAATTGACTCGCGCCAGCGGACGACCAGCAATCCCAAATACCGCAAGCTGAGCCAGGAACTGCGCATCGCCTCGCCGAATGACAGCCGGTTCCGCGTGGTCGCCGGGCTGTTTTACCAGAACCAGGTGAACGATATCGACGAGCGCTATCTGGTGAATAACCTGTCCGCAGCGATGTCGGTAAACGGGTTGCCGGGCACGTTATGGCTGACAAAACAGAAGCGCGTCGATCGCGACTACGCCATGTTCGGCGAAGCGAGCTTTGATATCACCCCCGAACTGACCCTGACTGCGGGCGGTCGCGCCTTCATCTACGACAACTCGCTGATCGGGTTTTTTGGATTCGGCCGTAATCCCGCGGGCCCGCCGTTCAACGCTGCGGGCAGTTCGCGGACCGGCGTTGCGGGCTGCTACACGACTACCGGCGAAATCCGCCGTGACAATGCGACGGCGCCGTTGCTTCCGGCAGCTGTCGAGGGCGGCCCCTGCACCAACTTGGGCGATTACAACTCGCGCACCGGCACCGTCTATCCCAAGCAGGCTGATGGTCAGGGCTTTACGCACAAGCTCAACCTGACGTGGAAGCCCACGCCGGACATATTGTTCTATGGCACATGGTCGCGGGGCTTCCGACCGGGCGGCATCAACCGCCGTGCCAGCGTCGGCGCCTATGCCGCAGATTATCTGACAAACTACGAGTTCGGTTGGAAGACGACTTTCCTCGATGGGAAGCTGCGCTTCAACGGCGCGGTTTATCAGCAGGACTGGAACGCCTTCCAGTTCGCTTTCCTGGGACAGAACAGCTTCACGCAAATCCAAAACGGACCCAACGCCAGGATCAAGGGTGTCGAAGCCGATATCACATTGACCCCGGTCGAGGGGCTCAGCCTGTCGGCGTCGGGTGCGTACAACGATGCCAAGACGCGCCAGAACCTTTGTGAAAGCGCGGTGGATGCGCCTCCTTGCGCAGGAAATGTGCTCGCCCCGGTCGGAACCCGCCTGCCGATCACACCGCAGTTCAAGGCGAACGGGATCGCGCGTTACACTTTCGGTATTGGCGACACTGCAAAGGCGCACGTTCAAGGCGTCGTCGTCCATGCCAGTTCGGCAGCCAGCGATATCCGCGTTGCCGATGCCCTGCGGGTCGGAAGGCTCGACGCCTATACGACGGCTGATTTCGCTCTGGGTATCGACTGGGCACGCTTTTCGGCAGAACTTTTCGCGCAGAACGCCTTTGACGAACGCGCACAGCTAAGTCGCAGCACGGCGTGCGGACCTTGTACGCGGGTTTATGTCAACGTGGTGACCCCGCGAACGATCGGACTGCGGCTCGGCGCGAAGTTTTAAGCAGTGAGCGGGAGCGAGATACCTCCCGCAAACTTGCCCGCCAATCGGCCCTTCGGCCTTTGGACCGCCGCCGCCATGGTCGTAGGCGGGATGATCGGCTCGGGCATTTTCGTCATGCCCGCACAGCTTGCGCCGTTTGGCTGGACCAGTCTGCCTGCCTGGGCTGCCGCGATCGCGGGCGCACTCCTCCTTGCATTCGTCCTGGCGAAACTGTCGGCGGCGCGTCCCGAGGCCACGGGCACGGTCGCGATCGTGGGAGCGGAACTGGGGCCCCTCGCGGGCGTGCTGGTCGGCTGGGCCTTCTGGGTGAGCGTCTGGTCAGCGATCGCGATCATTGCGGTCACGGCAGTCCGCTATCTGGCGACATTCCTGCCAGCGCTTGCCGATACGCCGCTCACGCTGGCGATCTGGTCGTGCGCGCTGGTCTGGTTGCTGACTGCGCTAAACTTGGCCGGCGCACGTGCGGCGGGCAATTTCCAGGTAGTCACAACCTTGCTCAAGTTGCTGCCGTTGCTTGCGGTGGTGGGGATCGTTGCCAGCTTTGCGTTGAGCGGAGGGAGTGAGTTCGTCCGATATGACCATACGCCCTGGCAACCCGCAAAACTGACCGCCGCCGTCACACTTGCGTTCTACGCGCTGGTCGGATTCGAGTCAGCGGGCGTCGTGGCAGAGCGAATTCGAGATCCGGGCCGCAACATCCTGCGCGCGACGATGATCGGCACGGCGCTGACCGGGCTGATTTATATCGTCGTCTGTTCCGGAATCGTCTTTGCCATGCCGCAAGACGTGATCGAACGGGCGCCTGCGCCGGTTGCCCTGTTCGTCGAGACGTTCTTTGGGCGCCAGGCAGGCCTGGCCATTGCAGCGTTCGCGGTCGTTGCCACCGTCGGCTGTCTCAACGGGTGGGTGCTGATCCAGGGCGAACTACCGCTGGGCATGGCGCGCGCTGGCCTGCTGCCGCGGTGGATGGCCGCGACAAACCGTCACGACGTTTCGGTAAGACTGCTTTGCATGGGCAGCATCTGTGCCAGCGTCCTGATCCTTTCGAGCGCGGCCGGATCGACGGGTTTGGGCGGCCTGCTCAATTTCATGCTCAACCTGACGGCGGCAACAACTCTCCTGCTTTATCTAGGCGCATGCATTGCCGCCCTCCGAATGCGCGTTGTGCGCGGCGTGGCGTCACTCGGCGCGCTCTTTTGCCTTTGGGCGCTGTGGGGTTCGGGCACTGCCGCCCTGCTGGCCGTCGCGCTGATGCTCACGGCGATACCGCTGTACCTGCTACGCCCGCGATTAGCCGAACAAACGGCCTAGCATACTGCGGTCCTTCAGGATTTCGTGTGCCGCATTGTGCCCGGGTGCACCGGTTACGCCGCCTCCGGGATGAGTGCCGGACCCGCACATGTAGAGCCCGGCAATCGGCGAACGATAATCGCCATGCCCCAGCATCGGCCGGGCAGAATAGAGCTGGTCCAGCGACATATGGCCGTGGAAGATGTCGCCACCGATGAGCCCGAATTTGCGTTCGAGATCCATTGGCGAGTGGATCTGTCGGGCAATGACGCTCGCCTTGAAGTTGGGCGCGTGCTGGGTGACGGTGTCTATGATGTGGTCGGCGACTTCTTCGCGCACGTCGTCCCACGACCGTCCGTCGGACAGCCGCGGCTGGAATTGCTGGCAGAAAAGGCTGGCGATGTGATGGCCCGGGGGTGCGAGGCTGTCATCGACGGTCGTCGGCAGCTTCATCTCGACGATCGGCGCTTTCGACCACCCGGTCGCGCGAGCGTCGGTGTAGGCGCGGTCCATATAGTCGAGGCT
>JANMJZ010000104.1:0-6781 GCA_031371635.1 Sphingomonadales bacterium | reverse complement strand
GGCAGCCCCAAAAAGGCGTCACATGACCTCTGGAAAATCAGGCAATTCAGCCGCCCGTTCGAGCTCACATGGTATTGATACAGCAGATGACAAGGCGGAAGAGCCATCTGGCTCAAGTCGCTGACGTTCCACGCGTGGAACAACATTCGTCTGCTTGAAGGATTGTCGCGAAGTGTGGCGATCAGAGTTGTAATCTGATCATAGGGCTGGCCGTCTTCACCGATCCACCGGCGCCACTGCTTCCCGTAAACAGGGCCCAACTCACCCCAGTTCTCCGCGAAATTCTGATCGTTGAGTATCCGCTGTTCAAAGTCTCCTTGGCTTATCTCGATGCCGGTTTCCCGGCGATACCTCGCCAGCGGCCAATCTGTCCAAATCCGGACACTCTCCCGCAGAAGGTCGCGGATGTTTGTGCCTCCAGTAAGAAACCAGAGCATCTCCTTGACGGCAGTCTTCCAATATACCCTTTTGGTAGTGAGAATGGGTACCGTGCCATCCGAAAGGTCGAAGCGCATTATCGCGCCGAAACTTGATCGCGTGCCCACGCCAGTGCGATCGACGCGCTCGTCTCCGTGAGCCAGAATGTGCTCGAGCAGGTCGAGATATTGGTATTCAGGAGACCGCATTTTTCATTTCCGTCGTTGAATCAAGCGAACCCGATACCCGTGAGACATCAGGTGCGCGCTACTGACTGCGCTCGTAACACTGACTGCGCTCGTAGTTATTTTACCGCGCAAAATCCTATCGTCATGCGCCTAGGTAACCTTTGATCCTGATAGGCTTCAAGCGGAGCGGGAAGCCGCTGACCCACAGGCAGGCCGAGGCATATCGGTCCGCTCTGGAGTTAGTTTGTACAGAATTGCCATTGCGAACACTCGGCCAGTGATTGAAATTTTGCACATGCAGTTCTTTCCCGCACCATGTGACACCCTGCGGATCTTGCATATCAACGAGCTGGGTGTGCTGCTTGGCATCACCGAACATACGGGTAACCAGATGGGCCGGGTGTGCGTTCCGATACGGCGCATCGTTGCCGATGCCCTGGCCTGCGAGGCTACGACACTTGTCCTGTCGCACGATCACCCCGGCGGAAATCCGCAGCCGAGCCGAGCCGATATTGCGGCAACCCACGAGTTGATCCGCACGGTCGCTCCCTTGGGCATACGGGTGCACGATCATGTCATGACCGGCGCAGGCTGCGATTTCAGCTTTCGCGCGGCTGGCCTCCTTTAGACAGCGTCGGTAACCAGCAATTTATCGATCTTGCGCCCGTCCATGTCGACGATCTCAAAACGATGGCCGCCAAAGTCAAAGTGATCGCCCACGCCCGGCAAGCGTCTGAGTTCGGCAAGCGCCAGACCCGCAACCGTGGCATAGTCGCGGTCTTCGGGCAGCTCGAGGCCGATTCGCTCGGCAAGGAGATCCGCCGCCCACCAGCCCGACACGAGCAAGCTGCCATCCTCGCGTTCGAACACTGGCGGATCGTCACCCTCGTCCTGGTCCGATACAAAATCACCGGCGATGGACGACAACAGGTCTGCCGGCGTAACTATTCCTTCCAGATGTCCATATTCGTCGTGGACGAGCGCCATGGGGACGTCCGCGCGCCGCAGGGCTTCCAGCGTGTCCATCGCATCGACCTGATCGGGCACGATGGGTGCCTGGCGCATCAACGCGCGCAGGTCGATCTCGTCGCCCGCGATCAGCACTCGGACAATGTCACGAGCTTGGACAATCCCGATGACCTTGTCGATCGACCCTTCTGCTACAGGCAGGCGACTGTGCGGCAATTCTGCGAGCATCGTACGCAGGGCGTCGTGATCGGCGTCGGCATCTATCCAGTCGATTTCAGTACGCGGTGTCATCACTTCGCGCACTGGTCGGTCGGCGAGTCGGACGACGCCAGAAATGATGGCGCGCTCGCTCTCTTCGATCACCCCCGACTTGGAGGCCTCTGCCACGATAAGATGGAGTTCCTCCGCCGTTACATGATCCTCCGACTCGCGCTTCAGGCCGAGCAGGCGGAATACCAGCGCACTCGTAGAATCGAGCAGCCAGACGAGTGGCGCCGTCGCCTTCGACAGCCACAGCATTGGGCGCGAAACGATCGCAGCAATAGGTTCAGGTGCGCGGAGAGCAAACTGCTTGGGAACCAGCTCGCCGATAATCAGCGATACAAATGTCGTGACCACGATAACGAGGCCGAAGCCGAGGTTGTATGCGGCTTCGTGCGGTGCGCCGAGCAATTCCAGACGCTCGCCAGTCGGTCCGCCTAGGCTCGCTCCTGAATAAGCGCCCGCCAGGATGCCGATCAAAGTAATGCCGATCTGAGCCGTGGACAGCAGCTTACCGGGGTCAGCGGCAAGGTCTAGGGCGACGCGTGCCCCGCCGGTGCCTCTGCGCGCCATGGCCTCAAGCCGCGGCTTGCGCGCGGAGACAATCGCCAGTTCCGACATGGCGAAAATCCCGTTGAGCGCGATCAGCGCAACGATGATGGCAACATCGATCCAGGGATAGGGTGAGAGCGCAGGCGCTGACATGGTGTCGTACAGCAATGCCGGTTTTGCGCTCGCTGAGCAACTGCGCTTCATCGCCGCGCGGCGAAGAAGTCCCTCAGCAAGACGGCCGCGGGCGATTCGCCGACGCCGGCAATAACTTCGGGCCGATGATGACAGGTCGGCTGGGCGAACACTCGCGCGCCGTGATCGACACCTCCCCCTTTGGGATCGGGCGCCGCATAGACGAGGCGGACGAGGCGGGCCTGTGCGATGGCGCCGGCACACATGGGGCAGGGTTCAAGCGTGACGTAGATCTCGGCGCTCTGCAGACGGTCAGTACCAAGCACTGCACAGGCCATGCGAATCGCGACGATTTCCGCATGGGCTGTCGGGTCGAGGTCGCGGCGAGTGCGGTTTGCCCCTTCGCCGACGATCTCTCCGCCGGAAACAACGACTGCCCCGACAGGGACCTCTCCGGCATCTCCTGCCTCAGCGGCAAGGGCCAGCGCGCGGCGCATTGGCTCGGGAAGGGGGAAGCTCATCGCCGCGACTTAGGCTCAGCCCGGTTGACGCGGCAAGCCTTTGCCGATATGCGCGCCGCCTTTCCGAGCAACACTCAGATTTCAGGATTACGAGCGATGGCACGCGTTTGCGAACTGACCGGCAAGGGTCGCCAGGTGGGACACAATGTGAGCCACGCCAACAACAAGACGAAACGAACTTTTCTGCCCAACCTGCAGAACGTGACACTGCTGTCTGATACGCTTGGCGAAGGCGTCAAACTGCGGGTCTCGACTCATGGGCTGCGCACGGTTGAGCATGTCGGTGGCCTCGACAACTGGCTGGCCAAGGCGAGCGACGACCTGCTGAGCCTGAAGGTCCAGCGCCTGAAGCGCAAGATCGCCAAGGCCAAGACGGCGACACAGGCAGCCGCTTAACGTCCGTTTGACGTCGGCGCCGGCTTGTTGTCGATCGTGAACTTGAGCAGGTAGCTTGCCTGCCAGCTCATGAAATTGTCGTCGGCGATCATCCAGATGATGGGTTGCCCGCCCTCGACGGTCACTTCCAGCCCTTCGAAATTGTCGTGGATCGTCGGCGGCGCAAGCTGCGCGATGGGTGTGCCGCTGACCGGCGAATCGTGATCGAGCACGGCCAGGTCGACCACGACCAGCATCGTCGTGAACAAGCTCGATACGCCGAACCGTCGGTTGAGGATGAGAAGGCGTCCGTCCGGCAATTGAGCGGCGTCGGTCGGACTGAAGCCCGCTGGTGGGACATAGCGACGCTCGACAACCGGTGTGCGAGGATCGGCCGGGTCGCCGCCGAAGAGCAGCAGCGGGCGAGGCTCGCTGTCGCTACTCCCGCGCTCGGCAATCACCATGAGGCGCCCGTCGGCCAGTCGAAGCGTTGTTTCCGCCCCGTATTTTGTGCGCCAATCGACCATCTGGTGGGGTCGAACCACAGCGATGGCTCGATGGAAATCCGGCGTCACCTTGCAAAGTCGGTTGTCGAATTCATAGCCGATCCACCACCCGTCCGGCGCGCTGGAGAGCGATTCGCTGTCGCGTTCCCTCTTGTCGTCCTGCCGCCCGCACCCCTGCGGCAGCGGGTCGATCCGCGCCTCCGTGGCGCGCCCGAAGCTTGTCAGGCGAAAACGAAGGACCGAACCGTAGTCGCCGATGACCGTGAAGCGGTTGCCCTTGATCCGTAACGCCGACCAGCCTCCGAATTGGCGCGAGCGCGGTGCTTCCAGTTTCCATCCGCGCACCAGGGTGAGCCTGCCGGCACGGGTTCTGGAGGGCTGGTCCGCCTGTAGCAGCACGGGGGTCGATGTGATGGCAATCCGTTCGCTGACCACCGGAACCAGCTGTGTGCTGCGCGGGCCGCCGACCATCAGCAGTAACGGCGCCAGCACGGCAACGCGGGGTATAAGGGAGAAAAGTTGGCCACGCACGGCGTCCCCTTAGCGCGCATCGGGAATTGCGAAACCTGAACATCGCCTAACATGCGCGTTCAGCATCGCGCCACGACGATGCGGCTACACCGGGGTCACAGTCAAAGGAGACCGACGATGAAAAAGATGATCCACACGGCAGTCCTTGCCAGCGTCGCCGCCGTCGGTTTCGCGGCAACCCCCGCAATGGCAGACGGATATAACGGCCGAGCTGAGACCTATCGCGCGGGCGACTATTATCGCGGCAACGGTTATGATCGGAATTACGACAATCGTGGCTATGACAATCGACGCTATGACGACCGTGGTTATTCCGCTGACCGCCGTTACAGCCGTAACTATCAGAATTGTCGCCGCAATTCTGGCGCCACGGGCACGATCCTGGGGGCGATCGCAGGCGGTCTTCTTGGCCGTGAGGTCGGGCGGGGCGGATACCGCAACCAGCCGAGCACAACCGGCCTGATCCTGGGCGCCGGCGCCGGTGCGCTTGCGGGTCGCGCCATCGACAAGAGCGGCAACTGCGACGGCCGTTATCGCTAAGGGTTCCCATCCAGTTGCGTGAGAGAGGGTCGGCGGGGCCGGAGGAGCAATCTTCCGGCCCCGTTTTCGATTCCTAAGTGGCTTGATCCACGGCATGATAAGTGTTGGGCCGGGGGAGAGAAGGGCATGAATCCGAACAAGGCGCTCTGGGAAAAGGGCGATTTCACGCAGGTCGCGCAATATATGCGCGAAAGCGGCGACGCGCTGGTCGAGTCGCTAGGCGTCACGGCTGGGATGGACGTACTCGATCTGGGCTGCGGCGACGGAACGACGGCGCTTCCAGCCGCCTTGCGCGGCGCCAACGTGCTTGGCGTGGATATCGCCACCAATCTCGTCGCAGCAGGAAATGCGCGAGCAGCGGCAGCGGGGCTGTCGAACATCAGGTTCGTCGAGGGGGATGCATCCGACCTGCGCGATCTGGCCGACGAGTCGTTCGATCTCGTTGTCAGCGTCTTCGGCGCGATGTTTGCTCCGCGCCCCTTCGATACCGCCCGCGAGATGGTTCGGGTCACACGCCCGGGCGGACGGATCGTGATGGGCAACTGGATCCCCGGCGACCCGACGCTCGTGGCACAGGTGCTGAAAGTCAGCGCCGCCTATACGCCGCCGCCGCCGGAGGGATTCATCAGTCCGGTGACCTGGGGACAAGCCGCGCATGTCGTCGAGCGTTTCGGCGCCACGGGCATTACCGAGTCGATGATCACTTGCGAACCCCGGACGTTCGTGTTTCAGGGTCCTGCGTCGCCCTCGGTGTTCTTCGAGGGATTTCGCGATTTCTACGGCCCGACAATGAACGCGTTCGAGGCCGCGGGTCGCGACGGGCGGGCGGATGCGCTCGAGGCCGATCTGCGCGCAGTGTTCGACGGGCAGAATCAGGGGGGCGAAAGCACCTTTATTCCCGCAACGTACCTGCACGTTACGGTTACCAAGCCCTGAGACTGGCCTAGCTTTCCAGGTCGAAAAGCCCCGCCAACTGCTCGACCATCGTTCCCCCAAGCTGGTCGGCGTCCATGATGGTCACGGCCCGCTGATAGTAGCGGGTCACGTCATGGCCGATGCCGATGGCGACGAGTTGCACGGGTGACTTGCCCTCGATCCACCCGATCACCTGCCGCAGGTGCTTTTCGAGATAGGCGCCGCTGTTCACGCTGAGCGTCGAATCATCGACCGGCGCACCGTCGGAGATGACCATCAGGATCTTGCGATCCTCGGGCCGCGCGATCAGGCGGCTGTGGGCCCAGAGCAGCGCCTCGCCGTCGATGTTTTCCTTGAGCAGCCCCTCGCGCATCATCAGGCCGAGTGAGGTACGCGCACGCCGCCAGGGCGCGTCGGCCGACTTGTAGACGATATGGCGCAGGTCGTTGAGGCGGCCGGGCAATTGAGGCCGTCCTGCCGCCAGCCAGCTTTCGCGGGCCTGTCCGCCCTTCCACGCGCGCGTCGTGAAGCCGAGGATCTCGGTCTTGACCCCGCAGCGCTCGAGCGTCCGCGCCATGATGTCGGCGCTGATCGCGGCGATGCTGATCGGCCGGCCGCGCATCGACCCCGAATTGTCGATCAGGAGCGATACGACCGTGTCCTTGAACTCGGTCTCGCGCTCGATCTTGTAACTGAGCGAATGCGCCGGGCTGACGACCACGCGCGCGAGCCGTGCGGCATCGAGCATGCCTTCTTCCTGGTCGAAGTCCCAGCTCCGCGACTGCTGGGCCATCAGTCGGCGCTGAAGCCGATTGGCAAGTTTGGTCACGGCCCCCTGCAAACTGAGCAGCTGCTGATCGAGATAGGCGCGCAG
>JANMJZ010000041.1:0-2796 GCA_031371635.1 Sphingomonadales bacterium | reverse complement strand
CATCGGCAGCATCGACCGCCGGGGGTTCTTCCAGATTACGCTGCCCAGCGGCGAGACCGGCTATACCCGCGACGGGTCGTTCCAGCTGTCCGACCAGGGCGAGCTGGTCACGGCCGACGGTTACCCGGTCCAGCCGGGAATCACGGTGCCGCAGGGCGCGGTCGCCGTCACGGTCTCCAAGACGGGCGAAGTGCAGGTGACTATCGCGGGCACGCCCGCCCCGCAAACGATCGGGCAGCTGCAGCTGGCGACTTTTGTCAACGAGGCGGGGCTGCAAGCGCTTGGCGGCAACAACTTCCTGGAAAGTGCGGCTTCCGGGCAGGCTACGATCGCCTCACCCGGCGAGCCGGGTTTCGGCACCTTGACCCAGGGCTTTGTCGAACAGTCAAACGTCAATCCCGTCAGTGAGATAACGGCGCTGATCACGGCGCAGCGCGCTTATGAGATGAACAGCCGGGTCGTGAAGACAGCGGACGAAATGCTCGCCACCACAAGCCAGCTGCGCTGACATGAGGGTCGCTTGCATAATAGCACTCGGCGTCGGCGTGTTCGCCGCGCCGCTTTTCGCCCAGTCCGCGCAGTTGCCCGTGCCGGCTGCACCGATGGTAACGGTTTCGGTGCTCGACCATGGCATCGCCAAGGGCGACGTACTGAGCGCTGCCGATTTCGTACGCAAGGAATTGTCAGCAGCGGAAGCACGGGGCGCCCCCGCGCTCAAGGACATTGTCGGCATGGAGGCGCAACGTGCGCTTTCGGCGGGCGCCTTGGTGCGCGCCTCGGACGTGATCAGGCCGCAACTGGTGCGTCGGGGCGAGCCGGTCACGATCACGTTACGCGATGGCGGCCTCTCGATCAGTACCGAGGGGCGGGCGCTGGGCAGTGGCGCTGCGGGCGATTTCGTCCGCGTGGTCAGCCTGTCGACCAACCGGACGCTCGACGGCGTCGTCGAAGGCACCGGCGCGATCCGCGTCGCGGCCCACTGAACCTTACCCGGGGACATATCATGAAGAAAATCGCATCGATAACAGTGCTTGCCGGTCTGCTTTCAGGCTGCGGTGCCGTTGGCCATCTGAAGGCCGTGGGAAAGCCGCCGAAGATGACCGCGATGGAGCAGACGCCCAGTCCCGCCGTGGAGACATCGCTCGGTCTTCAGGGTGCCACAAACCGTGCAGGGGGCGAAGCTGCCGCCGTGGCGGTAGCACCCCCGCCGGCACCCAGCGCATCGCTGTTTCGCACCGGGGCGGGAGCGTTCTTCCGCGACCAGCGTGCCGGCCGTGTGGGCGACATCCTGACGATCAGGATCAACGTCGCCGACAAGGCCGCTGTCGACAACACGACGACGCGCAGCCGGGGCGGCAGCGAGAAATCGGGGGTTGCCTCGCTGCTCGGGCTGCAGACACCTCTCGCAAAGCTCACGGGTACAGATCCGTCGAAACTGGTCGATACCAATTCGACCTCCCAATCGAGCGGCGCCGGCAACACCAGCCGCAGCGAGACGATCAACATGACGATGGCGGCAACCGTCGTCGGCGTGATGCCCAACGGAAATCTGGTCATCCGCGGCAAGCAGGAAGTCCGCGTGAACTTCGAGCTGCGCGAGCTGGTCGTTTCCGGCATCGTCCGTCCGGAAGACATCGCGCGCGACAACAGCATCCGCCACAGCCAGATCGCCGAAGCACGCATCAGCTATGGAGGGCGCGGCCAGCTGACCGATGCACAGCAGGCGCGCTGGGGTCAACAGATCTACGACGCGCTGTTTCCGTTCTGACTACAGACACTTCGTACACTAACGCACAGTTAACCTTAAATAAAACTCGGTGGTGATTTTGGTTATCCTATAATCCTTCCCACAATGAAGGGCGAGCCGGAAGACTTCGGCGCGCCGCGGGCCAGCGTTTCTGGCCCAGGTCGCAGAAGCGGCCTTTTATCCAGAAGGACAAGATCATGGGTTTTTCGGTCAACACCAACACCGGCGCGATGGCAGCTCTCCAGAGCCTGACATCGACCACCAAGGCTCTCAGCCAGACGTCGAACCGGATTACGACCGGTATGAACGTCTCGTCGACCAAGGACAACTCGGCAGCCTATACGACTGCCCAGAGCCTCCGCAGCGACCTGGGCGGCCTTCAGGCGGTTTCTTCCTCGCTCGCTCGCGCAAAGAGCGTGACGGACGTGGCGGTTGCCGGTGCCGAGCAGATCTCCGACGTCATCAACCAGATGAAGGCGAAAGCCTATCAGGCGGCCGATGCGGGCATCGATCAGTCGACGCGTGACAACATCAACAAGGACTTCACGGCCCTTCGCGATCAGATCACGACCATCGTCAACGCATCGAACTTCAACGGGACCAACCTGTTGAAGGCGAGCGGCGGGTCCGTCAGCGCCATTCAGTCGCTGCAGGATTCGAACAGCGTGACGGCTGGCTGGCAGCCCGATGCGCTGTCGGTTGCCAACCAGGGCCTCGACCTGGGTGGCTCGGTGATCACGGTCGCCGCAAGTGGCAACATCAGCACTGCTGCTTTCGCCACCGCGATGATCGATACGCTGTCGACAACCCAGACCAACCTTGCCACTTCGCTCAGCGACTTGGGTTCGGCTTCGCGTAACATCGACGCGCAGTCGACCTTCAACAGCAAGCTGTCTGATTCGATTGAAGGCGGTATCGGCAATCTCGTCGATGCCGATCTGGCCAAGGAATCGGCGAAGCTTCAGGCTCTCCAGGTCAAGCAGCAGCTTGGCGTGCAGGCCCTGTCGATCGCCAACCAGGCGCCGCAGACGATCACGTCGCTGTTCCGT
>JANMJZ010000031.1:0-12682 GCA_031371635.1 Sphingomonadales bacterium | reverse complement strand
CATCGGCAGCGCTCGACGTTGTGCCGCGACCCGCTCGATGTGGCGGCGCAGTTCGATCTCTTCGACAAGTAGCGAAGTTCGAGCCTTGCGGTATTCGGCGCTGTCATTGGGATATGGTTTTGCCGATTGGTGCGCCAGCCTGATGGCAGGTATCAAGCGGTCGTGTGCTGCGGTGTCAGACATTTTCGGTTCCTCCAAGACGGGGAACGACAAATTTCACGGCGCGGATTCAGTTTGGGTGCTTCGCCTTCAACACGAAAAGCAAATAGTTGCCGAGCATATCGCTCGCGTGGTCAACCGGCTGCGCTGCACATGGTTCCGGTTGCCTATGATTTCAGGTGATGTACAGCATTAGTTGAAGACCGCCCTCGGACGTCCAGATGCTTTCAGTAAGCGTCCGCGATGATCCTTACTCGACCGGTATGCGCTTAAGTTTGCCAGATCCGATGTGCCACCGAAGCTGGGCCGCAGAAGCCCCGTCAACGTCGTTCACACGACGCACGACGTACACGCCCCGAAACCGCTGCCGAGTTCCATCAGCCAGCGTTGTATCCACGGTTACGGGAACTGGCTGGTAGATCGACCCAGCGCCAGCGTCCCCTGGTTCTACTTGACCAATGGTGACGCGGGCTTGGCGGGTATGCAAAAAGCCTTTTTCGAAACGTGCTCTCGTTTGGCCTTGCTGGCCGTTGTCACCCCATTGGCTCCACGCGGTATCATAATCGCGCGCGTTAATCGCAGAATAGTAGCGCCGAATAACGGCCACGGCCGCCTGCGTGCTTTTGGGCGAAGGTCCGCAATCCGCCATCGGAGCCGCTTTGTCGTCAAAAAGAGCGCAGCTGCGAGCGATCTCGCTGTCGATCATCGCGCAGCTGTTGGCGGCATTGCAAGGCGGGTGGGTCGCTGGCGAAACGTTCCGACACACCGCCACCTTTCTGGAGGCGGGGGCCTCGCCCAGCTCCGCGGAGCAAGATCGAATCCCCGACGGCACTGTGGTCGCTAACGTATCCGTCAACCCCGCCGGCTCCGGACGAACCTCCGACTCCCGTGGCGCGACCGCCGTGGGTAACCTGCCCCGCTGTTCCACCGTCGAGGAGTCAGCAGGACCGGATGCAGGCCCACATGAAGCGAGCGCCGAAAGTGTGCCGACCATCCAAAACCGTCTTCCGTGCCACATGAGATTCATCAGCCTTCTAGTAGGGCCTATGGCGGGGGACCCGATCGAGGAGCCTTATCGCGCCTGGATCAACTGCCTCTCGGCCCTAAGCCGTCGACGACGATCTATATCCGAGGCACAATCGCTGCTCGGTGTTAAAAGCAGCTGGCAGCCGATGGGTTGCAGTCTCGCTGCCGTCCAGCAAAAGCGCAAAGCCTGCGTACTGACCCGGACAACGCTCTGGCCTCGCTCTTTGCAGCCAAGCCCTGACGCGCCGAGTGCGCAGCATTTGGCAACGTCACGCCGTGCAAGAGCGTCCTGCCGCATTAGCGGTCCTGCTCGTCCAGCGCCGCGCGCACACCCGGATCATCGTCCAGCCGGCGCCTGAACGCCGCAAGCGCGGGATAATGTGCCAAGCCCTCGGGCATCAGGTCGGCAGTTCGCGCGAGCACGTAGAGATACGCGTCGACGATTGTACGTCGCCCGAACAACATCCACTGCGCGGTTCCTAACGCCGTCTCGATGAAGGCATATTGTGGCGCAAGACGCTCAAAGGTGACGCGCTCGAGCTCGGCATAATGCGCCTTGTCGGACATGAACCGGCCCGGGGCGAAATGAGGGGTCCAGTCCGAATGCACTTCGCCGATGAGGAAGCCCAGCGCTTCCGCGACACGGGCCCGCTCGATCAGGTCGCCGCCGCCAAGTCGGGCTGCGGGGGCAAGCTCGGCCAGATATGGCAGGATGGCCGCAGCCTCGGTGAGGATCGCGCCATCGTCAAGCGCTAGCGCAGGGACTTTGCCGTGCTCGTTGACCGCGAGATAGGCGGGTAACCGGCTTGCACCCGCAGGCATGACGTCGATTTCGATCGCAAGCCCAGCCCATTTGATGACGATATGTGCGGCGAGCGCGCAGGTATCGGGCATGGTGTAAAGCTTCATAACGACCGGTGCTCGGTGGTCTTACCGTCGTAGTGCTCGTGGTCTGCCAGAGCATCCGCCCGGGTTGCATGGCCGACGCCGTCGCGGTGATTGGGTGGCGCAGACAGCGTGTAGAGCTTGAGCGCCTTCGTGCCAGTATTGACGATATTGTGCGTCGTCCCGGCGGGCACGAGCACGGCGAAGCCGGCGCTGATCACCGTGGTTGCGCCATCGAGAACGGCCTACCCCTCGCCTTGCTCGACCCGAAAGAATTGATCGAGCCTGTGTGTCTCCGACCCGATCTCCTCGCCTACGTTGATCGACATGAGCACCAGCTGGCAGTTCCCGGCGGTGTAGAGGACGGTTCTAAAAGTCTCGTTCTCCACACTCAGCTTTTCGATGTTGCCGACAAAGCCCTTCATGGGGTTGCTCCTGCTCAAAAGATGAGTGCAGGCGTACGAGATGGACCGATGTCGCCGCAGCCTCGGAAACTACTCAGCCTGCGGCGCGAGCCATGATGGCCGAGCGTCCCGGATGTAGCCGGCCATTGTGCGCGGCGGGTGTCCCAGCAAGTGCAGGAGCGCAGGGTCGATTGTCTCGGCCTGACCGAAACGCAATCCGACATGCAATGCTGCCTGTACGAGCGCCTGCATCAGCGGCAGCCCATCTCGAACCGTATGGACAATGTAGCCTACAACGCTCGCACGCCGGTATGCAATGGTTCGCCCGAGCTCAGCGCTAAGCAGGACAGCGACTTCGTCGAAAGACAGCGCGGCCGACCCCGTAAGCGTGTATGCTTTTTCCGAATGCGCAAGCGGATCGATCAGCGCGTCGGCGGCAACCGCGGCGAGGTCGCGCGTGTCGACGAAGGCGACGCGAGCATTGCCGGCGGGGACGTAGATTCGGTCATCGTCACGAATGTCGCGCAGGTAGGCACCGCCCAGGTTCTGCATGAAAAAGCCGGGCCGAAGGATAGTCCATCCCGGCGGACCAGAGCGGAGATGCACTTCGACCGCATGATGTGGCACGATCGGATTGGTGGCGGCCCCCGCAACCGAAATGAAGACGATCTGCCGGACGCCCTCGGCGCGGGCCACATCGATCAACCGGTTCAAGGTGCGTCGGGTATTCGCGATGGCCGGCGGGCGCAGCAGGAAGACGGCATCGCATCCCGTGACGGCACGGCGATAGGTATCTGGTTCCAGGTAATCAAACTCGACGCGGTTCCGAGAGCCGCACGCTTCAGCGGCAAAACCCGCGCGAACACCCGAACGCGTAGGAATCCCCCGCTGACGGAGGAGGCTGACCACCTCGCGGCCAATGTTCCCGCTGGCACCCGTGACGAAGATCGGTTTCAGGACCAGGGCGGCCCGGATACCGTGCGCTCGATTGCAGCAGCAAGTTCGGGCACAAAAAATGGTTTCTGAAGGATGGTTGCGTCAGGGAAGAAGGCACGGACGCCACGAGGGTTGCCGGTCACGAAGAAATGCGGCGTGTGCTGGTGAGCCAGGATAGTCCTCATTGCGGAAATGCCGTTTCCGTCGGCCAGCCCGGCATCGACGATCATGAGGTCGGGCTGCCGGTCCTGCGCATATTCGACAGCGTCCTCCTCAGTCGCCGCGACGGCGCAGACGATGTGGCCTAGGCCGTTGACCGTCTCCACGAGTAACGACGTGATTGATGCATCATCCTCGACGATCAGAACGCGCAGCAACTTTTCCATGACGATCCCTTTACAATCGTCTCGCTCATAGGGCCGATCGAAGCCCTCGGGAGCGTCGGAAATTACCCAGAGGGTCATCCGGCACGCGCCCGGCCTCGGGAACATTCATCGGTGCAATCGCGTTATCTCCACTTCGCCACTCCTGTCGGTGTTCGGCAGTCCTTCCAAGGAAGTGACGCCACATGCCCAAAGCCAAGCCAGCTGTTCAGGCGACGACCCCTGCCAAACTGGCCTTGGCGGCACAGCACGCGCTTGGCACACCCGGAACATTTCCTGTCGTCGGGATCGGCGCTTCGGCGGGCGGGCTCGACGCGCTCAGCAGACTGGTCTCGGCGCTGCCGCTCAATGGCGGCATGGCCTATATCCTCGTCCAGCATCTCGAGCCCACGCACAAGAGTCTGATGGCCGAGCTGCTCGCGCCGCACACGAAGATGCCGGTGCGAGAGGCGGTTCAGGGTTCGATCGTCGAGGCGGACCATATTTATGTGATTCCTGCCGGGGTCTATCTGTCGGTGATCGGCGGCAAGGTCCGGCTGTCGAAGCCGACTGCGCCGCACGGCTCCCGGCTGCCCATCGACTTTCTGCTCAAGTCCTTGGCGCAGAATTACGAACGCGAGGCGATCGCGATCATCCTGTCCGGAACCGGCGCCGATGGCACAGAAGGAATCAAGTCGGTTCACGGCTGCGGGGGCTTTGTCATCGCTCAGGATCCGATCGAATCCGAATACGACGGCATGCCTCAGAGCGCGATTGCAAGCGGCGTCGTCGATGCGATTCTCCTTGTGGAAGACATTCCCGCCTCGCTGGCCACGCATGTCTCAGGATCGCGCGGCCGTGGAAAGTCAGCGCGTCAATCGAAACCGCACGACGCTCTATCGAAGATCATCGCGCTGCTGCGCACGAATACCGCGCACGACTTTACGCTCTACAAGATGGGGACGCTGCAGCGGCGCATCGAGCGGCGCATGGCCATGGCGTCGATCCCATCGACCGAGATGGCGCGCTATCTGACCATTTTGAAAAAGGATTCCGTCGAACTCAACCTTCTTGCTGCCGATCTGCTCATCAATGTGACCAGCTTTTTCCGGGACCCGGAGGTTTTCGAGCTGCTCGCCGCGACCATTGTGCCCGATATCATCCGCCAACACCCCGAGGACCAGCCGTTGCGGATCTGGACCGCAGGATGCAGCACGGGCGAAGAGACCTATTCGATCGCATTGGTCTTCGTCGAGGCAATCACGGCCGCGAAGCGGGACATCAAATTGTGTGTCTTTGCGTCGGACGTCGATCCAGAGGCGGTTGCCGTAGCGCGCGAGGGGCATTTCCCCGACACGATCGCGGCAAATGTGTCGGCGGGTCGGCTGGCACGGTTCTTTGCCAAGGACGAGCAGGGCTACACCGTCTTGCCCGAGCTCCGTGCGACTGTCGTCTTTACGGTTCAGGACTTGCTGGCCGATCCGCCCTTCTCGAAGCTCGACTTCATCTCCTGTCGTAACGTGCTGATCTATCTCGGTCCCGAAGCACAGGCCAAGGTCGTGGCGTTATTCCATTTCGCCTTGCAACCGTCGGCCATTCTCCTGCTCGGAACGTCCGAGACGATCGGCAATGCAACGAGCATGTTCGAACCGGTTGCGAAATCGGAACGCATCTACCGCCACATCGGGAAAAACCGGCCCGGATCCTTCTTGTTCTCGAAGAGTGTCGGCGACGTCGTGCGAACGGCGTCGCATGCCGATCCTCAATCGACCACCGACCGACCACCGGCGCTCGCCGACTTGTGTCGGCGTAGCGTTCTCGAGAACTACGCGCCCGCCGCTATTCTGATAAACCGACGTTTTGAGTGTCTGTACTCGGTCGGACCCGTTGAAACCTATCTCCGGATCAGGCCTGGGTATCCGACGCACGACCTGCTGACGATGGTGCCACCGGTACTGCGTGCCAAACTCCGCATGGCCAGCGCCAAGATCAGCCGGACGACGCCAACGGCGACGTTTGCAGGCGGGAGCATCAAGCGCGACGGAAAGTCGGTTCAGTTCGACGTCGATGTCCGCCGGGTCGCGCACGGCGGCGACGAGCTGATCCTCGTCGCCTTCGTCGAGTATCAGGGCCGGGCGTTAGCTAGCAAAGTGGCCGGGTCCGGCGCTCGTCGCGGCGAGAGCGATCTTGAACATGAACTCGACGTCACGCGGACCGACCTGGCGGCGGCCATCCACGACCTCGAGACTTCAGGCGAGGAGCACCGCGCGGTCAACGAGGAAGCGCTTTCGGTCAACGAGGAATATCAATCGGCAAACGAGGAACTGATGACCTCGAAAGAGGAACTGCAGTCGTTGAACGAGGAGCTGACTGCGCTGAACGGTCAGCTGCAGGAAACGCTCGAGCGCCAGCGAACGACATCGAACGATCTGCAGAACGTCCTCTACAGCACCAATGTCGCGACGCTGTTTCTCGACACCGAACTCCAGATTCGCTTTTTCACCCCTGCGACGAAGTCACTGTTTCATCTCATCCCCGGCGATATCGGCCGTCCATTGACCGATCTGAACGCGTTGTCGGCCGATCCAGAGCTCGCGGGCGACGCCCGCCGGGTTCTCGCCGACAGCAAGGCCAGCGACCGCGAAATCGAAGCGCCGGGCGGCCGCTGGTTCATGCGGCATATCCTGCCCTACCGAACCGATACCGACGGCATCGAAGGGGTCGTCATCACCTTTACCGACATCACGGAGAAAAAGGCTTCGCGCAAAGCGCTCGAGCTGGCGAAGCGCGATGCCGAGACAGCCAATCTTGCGAAGTCGCGCTTCCTCGCCGCCGCCAGCCATGACCTGCGACAGCCGCTTCAGTCGATTGCGCTTCTGACCGGTCTGCTTGCGAAGGCAAGCGATGCCGAGCGCACCCGGTCGCTGATCGATCGGCTCGACCAGACTCTGGCGACCATGTCGGGAATGCTCAACACGATGCTCGACATCAACCAGATCGAGGCCGGCATCGTGCGCGCCGAGCCGGTAGACTTCTGTGTCGGCGATCTCGTCAATCGCATTCGGGGCGAGTTCAGCGTGAAAGCGAGGGATCAGAAGCTTGAATTGTGCTCTGTCCACTCCAGTCGGATCGTTCACAGCGATCCGACGATGATCGAACAGATGTTGCGCAACCTGATCTCGAACGCACTGAAATATACCAAGAAGGGCAAGATCCTGATCGGCTGCCGGACGCACGGCGCTAAGTTGAAGATCGAAGTGTGGGATACCGGCATGGGGATACCGCCTGCCGAACTCGACGCCATCTTCGATGAATATCATCAGATCGATAACGCCGCCCGCGAGCGCAGTCTCGGCCTCGGTCTGGGATTATCCATCGTTCAACGGCTCGGTGCTTTACTAGGTCACCGCGTCCGCGTCCGCTCGATCGTCGGCAAGGGGTCAGTCTTCTCGATCGAAGTCGCGCTCGAGCCTGCAACAATTGCAAAAAAATTTGGGGCACCGTTGGAGCAGCCTTTAGCGGCTACAGCAACTGCACCGACGATCGGCACCGTGCTGATCGTCGAAGACGACCCCGAAGTTCGCGACCTGCTCGATCAGCTACTGACAGGTCAGGGGCACCAGACCGTTGTCGCAGCAGACGGCGGCGTTGCTTTGGCGGCCATTGGGGCGGGAACAGCCCGACCGGATCTCATGCTCGCGGACTTCAATCTTCCAGGCGATATGAATGGCCTTCAGCTTGCCGAAAAAGTGCGTGAAAAACTGGGGCAGCCCTTTCCCGTCATAATCCTGACCGGTGATATTTCGACGGCAACGCTGCGCGATGTCGTCGCGCAAAACTGCGTGCAGCTCAACAAACCCGTGACGCTCGACTCGTTGATCGACGTCGTCGAACGGCTTCTGAGCCCGGCCCCCGAAGTTATGGTCGCACCGAGCTCCGCTGCGGCGGAAGGCGACCCGACCGTCTACATCGTCGATGATGACGGCGTCGTGCGCAGCGCCCTGCGCGAACTTCTCGAGTCCGAAGGTCGACATGTCGAGGATTTTAGTGACTGCGAATCCTTCATCGCGGCCTATCGCCCGGGCGGCGAGGCCTGCCTACTCATCGACGCCTATCTGCCGGGAATCGACGGAATCGAGCTGCTGCGGCGGCTCAAGAAAGCCGGGCATCATCTGCCCGCGATCATGATCACGGGCAGCAGCGCGGTCCCGATGGCGGTCGAAGCGATGAAGGTTGGCGCGATCGATTTCCTCGAAAAGCCCGTCAGGCGCGCCGCGCTGTTCGCCAGCATCGATCGCGCTCTCGATCTGTCGCGCGACGCAACGAAACTGCTTGAGTGGCAGACCGACGCGGCAGGCCATATCGACGGCCTTACGAAGCGGCAGCACGAGGTCATGGACATGGTCCTCGCTGGACACCCGAGCAAGAACATTGCCGCCGACCTCCATATCAGCCAGCGGACGGTCGAAAATCATCGTGCGTCGATTATGAAGAAGACGGGAGCCAAGTCGATCCCGGCGCTTGCCCGCCTCGCACTTGCGGCTGTCGCGCCGGTCTTGGCTGAGTAGTTTCCGGTCCTGCAGAAGGGCCATCGCAATCGATAATGCGACAAGGTTTCCGGTGGAGTAGAATCATTGAATAGAGCGGAAAACCCGGCGCGGATCGCGATCGTCGGTGCGGGTCATGTCGGGTCGACCGCCGCCTATGCGCTGATGCTGCGTGCGCTGGTGCGCGAAATCGTACTGATCGACAGCAATCATGCACTAGCCAAAGCCGAGGCAGCCGACATCGCCGACGCCAACGCGCTCGCCAGACCCGCGCGGATCTGGGCCGGAACCTATGCTGATGCCGCCACGGCAGGCATTGCCGTGATTACCGCAGGCGCTGCAACACAGGGCTCGGAAAGCCGCCTCTCGGTATTGGCGCGAAGCACCGCCATCGTGGGATCATGCGTCGAAGAGCTGGTTGCAGCGGGCTTTGCGGGGGTGATACTCGTGGCGGCGAACCCCGTGGACATCATGGCACACATTGCGCTCCGGCGTTCTGGGCTTGGCGCCAAACAGGTTATCGGAACGGGCACATTGCTCGATTCCAGCCGGCTGCGGCAGGCGTTGTCCGCCAAATCCGGCGTGGCGCCTGGGGCGATCGAGGGGCTGGTGCTCGGCGAACACGGCGACAGCGAATTGGCGGCTTTCTCGACCGTGCGCATCGGCGGCCTGCAGCTGGAAAAGTTCACGGGCACCGACATGGTTTTCAATTGCGATGAAATCGCCAAAGAGGTCCGCGAGGCGGGATACACGATCGTCGAGGGCAAGGGGTATACATCGTTCGGCATTGCGACCGCCGTTGTGCGGATATGCGAGGCCATCATTCGCGATGAACGCATAATCCTACCCGTCTCGACACTGCTGCAAGGCGAACTCGGGATCGACCAGATATTTCTCAGCTTGCCGTGTATCCTCGGTGCTGGCGGGGTCGAACGCGTTCTCGTTCCCGAACTGTCCGAAGATGAAATCACGGGCGTCCGGAGATCGGCGACGGTTATCCGCGAGGCCTTGGCGACGCTCGACGCCGCCTGATGGCTGGGGCTGACTGGACCTGCCCGATGCACCCGCAGATCCGCCGGGACCGACCGGGCGCTTGTCCGATCTGCGGCATGGCGCTGGAACTGGTCGCCCCATCGACCGAAGACGCAACCAATCCTGAGCTGACCGACTTCATGCGCCGCTTCTGGGTGTCGGCTCTGTTTGCCGTACCGCTGCTGGTCCTGACCATGGGCTCCGAGTTGGTTGGACTGCATCTGGTCAGTCCGACGATTTCGCCGTGGATACAGCTTGCGCTCGCTGCGCCGATCGTTCTGTGGGCAGGTGCGCCGTTCTTCGTTCGCGGTTGGAATTCGGTGAAATCGCGACATCTGAATATGTTCACGCTGATCTCGATGGGGGTCGGTGCCGCATCCCTCTACAGTCTCGTGGCCACGCTAGTGCCGGGTATATTTCCCGATACATTCAAGATGCACGGCATGGTGCCGGTATATTACGAAGCGGCTGGCGTCGTGGTCGCGCTCGTTTTGCTCGGTCAGGTGCTCGAACTGCGCGCGCGGGCAGCAACGGGTAAAGCCATCCGGGCGCTGCTCGACCTCGCTCCGAAGACAGCACGTCGCGTGGGGCCCGACGGGTCAGAAGCCGACATATTGCTCGCCGACGTCAGATCTGGCGACCACCTCCGCGTTCGGCCCGGTGAAGCCGTGCCTGTGGACGGTGTGGTGATCGACGGCAAATCGACCGTCGATGAGTCGATGCTCACTGGCGAGCCGCTTCCAGTGAGGAAAGAACCCGCCAGCGCAATTACAGGTGGGACCGTCAACGGCACCGGCAGCCTGGTCATGGAAGCGCAGGCGGTCGGCAGCGACACAATGCTCGCGCGCATCGTCAAGATGGTGGCCGAGGCGCAGCGCAGCCGTGCGCCGATCCAGGCGGTCGCTGACCGTATCTCTGGCTGGTTCGTGCCACTTGTGATCGCGATTGCGGTTCTCACGTTCATCGTCTGGAGCCTCGCTGGCCCCGAACCGCGCATCGGCCATGCGCTGCTGAATGCCATTGCGGTGCTCATTATCGCCTGTCCGTGCGCGCTCGGGCTTGCGACGCCAATGTCGATTATGGTCGGAACGGGGCGCGGCGCACAGGCGGGCGTACTCGTCAAAAGTGCCGAGGCACTCCAAGGCTTTGAACAGGTCGACACCCTCCTGATCGACAAGACCGGCACGCTTACCGAAGGCAAGCCGAAGCTCGCTGGAATCCAGACGGTCGGTGAACTTGCCCAAGACGATCTGCTCAGGTTTGTCGCTTCAGTCGAGGCCCGCTCTGAGCATCCGCTTGCGCATGCGATTGTGACGGCATCCAAGGAGCGCAATCTATCGCTCTCCGAACCCGACGGCTTCGAGGTTCAGGTTGGCGCTGGCATCAGTGCCAAAGTCGACGGGCACGCTGTCGTGGTCGGCAACGCCGCGCAAATGGAGCGTATTGGTGTCGATGCACAGCCACTCTTCGACGCATCAGAGGCCAAGCGTCGCGAAGGTGCGGGCATCATGCTCGTCGCTGTCGATGGCGCGCTTGCCGGGTTCATCGCGGTCGCCGACCCGATCCGGGCTAATGCCAGGGACTCCATCACTGCGCTCCGCAAAGAGGGGCTGCGCGTCATCATGCTCACCGGCGACAATCCCACGACGGCGCAGATCGTCGCCGATGCCGTCGGCGGGCTCGACGGCGTCCACGCCGAACTGAAGCCCGAAGACAAGGCGCGCATCGTCGGTGAACTGAAAGCCAAGGGCGCGAAGGTCGCGATGGCAGGCGACGGCATCAACGACGCGCCCGCGCTCGCTGCTGCTGACGTGGGTTTGGCGATGGGCACCGGCACCGATGTCGCCATCGAAAGCGCCGGCATCACGCTGACAAAGGGAGATCTTGCCGCAGTCGTCCGCGCCCGCAAACTGGCGCAGGCGACGATGTCGAACATCCGCCAGAACCTCTTCTTCTCGTTCGTCTTCAACGGAATCGGCGTGCCCGTCGCGGCAGGCGTCCTCTATCCCGTGACGGGTCTGCTGATGTCGCCAATGTTTGCAGGTGCCGCGATGGCGCTATCGTCACTGACCGTGGTCGCAAATGCGCTCAGGCTTAACCGTGTGCGCTTGTAAGCGTTTGGTTGACAAACATCGCGCAGGTTTCGCGGGCAGTCTCGGTGACGCGTAACAGCTCCTCGTCGATCCAGCGCTGGGCGAGGCGATCGACGATGTTGGAGAAATGAACGTGTTTGTTCGATGCCATGGAGAAGGCGTTGGACAGGTAGGTATCGAAGACGTTGCGAAGCGATAGCCACTCGCCCTGGGCTTCGAGCCATTGGATCGAATTTCCCGACGACGACAAGCTCAGAAGATGTTTATCGGACAGGAAGTCGTGTCGCCTCTGCGCGCTTATCGCCCGATGGTCGAAACCCGCACCGAAGACGCGCTCGATATATCCCTTGAGCATTGCCGGCGGCGTTCCGAACCAGATCGGGTAGACGAGCACGAATACATCGGCATGGCGGATCGCCTCGATCTCTGCGGCAACGTCAGCAGCATGGACAATATCTTTGGTCTTTGGTCGCTCGTCGGTCCGAAGCACAGGATCGAAGCCTAGCCGGTACAGATCGCGCAGGACCGCCACATGCCCGATCTCACGCACGGTGTCGCAGTAGCGCTCGGCGACCGCTGCATTGAAGCTCTGCGCGTCGGGGTGGCACAGGATGATCGCGTGGCGTGGGGGTGTATCGGCTTGCGTCATTCCAGGCACCTCGCCGGCGAACCCGGTTCGCGACAATAGGGGCGGCGGACCCCGTCCCGCAGCATCGGAAACTACTCAGGACATCGCGGCCAGCAGGGTGTCGAGCTTTACTGTGGCAAAGGTCGTGAAGCTGTCGGCAAGAGCGTAGGGCAGCACGAGGGTCCGCCCGTGCACCATGGCGCCGCACGTATAGGCCACATTCGGCACATAGCCGTAGCGTTGCTCGGCACTGGGGCGAATGATCGGCTGAACCACGCGGCCGAGCACTTTGGTGGGATCATCACGGTCGAGCAGACAAGCCCCGATGCAATAGGTGCGGACCGCGCCCACGCCGTGCGTGATGACCAGCCAGCCCTCGTCGATCTCGATCGGCGAGCCGCCGTTCCCCATCTGCACGAATTCCCATGACCAGCAGGGGGGCACGATCTCGACACCTCCGTCCCATGCATAGAGATCATCCGATGTCAGATACCAGATGTTCTCGTGATCCTGACGCCCGAGCATGGCGTAGCGCCCGCCGATCCGGCGCGGGAAGAGCGCCATCCCCTTGTTCGCGGTGGCGTCACCCCGCAGTGCGCTCAGTTCGAAC
>JANMJZ010000005.1:0-1700 GCA_031371635.1 Sphingomonadales bacterium | reverse complement strand
GCCGGCCGCGCTGCCACGCACCACATCGTTCAACGGGGGTCTCCAATGCGATAGGATATGCCGATCTGACCGCCAAAGTCCTTCGGACGGCCAGTGCTGTCGCTGAGCAGCTGACGATAATTGGCAGACGCTACCAGGCGCAGCCGTTGGCTGATGCGCCGGTCGTAGCTCACCACGGCCTGCGCGAATTCGCTCTGAAATGCTCGGGCCGCGGCGAGCGGGACCGATCCGACCCCGACCTTGCTATAGTCGGCGCTGAACGTCAGGTTCGACCGTTCGTTAAGGCGTGTCGACCAGTTCAGTCCCGCACTCGTCACATATTGAGTGCCGATAAAGCCCGTCGGCGACGCCTGCCGCGCACCCAGAATGCACAACGTCGTCAGCTGGCCGCGACGGCAAAGGCTGAGGTTGCCGGAAAGCGAGGTCTTGCTCGTCGACCCTACCGAATTATTGTCAATGAACGTGGCGCCCGCCGCCCCGTCGATGGTCCACTGTTCGCTGAGGCGACCGGACACCGTCACTTCGATCGGGAACACCCGCGACTTGCTGTTGTCGACCTTGTAATTGAACGATGACGCCGACGCGCGAACCCCCAAGCGGACGCGATCGGTTACCTGTCGCGAATATCCCACCGACCCGCTGAAAGCGTCGTAGTTGCCGAGAGGGGTATTGGCTTTGTACCGGGCAGCCTCGGCATAGGCACTGAAGGTCAGCGAATCCCTGGACGAGAGGCCGACGCTCAGATCACCGCTCAACCGCGCCAGATTGCGCCGGCTGCGCAGCCCGAACAGCCCGATGTCGGTCACGGGAACGATCGATGGCAGCGTCGGAACCGGCGACGTCGATGTCCCGCCGCCCGACAAGCCACCGTTGCTACCCAAGCCGTTTCCGAACGTTGGCTGATAGCTGTTGAAGGCACCGAGCACGGCGCTCGATACCTCAAGCCGGGTATGCGCCGAGACCTGCTGGCTCGGACGCAGTTCGTAATCGACGGCCCCGGTGTAGCTATCGTTACGACCGTAGCGGCGCAGATACTGCTGAAGATTGGCGTTGGCAGATACCGTGACCGTGCTGCGTTCGCTCAGGATCGAATAGCGCGGCGAAAAGTCGACGGTCAGCAGCGGGCTTCCCGTATCGATATCGACCAGCGAAAACGGATTGTTCGAATACGCCGCAGTTGCCGAGACATCGGCGCTGAATCGCTCGACGCCTTCCGCCGTCGCAATCGACGGCATGGCTGCCAGCGCGACGGCGAGGGCCCCCAGCCCCGTCTTGGCACCACTCATGGAACGATTACCGTATCGCCGCTCTCCATTTGCGGCAGGCCCTGCAGATCGCGGTCGCTCGGCGCACCTTTGAGCGTGTCCGAAAGACGAACCTTTATTACGGACAGACCGTTGTTCGTTTTGCGGAGAATGCGGACGTTGCCCATGTCGGCAAATTCCGCCGGGCCGCCGGCCAGCGCCACAGCCTCGAGCACGTTGACGTAGCGGCTCGTCGTGAAGGCGCCTGGCGTGCGGACCTTTCCGATGATCGAGAATTGCATGCCGACCGCGCTCTTCACCGAGACGGTCACTTGCGGCACGGTATCACGATACTGGGATCGCAGCCCCTTCACGAGTTCCTGCTCGACGTCTGACGGCAGCTTGTTTAACGCGTTGACCTGGCCAACCAGCGGGAACGAAAAAGTACCGTCCGGC
>JANMJZ010000339.1:0-16523 GCA_031371635.1 Sphingomonadales bacterium | reverse complement strand
GCTATCGCCGCTTTGGCCACAACGAAGGTGACGAGCCGGGCTTTACCCAGCCGTTGATGTACAAGACGATCAAGGGGCACCCGGGCGTCAGCGACGTCTATGCGGCACGGCTCGTCGCCGAAGGGGTGATCGACAAGGACTGGGCGGCGGACCATGTCACGCGCTTCACTGCGATGCTGGAGGATCAGTTCGCCAGCGCCGCCACCTACAAAGCCAATCAGGCGGACTGGTTCGGCGGGCGCTGGGCGGGGCTGCACAAGCCGACGGACAGCGAAAGCGCACGGCGGAACGTCGAGACCGGCATCGAGAAGAAGCTGTTCGACGGCCTCGCCCGTACGCTGACGACAGTACCGGACGACCTGACCATCCACCCGACGCTCAACCGCGTTCTCGACTCGAAACGCGCGATGTTTTCGACCGGCGAGAATTTCGACTGGGCGACAGGCGAAGCGCTCGCCTTCGGGTCGCTTCTGTCGGAAGGCTATGGCGTACGCCTGTCGGGCCAGGACTCGGGGCGCGGCACATTCAGCCAGCGTCACGCGGTGTGGGTCGACCAGACCGACGAGCATAAATATGTGCCGCTGTGGAATGTCCCGCACGGCCGGTTCGAAGTGCTCGATTCGACGCTGAGCGAATATGGCGTGCTGGGGTTCGAGTATGGCTATGCCGGCGCCGACCCGAAGACACTTGTGCTGTGGGAGGCGCAGTTCGGCGACTTCGCCAATGGCGCACAGGTGATGATCGACCAGTTCATCGCGAGCGGCGAGGCCAAATGGCTGCGTGCCAATGGTCTCGTGATGCTGCTGCCGCATGGCTATGAAGGGCAGGGGCCGGAGCACTCTTCGGCGCGGCCGGAACGTTATCTGCAGCTGTGCGCCGAGGACAACATGCAGGTGGCGAACATCACGACGCCGGCGAATTACTTCCACGCGCTGCGCCGCCAGATGCACCGCAGTTTCCGCAAGCCGCTCATCATCATGACGCCTAAGTCCCTGCTGCGCCACAAGCGCGCCGTGTCGAAGGCAGCTGATTTCCAGGGCGCCTCGCACTTCATGCGCATCCTGTCGGATCCGAGCGCGCCTGCGGACAAGGACGTCAAGCGCCTTGTCCTGTGCAGCGGCAAGGTCGCGTATGACCTGATGGATGCCCGTGATGCCGCCGGGCAGACCGACACGGCGATCGTCCGTATCGAGCAGCTTTATCCCTTCCCCGGCGACCCGCTCGTCACGCGGCTCGACCGCATGACGAACCTCGAGGAGGTGGTCTGGGCGCAGGAAGAGCCGAAGAACAACGGATACTGGTTCTTCGTGGAGCCTTTCATCGAGGAATGCCTGACGCGCGCCAAGGTAAAGCCGTTGCGCGCCCGCTATGCCGGGCGGAAGGCCGCGGCATCGCCGGCAACCGGCCTGATGAAGCGTCACCAGGCCGAACAGGCGGCGCTTGTGGCCGATGCGCTCGGCCACAGCGTCCGCGAGGAAATCCGTCGCCAGCGCGGCTCGAAGACCACCGCAAAACCCATCACCGGCAATCCCGGTTGAGGAGCTGAAATGAGCACCGAAGTCAAAGTGCCCGTGCTGGGCGAATCGATTACCGAAGCAACGCTCGGCGAATGGCTGAAGAAGCCGGGTGAAGCAGTGAAGGCCGACGAACCCATTGCCTCGCTAGAGACCGACAAGGTCTCCGTCGAAGTGCCCGCGCCGGTTGCGGGCGTGATGGGCGAACAACTCGTCAAGGTTGGCGACACGGTCAACGTCGGCGCCGTTATCGCGTCGATCGAGGCGGGTTCGGGCGCCTCGGCGCCGGCTTCAGCCGCGCCGGCCACGACCGTGGCTGCGCCCGTGTCGGCGGCTCCGGTGGAGGGTGTTGCACCGACGCTGTCGCCCTCGGTTCGGCGTCTCGTGCTGGAAAAAGGTGTCGATCCCTCCGCCATTAAGGGTACGGGCAAGGACGGTCGCCTGACCAAGGAAGACGTGCTTGCTGCGCCTGCGCCCGCAGCGGTTGCCGCCCCGGCTGCAGCGCCCCCCGTCGCCGCACCTGCTCAAGCTGCTGCCGCCCCCGGTGACCGCCGCGAAGAGCGCGTGCGTATGACGCGCCTGCGCCAGACCGTCGCCAAGCGGCTGAAGGACGCGCAGAACACTGCGGCAATGCTTACGACGTTCAACGACGTCGACATGGGCGAAGTCATGGCCGTGCGTGCGCGCTACAAGGACAGCTTCGAAAAGAAGCATGGCGTCCGTCTTGGGCTGATGAGCTTCTTCACCAAGGCGGTCGTATTGGCCGCCAAGGACATCCCCGCCGTCAACGCGCAGATCGACGGCGACGAGATCGTCTATTTCGACTATCTCGACGTATCCGTCGCCGTTTCGGCGCCCAACGGTCTGGTCGTGCCCGTCGTCCGCAACGCCGAGAAGATGTCGTTCGCGGGTATCGAGAAAGCCATCGGTGACCTTGGCGCCAAGGCCAAGGCCGGTACGCTGACGATGGACGACATGAAGGGCGGGACCTTCACGATTTCAAATGGCGGCGTGTTCGGTGGGCTGATGTCGACGCCGATCATCAATCCGCCGCAGTCGGCGGTGCTGGGTCTCCACCGCATCGAGGACCGGCCTGTCGTCCGCGAAGGGCAGATCGTGATACGCCCCATGATGTACCTGGCGCTCAGCTACGACCATCGCCTCATCGACGGCCGCGAGGCAGTGACCTTCCTGAAGACCGTCAAGGAAGCGATCGAAGATCCGACGCGGTTGCTGATCGACCTGTAAGGAGTAGCCCCACGTGGCAGATTACGATTACGACATCCTCGTCATCGGCAGCGGCCCCGGCGGCTATGTTGCCGCGATCCGCGCCGCGCAGCTTGGGCTGAAAACCGCGTGCGTCGAGAGCCGCGAGACGCTCGGCGGTACCTGCCTCAACGTCGGGTGCATCCCGTCGAAGGCACTGCTTCACGCATCCGAACTCTACGAGGAAGCGCACAGCGGCGCGCTTGCCAAGTTCGGCATCGACATCAGCGGCACCAAGCTCAACCTCGACCAGATGCACGCCGAAAAGGCGCTCGCGGTCAAGGAACTGACCGGCGGCATCGCTTTCCTGTTCAAGAAGAACAAGGTCGAGTGGCTAAAGGGCCGCGCCGCTTTTACCAGCGCCGCTTTTACCAGCGCCGACACGGTTGACATCGGAGGCCACAGCGTCCGCGCGAAGAACATCGTCGTCGCGACCGGCTCCAGCGTGACACCGCTCCCCGGCGTCGACCTTGTCGAGGGCGTCGTGGTCGACAGCACCGGCGCGCTTAGCCTGCCCAAGGTGCCGGAACACCTTGTCGTCATCGGCGGCGGCATCATCGGGCTCGAACTCGGCAGCGTGTGGCGGCGGCTGGGCGCGCGTGTCACGATCGTCGAATATCTCGACCAGATCATGCCCGGCTTCGACGGCGAAGTCCGCAAGGAAAGCGCCAAGATCTTCAAGAAACAGGGCTTTGAATTCAGGACCGGGACCAAGGTCACGGGCGTCACCGTCACTGGCGGCACCGCCAGCGTCAGCGTCGAACCCGCAGCGGGCGGCGCCAGCGAGATCCTGTCCGCCGACGCCGTGCTCGTGAGCATCGGTCGCCGCCCTAATACCGACGGCCTGGCGCTCGACAAGGCGGGCCTAGCGGTCAATGCCAAGGGCCAGATCGACATTGCGCACGACTTCCGCACGGCGGTGGCCGGCATCTGGGCGATCGGCGATGTGGTGCCCGGGCCCATGCTGGCGCACAAGGCCGAGGACGAAGGGATCGCGGTCGCCGAGAACATCGCGGGGATGACCGGCATCGTTAACCACGACGTCATCCCGAGCGTCGCCTATACCCACCCCGAAATCGCGGGTGTCGGCCTGACCGAGGAAGCCGCAAAAGAGCGCGGCGAGATCAAGGTCGGCAAATTCCCCTTCGCCGGCAACAGCCGCGCCAAGACGAACCGCGACACCGACGGCTTCGTAAAGGTCATCGCCGACGCCAAGACAGACCGCGTCCTCGGCGTCCACATCATCAGTTCGCTCGCCGGCACGATGATCGCGGAGGCCGCGCTGGCGATGGAGTTCGGCGCGACTTCGGAGGACATCGCTTATACTTGCCACGCCCACCCGACCCACAGCGAGGCGCTGAAGGAAGCGGCGATGGGCGTGCGCGGCAAGGCGATTCATATCTGAAGCCAGAAAGCTGGAATGACGGGCGCATTCAGCACTGCCCGTTGCCATCCAGATGGAGGTAGCCCTCGTCGAAATCGCCGACGCATGCGCGCGCGAATGACACGCGTAAGAATTCCGTCACAATCAGCAATAGCATCTTCATCCGATCACCTGCATAACCTGTCGGATGTCCGTTTCAGTCCATGCCCCTCCCAGCAAAGCCCTTTGGGCGTCCGATTTCCCGCGTGCTTTATGGGGCGCTGCGTCGCTCGTGCCGGCGCGGGCCAGCCTGAACGCTGCGCCACGCGGCGACGGGCGGCCGGTGATGATCCTGCCCGGCATGTGCAACACCGAACGCTCGACCTTCGTCATGCGCCGTTACCTTCTGCGGATCGGATATGACGCGCGGGGCTGGGGGCTGGGGCGCAACCTAGCCAGCCGGACGATCGGCGCCGACGGTGCCCGGCTGTTCGAAGCGGTGGCGGCTTTTGTCGAGGAGGCGGGCGAGCCGGTAACGCTGATCGGCGTAAGCCTCGGCGGCATCATGGCGCGGCTCGTGGCCCATCGCCACCCTGAGCTCGTGCGTGAAGTCATTACTGTGGCGTCGCCCTATGCGGGCGATCCTCGTGCGACCAACGTGTGGCGCATGTTCGAACTGCTGACTGGCGAGAAGATCGACAGCGCGGCGGTGGTTGCGCAAAGGCTTGAGATAGCCGCGCCCCTGTCGATGGCAGCGACTGCCATCTGGAGTCGCACCGACGGCTTTGTCAACGGCATGATCTGCCACGCCCCCGACGAACCGGGCTGCCGCGCCATCGAGGTCGAGAGCGGCCATGTCGGCGTGCAACTGCGGCCGCAGGTGCTGCGCGTGATTGCGGACGTGCTGGCCGGGACGACCGCATTACGTCATTGAAATGACGTTTTCATCGCTTTGAAATTTCGGGCGTGACGGCGCGCCTGCACAGGCTACACCGGTATCCATAATAGGAGACCGCCTGAATGTACCATCCGACCTCTGCGACCGCCCTTGCTCTCGTCCTGTCCGCCGCTGCGCTGAGCGGCCCACTGCGCGCACAGGTCGCGCCCCCGGCCAATCCTGAGCCTTTGCAGAAAACACAGGCGCCCGAAGATCAGGCGACGAACCCCGACAAACCTGCGAGCCCCCTCCCGCCCGCGTCGGCGGCGGCACCTGTCGCAAAGGCGCCGACTGCGCCTGCGGCCAAACCGGCAAAATGGGACGTAACCGCTCCGCGCGGTATGAAGACGCGCGAGATCCGCATCGACACCGACGAAGGCAGCTGGATGAACCTCGACGCGTCGCCCGACGGACGACTGATCGCGTTCGACCTGCTCGGCGACATTTACACCATGCCGGTCGCGGGCGGCACGCCGACGCGGATCGCCGAGGGGCTGGCCTATGAACACCAGCCGCGCTTCTCGCCCGACGGACGGCGGATCGCATTCACGTCAGATCGGGGCGGCGGCGACAATATCTGGGTGATGAACGTCGACGGCAGCGACAAGAGGCAGGTGACTAAGGAAGACTTCCGCCTGATGAACCAGCCGACATGGAGCCCCGACGGGCGCTTCATCGTCGCCAAGAAGCATTTCACGACCGGGCGCAGCCTGGGGACGGGCGAGGTGTGGATGTATCATGTCTCGGGCGGCGGTGGCGTACAGCTGGTCAAGCGCGCGAGCGAACAGCTGCAGAAGGAACTGGGCGAGCCGATCTATGCGGCCGACGGCAAGAGCATCTTCTATACGCGCAATGTCACGCCCGGGCCGATCTTCGAATATGCGCAGAACTCGCGCACCGACCTGTTCGATATCGAGCGCTACGACATTGCCAGCGGCGACGTCGAGACGGCGGTGAGCGGCGCGGGCGGCTCCGTTCGCCCGACGCCGAGCCGCGACGGCAAGCGCATCGCCTTCGTCCGACGCGAGGGCAGCCAGACGAAGCTTTGGGTCAAGGATTTCGCGACCGGGGTTGAACGCGTCGTCTATGACGCGCTCGACCGCGACGTACAGGACACCTGGGCTGTCACGGGCGTTTATCCCAACATGGCTTGGACCGCCGACGACCGCGCGATCCTGTTCTGGGCGGGCGGCAAGCTCCGCCGCATTAATGCCGCTGGCGGGGAATCGACCGTCATCCCCTTCCGCGTGAGCGACACGCGCGTCGTTATCGACGCGACGCACCCTGCGGTCGAGGTCTCGCCTGACCGCATCCAGACGAGGATGCCTCGCTGGGCCAGCGTGTCGCCCGATGGACGCCAGGTCGTGTTCGAAACGCTGGGACGGTTGTGGATCAAGCCGATGGCAGGTGGCGAGGCCCGCCGCCTGACGCGTGGCACCGAGATGGAGCTGTGGCCGAGCTGGTCGCGCGACGGGCGGCAGATCGTATTCGTCGGCTGGACCGATGCGGGGCTGGGGGCAGTCAAGACCGTGGGCGTCGGCGGCGGCGTCGCGCGCGCCGTCACGACGGTCGCGGGCCATTACAGCCGCCCGCGCTTTTCGCCCGACGCGAGGACGATCGTGTTCGAACAGACCGAGGGCGGTGGGCTGACGGCAGCGCGCGGCAATCCGGGCAGCGGCGTCTATCGCGTCGCAGCAACCGGCGGAGCGCCGGTGCGCGTTGCCAAGGACGCGGCTGGGCCACAGTTCGGTGCGGAGAACGATCGCGTTTTTCTGGTGAAGAGCGAAAAGGGCAAGCGCCAGCTAGTCAGCACCGACCTGAATGGCGAAGCGGAGCGCGTTCACGCCACGGGCGAACTCGTGAATGATTTCCAGGTTGCGCCCGGCGGCGACTATGCCGCGTTCAGGCAGAATTACGAAGCGTTCCTTATGCCGATGATGCCCGGCAAGCAGGCCGTCGAGGTCGACAAGAAGGGTGGCCCGCTGCCGGTTGTGCAGGTCAGCGCCGAAGGGGCGGATTTCATCAACTGGTCCGACAATGGGAAGCGCGTGCACTGGAGCATGGGGCCGACGCTCTATTCGGCCGACACCGCCGCGCTGTTCGCCAGTGCGCCTGCCGCTGAAGGGGCGCCGAAGTTCGTGGCGCCGCGCACCGGCGTGTCGTTGTCGATGGATGTTGCCGCCGCCAAGCCGACAGGCACGGTCGCGCTCACCAGCGCGCGCGTGGTGACGATGAGCCGCGCCGATGGCGGGATCATCGACGATGCGACGATCCTGATCCGCGGGGAACGCATCGTTGCGGTGGGACCGCGCGCCTCGGTCACGATACCGGCCGGGGCGGTCACCGTCGACGTGACCGGCAAGACGATCATCCCCGGTCTCGTCGACGCCCATGCGCATGGCAGCCAGGGCGAGGATGAGCTCATCCCCGAGCAGAACTGGAACGCGATGGTCAACCTAGCCTTCGGTACGACGACGATCCACGATCCATCGTCGCGTTCGGCCGAAATCTTCCCGGCGGCCGAGATGCAGCGTGCCGGCATGCGGTTGCAGCCGCGTACCTTTTCGACCGGTGAGATCATCTATGGGGCGAAGGCAGCCGACGTCTATGCGGAGATCAACAGCTATGACGATGCGCTGGCCGCCGTCCGCCGCCTGAAGGCGCAGGGCGCGCACAGCGTCAAGAACTACAACCAGCCGCGCCGCGAACAGCGCCAGATGGTCGTTGCCGCCGCGCAGGCCGAGAACATGGAAGTCGTTCCCGAGGGCGGCTCGCTCTACACGATGGACGTGACGCTGGTGCAGGATGGCAATTCGACCGTCGAGCACAATGTCCCGCTCGAGCATTTCTACGGCGATCTTGTGCAGTTCTGGACCCAGACCAAGACGAACTACACGCCGACCCTCGTGGTGACCTATGGCGGCCCGGCGGGCGATCCCTATTGGCGGGCGCATACCGACGTGTGGCGCCAGCCACTGCTGATGCGGCACGCGCCGCCCGCCGCGCTGTCTGCGCAAAACGCCCGGCGCGTGCTGGCGCCCGAGGAGGACTATGTCGATGCTGCGAGCGCGCGCGAGGCCAAGAAGCTGGCGGACAAGGGCGTGCAGGTTTCGATCGGCGCGCATGGCCAGCAGCCGGGGCTGGGCGCGCATTGGGAAATGTGGAGCTTCGTCCGCGGCGGCTGGTCACCCATAGAGGCACTGCGTGCGGGCACGATCATGCCGGCGACGTCGTTGGGTTACGCGAAGGATATCGGCTCGCTCGAACCCGGCAAGCTCGCGGACCTTGTCGTGCTTGATGCAGATCCGACGACCGACATCCGCAACACCGAAAAGGTGCATCAGGTGATGCTCGGCGGGCACCTCTACGATGCGGCGACGCTGAACGAGGTCGCGACCGGCACATTCAAGCGCCAGCCCTATTGGTGGGAAGGCAGCAACGGCGGCCGCAGCGCAGGCGCATCGCTGGCAAACGGCCATGGCAAGGGCGACTGGGGGCAGGACTAGAAGGACCATCCGGGGAGGGGCGCCTGCACATAACTTGCGCCTCTACGAAGTCGGCGAACCGCGCTCGACCTAGTAACGGAGGTCTGATTACGTTTCGGCTCCCTCAGTGCCGCAATGACAAAACCTAAAGCGAAAGCCGCCTATCGCGCTGGAGGGAACTGTGCCGTTACCGACAAATTGCACTCAATAACCCGCTTCACCTAGCCTTTGATTAGCGTCCTGAGAACGCTTTGGAACCATAACCATTTTCCGACCGGTTCAACGAGTAGGTTGAAGAGATTTGCCCCAAGCGCCACCCAAGTAGCTGGGTGATTGATGCGGCCGTATTTATGTGCCGCCCACAGAAGCAGTGCAATTATGAACGCCGTGGTGAGATAAAGCGGAAGCATCACCTGAAGCGCATCGTCTTTTCCGAAAAGGATTCCCCAAAGAGCCTGCATGCCGCGACCCAAAGAGGGCATCATAATGATAAAAACTGTTGAGATCAGCCACCAAGCGTGATCGGCCAGGGATCGTCGATGACGGATCGACTGAATGACCGCAAAAATGAAAGCGGACATCATCACCAACTCGACCGCAGCGACTCCATAAAAAAACCACGGTTCAAAAGGCCCGAAAGCATCGCGCATTCGTGCCGAGAGCTCCGCGTTCGCGATGTCTCGGTGCAGCGCGCCCAGCGCCGTGAACGCGACCCCGCCTGCAAGAAAGAATCCTATGATGCCGTTCGTGCGGTGTCGCTCAAATTGCCCGTGTTGGGCGTAGTAGGGCTGGAGGATCAAAAAGAGATACCACAGGGTGGCCGTCCAATAATGCGTATGAACTGCCCAAGCGTTCTCGGTTAGATCACCCCAATAGTCGCGAAATATCCCTATCTGCATGACCGCCATCGGGATGATCATCCACAGATACAGGCCGTTGTATCGTTCGAGCCCTTTGCCCTCTTGCATGGCCATAAGAAGCCGCCCCCGCAGTTTGCCGGCCTGAGCCCTATGGCCCAAACTTGTCCGCCCCCGGACAAGGCTCAATCCTACTTGATATGGCGATAGTTTTGCAAAGCCTGTCAGACTGAGAGGGATCGCCTTGTCCGAATGCAATATCCGCTTTCGACCCTGTTGGCGTCCAGCCTCAATGCCCGGAACTGGTGCGGAAGCTACCGTGCTCATCCAGCTATCGAGGGGCACTAGAGCCCCACCAACGGGCTCGGGAAATCAGCTAAACTGGTGTGACTTAATGGGACCTTTGGCGGATGGCTTTGCCGGGCGCCCGCTTCTACTTGGAGAAGGAAACCCCTCTGCATGCCGGAACCCATAGCCCGACTGACTGTTCGCTGAGCGTACAGAAGGAGTCGATCATGGCAGATACAAAGACGAAAACGAGCAAAGCAAAGCCAAAGACCGGTGCGCGTGCAAGCCGGAAGGCGAGCACGGCAGCCGCCAAGCCGGCGGATGCGATCAAATTGCTGAAGGACGACCACCGCGAAGTGAAGGGCTGGTTTGCCGAATTCGACAAGACCGACGACGATACGAGGAAGCAGGAACTCGCCGACAAGATCTGCAAGGCACTGACCGTGCATGCGCAGATCGAGGAAGAGATCTTCTATCCCGCCGCCTATGATGCGCTCGACGAGGAAGGCGACGACATGCTCGACGAAGCCGAGGTCGAGCACGCCAGCGCCAAGGAACTGATCGCGCAGATTGGGGCGTCGAAGGTCGGTGAGCCCCTGTTCGATGCCAAGGTCACGGTGTTGGGCGAGTATATCAATCATCACGTCGAAGAAGAGGAATCCGAACTGTTCCCCGAATGCCGCGCGAGCGAGATGGATCTGAAGGCGCTCGGGCTGCAACTTGCCGAGCGTAAGGCCGAGCTGATGGCCGCGGCCTGACACGGCGGCGCATCTAGTTGATACGATAAGGGCCGCCTGTTCAACACAGGCGGCCCCTTTCGTATTAGTATTCAGGATGAGGCCGGGTTTCCCCGGGCCTCAAGCTTCACATGGCTGCGACGCGGGGGCGGGATGCCGAATGACCGCCGTTGCGCTGCAGTATCTGTTCGGCCTGCTGGCGGTCGACGCTGTTCGCCGACACCGTCACCAGCACGCCGCCTTGTTTCAGGCGTTCACCATAATAAGACGAGTCCTCGTCGCTCACGCCGTGGTCCTTAAGCGCTTCATTGAAGCTGCCCGCGGCAGCACCCGCAACCGCGCCGATCGCGACGGCCTCGGGAACGGCCGATGCGGCAATGGCACCGAGTGCGGCAAGCGGACCGACGCCGGGAATGGCGAGCGCGACGACGCCCAGGCCGGCGCCGAGCGCGCCGCCACCGAGGATGCCCCGCAGTACATTGCTATGCTCCTCATCGGTGATTTCGCCGCTTCCCTCACGGGTGGTCATCGTGCCGCGCGACTGTGCAATAATGGACAGGTCGGCGTCGCTGATCCCGATGGCGCGAAGGTCGGAGACGGCCCGCTGGGCTTCATCATCGCTGTCGAAGACTGCCGAGATAACGCCGCTACTTCCCACATTTCCCGCGCTGTTGCCCATCGACGAAAGGCCGCCAGCCCCGGCGCTCGGAGCGTTCGATGCCTCGTCAAGCGGCCCGCGGTCGGACTGGCCAAAACCCATCGCGCTGTTCTGTCCGTTGTTCATTTTCTCTCTCCTTGACGCATGCCGAATGACGAACCGGGCCCGCACGGCCGGGTGTCGCGACGGAATTGAAAACTCATGGCGGAGGCGAAAAGTTCATTTTCCCGCGTCAGGAATATCGTTTCGGAAGTGTCGTAAACTACTGAACTATATATCTATTCTGGCGCACGAAGTGTCCCATTCACCACAACGAGCGCGCCCAGAACGATTGCGCTTGCCCGCCCCGCAGGGGCCGTTACGCAGGCGAGCGGACACATGTTGCTGCCGCAAACCGCGTAAAGGGATTGAATGATGGCGAAAGCCCCGGCAGCGCAGGCGAAGGACGCATGGGAACCCGTAGGGCAGGCAATCGCCGGGACCCGGGACAGCCAGACCGGCGACCTCGACCCTGGGTCGGGACCGGAAACCCTCGCGACCAATATCGGCAGGCTGTTCGGACTGACGTGCGCCGTCGTGGTGGTCGCTGCGCTCTACTTCGGGCGAGAGGTGCTGCTGCCGATCACGCTTGCCGTGATGCTGTCATTCATCCTGTCCCCGGTCGTCAATCTGCTCCAGCGCCTGCGAATCCGCCGGGTGCCCGCCGTCGTGTTTACCGTCATGGCGGCGATCGGGCTGATCGGCGCGGTCGTTACGCTCATCTGGACGCAGGCAGCCGTGCTCAGCGTTCATGCGCCGCAATATGCCAGTGTCATAGAGGCCAAGGTCGTGACCCTGCAGGGATCGGCCACATCGCGCATGGATGCCCTGACCCGAGTGTTCGGCGAAGCCCGCAAGCCGCGCCCTCTCTCGCGCCCGGCGACGCGGGGGGATTCCGGCGCGCGGCTGACGTCCGCGACCACCGTGCCCCGAGCCCCGGTCCCGGTCGAGCTCGCGCCGGCCAAGACGACCCCACTTTCAGTGGCGAAGGCGATCGTAGAGCCGCTCGTCAAGCCGCTCGGCACGACCTTCATCGTCCTGATGGTCGCGATTTTCGTGCTGATGCAAAAGGATGACCTGCGCGACCGGTTTATCCGGCTGTTCGGGTCGACCGACCTGCACCGCACCACCATGGCGCTGAATGACGCGGGTGCGCGACTTAGCCGCTATTTCATCGCACAGCTCGCGGTGAACACAGGGTTTGGTATCGTAATCGGGACGGGGCTGTGGTTCATCGACATACCCTCACCCGTCCTGTGGGGTGTGCTGGCGACTGTGCTGCGCTTCGTCCCCTATATTGGGGCGATCCTGGCGGCGGTTATCCCCGTCGCACTGGGTGCTGCGATCGACCCGGGCTGGGCGACGGCCGTTCTGATCGCGGTCTACTTCGTGATCGTGGAATCGCTGATCGGCTATGTAATCGAGCCCATCCTCTATGGTCATTCCACCGGACTTTCTCCAATTTCTGTAATCATCGCCGCAATTTTCTGGACGTGGATCTGGGGTCCGGCGGGGCTGGTCCTGTCGACGCCGCTGACGCTGTGCCTCGTCGTGCTCGGCCGCCATGTGAAAGCGCTCGAATTCTTCGACGTGTTGCTCGGGGACCGACCGGCGCTGACGCCGGTAGAGGAACTCTATCAGCGTATCCTGGCGAACAACCCCGACGAGGCGCTGGCGCAGGCCGAAACATTGCTCGGCGATTGCACGCTGCCCGAATATTACGATGCCGTAATGACGGGCGCCCTGCGACTGGCGGCGGCCGACGATGCCATGGGTTCGCTCTCGCCGGCCGATCACCACCGAATGCGCCGGTCCGCGATGGCCGTCTTGGAGGATCTGCCAGTCATCGCCGCTGCACGAAAAGGGGAAGGGGGAGACGCCGCCAGCCTGCCCGCCATCAGCCTGGCATGTGTTGCCGGTGCTGGTCCGTTCGACCAGATCGTTGCAACCATGTGCGCCCAGGCACTGCGCGAACGCGGGCTCGAGCCCCGGTTGGTAACGCAGGGCGAAGCAACGCGTGAGGCAATTTCCGGCCTGGACCTCAGCGGAATCGACACGATCCTGATCTGTTATCTGGAACTGGTCGGTTCGCCAGCGCAATTGCGGTTCCTCGTTCGGCGGCTTCGCCAGCGCGCGCCACAAGCGAGGCTGATCGCCGGCTTGTGGTCAGCGATATCGGAAATACCCGGCGAAGACGTTCGTGCCCTGATCGGGGCCGATGAACATGTCGCCTCAATCGGCGCCGCAGTCGATCTGATTGCGGGCACCCCGGAAAAGCCCGCCTAAAAATTTCGGCCGACCGATACGTTTATACGAGGAGACTTGTCACCTGTTGCAGCACGCGTCGATACGAGGGGCACGGCGATTTCGGCCGATAGCTGCAGCTTGCCCAAGGCTGCGCGGGCACCGCCGCCAGCCGACGACAGATCGCCGCCGCCGTAACCGCCGCCTATATTCCAAACCCGCCCGGCATCAAGGAAGGCATAGGGTTCCAACCAGTCGACCCCACCCGCCGGTTGTGACCATCTCCAGCGCAATTCTGCTGATCCCATGAAGCCGTTGTCGCCGAACCGTTCAGAGAACTCGTAGGCGCGGCCATAGCCTGTACCGCCAAGCCCGATCTCCTGTGCAGCTAGCAGGGGTCGGTCAGCGAGTTGTCCGCTCGCCGTTATTTTCGCGCTGAAGCCCCGTCCGAGCGGCTGGATCCAGTCGGCCCAGAAATAGCCTTTTGAGAAAACGCCGTCAGCATCTACGCGAGAGGCCAGCGGATCACCAAGAGCAGTTGCTGCACCGAACCGCAGGCCACGCGACACACCAATTGCTCCGGACAAGCGGCCGGTACCGGTACGCGTCGTGCCGTAAAGCCATGCGTTAGCGACCGTCATATTGTCATGTTCAGCAGGGGTGCCAAGCAAATTGCCATCGACGCGCAGGACCGCGACTTCCGCGTTTGCCCAGAGGCTCATGGCGTTCGAGCGCTTGAGCGGCGTGCTGGCGGAGATGGCGAGATAGGTGCTCTTGCTGAGAAAGCCGCTACCTGCCGGCTCCGCGCGACCGACCGCACCCGTCACGGCGACCTGCGTTCCGGCGGCGCCAATGCTGGCGGCATAGCGTGCCGAGAAATAGGCAAGGTTCTGCGGGTCTGCTGGTGTTGTTACTGCTTGAACGGACAGTGCGTCTCCGTCGTTTGCGAGTCCGGCAAAGTCATAGCGCAGCCGCGCCCTTACGGGGCCAATGTCGCTGGCGCCGTAATTGTCCGCACCGACGTAGCCTTCTCCGCGGGTTTCGCGAACCTCGACAATCAGGACGTTCCCAATGTCTTCCTGGGCAAGCTTCGTCGTCTGGATTTCGATCCCGGGCACGTCACCGGCAAGCAGGAGTTGGTGCTCGAGGACATCGCGGCGCACGGCATGCCCCACGATCAGGTCGAGTGTCCGCTGAAGCCGCGCGCTGTGTGAGCCGACCACGCGAACGGCGGCGATGTCGCCGGCGTCGATCCTGACGGTCACCAGTCCGGCCTCGATCGTCTGCCGGGGGACCGTCGCCGTCGCAAAGACATAGCCCCGCGCGCGCGCGACTGAGGCGACCGCCCGTGCCAGCGATTGCAGGTCCTCGGTCGTCGCCTGCTTGCCGAGATACTCGGCGTACGCGGGAGTAAAGGCCTCGCGCGGTAACGAGGGCACGCCGTCCACGCTGATCGCACCGATCGTCAGACCATTTTCGGCATCTATGTGCTGGACTGGCCGAGACTCGGAAACAGTTGGCGCCTCTCGGAACTGGCCGTCCTCGCGCTTCGCTGAGGTGGCCAGATCGCGTGCGACGCTGCCAGCATCGCGCGGGGTTTGCGCAAATGCGGCAGTGGCAGTCGCTGGCAGCAAGAGGGCAATTGAGCAGTAACGCATTGTGGGTCCGGCATCGTGTGCGGAGGGCTTTACTGCCGCGACCCAAACAATCGGTTAACTGGCTGTTATACCTAACATTCTGGTAACTGCGTATCTTGTTAGGAAGACTACGATTGATGGCGCAGTCCGCGAGAAACTGCCGGCCTATGGGCGCGATCGGGACACACGGTGAAACGTTTGAAACACACTCTCGTGCTAGGCGCGCTGCTGCTGGGGAGCAGCGCCATGGCCGGCGTGCCCGACTGGACGATGTCGGAGTCGTCGGGCCAGGTCACTGTCTCCTCGAGCGGGCTAGTCCGGGCGGCAGCCCGCGGCGCAACGCTCTCGGCTGGCGACGTCATCGCCACGGGGCCGAAAGGTCGAGCCGTTATCGTGCGGGGGCAGGAATATCTGGTCGTCGCGCCGAACTCGCGGATCCGGGTCGCCGATCCCGTCGCACGCGGCGCCATGACCCAGATCATCGAGCAGATCGGCAACGTCGTTTTCAAGATCAAGAAGATGGCCACGCCGCATTTCGCGGTCGAAACGCCGTTCCTTGCCGCCGTCGTAAAGGGTACCACGTTCAGCGTGACTGTAACCGAGAGCGGCGCCAGCGTGCAGGTGATAGAGGGTCGCGTAGAAGTGGAAACGCGCGACGGCGGGGCCCGCTACCTCGTTCTGCCGGGCGACATCGGGTCGGTGTCCGGCAAGGCACTGGGTCGCCTGAACGTGCAGGGTCGCGAGACGAAGACGCTTGTTTCGCCTAATGCGGGTGTAACGGCGACCGTCCCTACTGCCGAATTACTACAGTCGGACGCGGTCGCGACTGTTGAACCTGCCGCGCCCGTTGTGCTTGCATCGGCCGTGTCAGAGCCGCCGGTGCGATTGGGGCCGGCGACCGACGGCATGGTTACGGGCGCGCTCGTCGCGATTGCTTCGACGGCACCTGAGCGAATCGCGAACCTTGAGCGTGTGTCGTTAGGCTCGGTCGCGGATTCAAGTAGTGGGTCCAGCACTGCAGTGCCGCCCGTCGCGTCGTCTGCTCAAACAACGACGACCGGTTTGCCAACCGCAATGGCCGAACGACCGTCAACAGAAGCTCCACCCCCTCTGCCCGCAGCCGCACCCCCGCCCGCGATACTGACGACTGGTGTCGAGACAAACCCGGGCAACGCTAGCGCCGCAAATATTGGCGGGAATGTGAGCTCAGCCGGTACAGCCAACGGCAATTCCAGCGGCAACGGCAACGGCAACGGCAATTCCAGCGGCAACGGCAACGGCAATGGCAACGCCAATGGCAATTCCAGCGGCAACGGCAACGGCAATGGCAACGCCAACGGCAACGGCAATTCCAGCGGCAACGGCAACGGCAACGCCAACGGCAATTCCAGCGGCAACGGCAACGGCAATGCCAATGGCGCCGGCAATGGTAACGGGGCGAGTTTGGACAACGGCGCAGCCATCGACTCCGTCAGCCCCGGGAATTCCGACTTTGGCA
>JANMJZ010000322.1:0-10989 GCA_031371635.1 Sphingomonadales bacterium | reverse complement strand
CGGCTTGCCGGGTGGCACATCGCAGATGGGCGCCGAAGACGTGTTCACCGAAGACGCGCTGTTCGCCTCGCGAGACGCGCTTGCCGCGTTGAAAGCCAAGGTCGGCGACACGGTCACGCTGACCGCCAACGGACGGCGCGTACCGTTTGTCGTGCGCGGCCAGCTGCCGGGGGTCGCGGACGGACAGCGGGTTCTCGTCACCGACATCGCAACTGCGCAGTGGCGGTTCGGACGGCTTGGTCGCATCGACCGCATCGACCTGAAACTCGCCGACACGGCGCGGCCCGAAGAGGTGCGACGCGCACTCGCGGCCCTTCTCCCCGCCAGCGCGCTGCTGAGCGACGGCACCGACACCGCCAATCAGGCTGACGCCCTGTCGCGCGCCTATCGCGTCAATCTCCAGATGTTGGCGCTTGTCGCGTTGCTGACCGGCGCATTCCTCGTCTACTCGACCCAAAGTCTCGCGGTTGCGCGGCGGCTGCAGGGGTTCGCACTGCTGCGCACGATCGGCATGCAGCGCAGCGACGTGCGAACGCTCGTCGCGGTCGAAGGCGTGCTGACCGGCATCATCGGCGGCGGGATCGGCATCGGCGGCGGCTATCTGCTCGCGGCAGGCGCGCTCGCGCTCATCGGGCCCGGCCTTGGCGGGATGGCATTCGGTTCTGTCGCGCCACAGATCGTTGCCGAACCGCTCGCGGCGCTCGGGTTTTTCGCACTCGGGATTGCGGCTGCGGTCGGGGGCAGCCTCATTCCGGCAATCAACGGCTCACGCGCGGCCCCCGCTGCCGCGTTGAAGAATGCCGGCGATACCGCCGACCCGCGCGACGAGCCGAAATGGCGTATTCCGCTGCTGTTGCTAGTGCTCGGTCTTGGTGCTGCGTTCATGCCGGCGGTCGCCCAGTTACCGCTGTTCGGCTATCTTTCGGTCGCGTTGCTGCTCGGCGGCGGCATTGTTGCGATGCCTGCCGTTGCGCGCTGGGCGCTCAAGCCGCTGGCGCGCCGGACCAGTGGCTTCCTGCCGCTCGATCTGGCGGTGCAGCATCTTCATGGCGCACCCAACGCCGCCGCGATCGCGCTTTGCGGCATCGTCGCGAGCACGTCGCTGATGACGGCCATGCTGATCATGGTCACAAGCTTTCGCGGTGCCGTCGATCAATGGCTCGGCGACATCCTCGTCGGCGATTTGTACCTGCGTGCCGACCCCGGCCTGGGCGGCTTCGACCCCCAAGCGCAAACGAAGCTGCGCGCTGTGGATGGCATTGCCGACATCGCCTTCAACCGCCAGCTGCCGATCACGCTTTCAGCCGACCGACCGTCGATGACCCTGATCGTGCGGAAATCGGGTGCGGCGCAGGAACGCGCGATTATGATCGGGCGCGAACGACCGCCCGCGCCGAATACGATCGGCGTATCGCTGTCGGAGCCCGCGTCACGCCTGTTGCAGCTGCAAGTCGGCAACACGCTTACCTTGCCGATCTCGCCCGACGCCAGGTTCAGCGTGACGGGCATCTGGCGCGACTATGCTCGACAACAGGGGGCAATTGCGATCGACGACGACGCCTATACTACACTCACGGGCGACGCCGTGCGCGACGACGCCGCAATCACGCTAGAGCCCGGGGCCGACCCTGCCGCCGTGCGACGCGCGTTGATTGCGACCTCGCCCGCCGCACTGCGAGGTGGCATCCAGATCGCCGAACCGGCGACGCTCCGGCGCTTTGCTCTTTCGCTGTTCGACCGGAGTTTTGTGATCACTTATGCGCTTGAAGGGATCGCCATCCTGGTCGGGCTCGCCGGGGTCGCGGCGACGACATCGGCGCAGACGATCGCCCGGACGCGCGAATTCGGCATGCTGCGCCACATTGGGCTCGCGCGAGCCCAGATCGTCGCGATGCTGGGTGCGGAAGGCGCGCTGCTTGGCAGTGTCGGCGGGATCGCGGGGGTGACGCTGGGCATCGCAATCGGGCAGGTCCTGATCCACGTCGTCAATCCGCAGTCGTTCAACTGGACGATGACGACGCGCTTGCCCGTCGCGACGCTGATCACCGTGATCGTCGCGCTCATCGTTGCGGCCACGCTGACCGCGATCATTGCCGGGCGGCGGGCCGCCTCGACCGACGCGGTGCGTGCCGTGCGGTCGGACTGGTGATTGCCCGGCTCGCCCGAATGCTCGGTGCGCTGCTGCTCCTTGCGGCTGCAGCAGCCCCCGCACCCTATCCGGTCGTGACCCCGGGGCGCAGTTTCGCCTTCCCCACCGATCACGGGGCGCATCCCGATTTTCGCACCGAATGGTGGTATGTGACCGGCGTCGTGAGCGCCGAAACTGGGCGCGAATTCGGCTTCCAGATCACCTTTTTCCGTGTGCGGCCGCGCCTGAATGCCACCAATCCGAGCGCGTTCGCCGCGCGGCAAGTGATCTTCGCGCACGTGGCTGTCTCCGACGGGCAAGCAAAGCGCCTGCTCCACGACAGCCGCAGCGCGCGCGCCGGGTTCGAAATTGCCGGGGCCAGGCTCGACGACGGCGATGTCGCACTACGCGACTGGCGCTTGGTCAGGCTTTCGAATGGTCTCTGGCGCACGCGCGTAGCCGCTAGCGGCTTCGCGTTCGACCTGACGATGAAGCCGACGCAGCCCCCGCTGCTTCAGGGCGCGCGGGGCTATAGCCGAAAGGGGCCCGATCCCGCCGATGCGAGCTATTATTACTCAGTCCCGCAAATGGCCGTGGGCGGGCAGATCAAAGTCGGCGATACGGCGCATGACGTGTCGGGGAAAGCCTGGCTCGACCGCGAATGGTCGTCGAACTATCTCAATCCTTCTGCGATCGGCTGGGATTGGACGGGCCTCAATCTCGACGACGGCAGTGCACTGACGCTGTTCCGCATCCGCCGCGCCAACGGCTCGAGCATGTGGGCGGGGGGCAGCTACCGCGATGCACAGGGCCGCCTGACAGCGCTAGCACCGCATGAGGTCGCGTTCAGCACGCTGCGCCGCTGGCGATCACCGCGCACGGGCGCGATTTACCCCGTCGCTCAATCGGTAACGGTTAGTTTGCCAACTGGCATCAAAACGCTGTCGCTATCGCCCTTGTTCGACGATCAGGAAGTCGACGGGCGGCGGAGCGGGCTACCCGTTTACTGGGAAGGTGCGGTGAAAACGCCCGGGGCTACCGGCTATCTCGAGCTTACCGGCTACGTCGCTCCTTTGCGAATGTGACTTGTCGCGATTGCCGCGGTGCGCGTCGCGAACCGAAGCGAGAATAGCAGGTAAAGAATCTTGTTAGCTGGAAGCCCTGTCCACCACGCAGAGCGTAATCCAACCACGAAGTCAGCTCTCGCCGAGCTCTTCCCGAAATTCTCCTAGTTTTGCGTAAGTCCGCGCACCCAGCCGACCATGCGCACAATCGCCAAATAAATCCTTCTAACCACTCGACTTCCCCCCGAACCAGAGCAACACGCTGCTCATAAATCGCAGCCGCCACGAGCGTGGATCGCTGCCCCGATCGGTGTGACTGACGGGACTCTGGCTGGTGGGAGCGGCACGGTGCTGCGCCCGTCAACCGGAGAACCATCATGGCAAACGCTAAACTCAAAACCACCACGCCCCCTGCCCCGGCAACAGAGCCAGCGGCACCCACAGTCCCGAACAAGACCGGCACCATCATCACTATGCTCCAGCGCCCGGAGGGAGCAGCTCTCGGCGATCTTGTCGCCACAACCGGCTGGCTGCCGCACACGACGCGGGCAGCGCTGACGGGTCTCCGCAAGAAGGGGTGTGTCATCGGGAAGACCAGGGTCGATGGCACGACCACATACCGCATCGCGAGTGTTGCCTGATTGCGGCGTTCGATGCGCAACTCGCGGCGCTGGCGACCTTGTCGTCGGCGCAGCTGCGCGAGCAGTGGGTGTCGGTCGTGGGACCAGTGGTGCCGCGGGTCAGTCATGTCATATTGCTGCTGGCGCTGGCTGCCGCTGCTGACGGCGAAGAAATGATATCAGCGGGACGCTAGCGGAAGCAGACGCTCCAGATCGGCCTGCGTATTTACATTGGGAACCGGTCGCGGCGGATCGATCGGCACAGCATCGATCGCCGCGACCCAGCCCCGCATCGATCGACGCGTCTCGGTTCCAAGATGCCCGATCAGCTCATCATACAGGTATGCGGGCCAATAGCCGATAATCGGCGCATCGGTCACGAAGTTCGCACGCTGGGCCGCGCGCAACCGCGCCAGCAGACCAGAGTTAAGTATCGGCGTATCGCAGCCGACCGAGATCACCCCCGCATAGCCGTGCCGCTGGCCGTATTGCAGCGCAGCCGCAATTCCGCCGAGCGGCCCGAGGCCGGAATGCGGCAGGTCCGCGACACTCACCATTCCCGGCGGAGGTGCCGGATGCCCGCACACCACGAGCCCCTCCACGAACGGCGCGAGCGCGTCGGCTACGCGTACGATCATCGGCCGCCCGCCAAAGTCGGCGAGCGCTTTGTCGCTGCCGAAGCGGCGCGACCGCCCGCCAGCCAGGATCGCTCCGAGCACCCTCACGCCGAAACCGTCAGCATCGCATCTGGCCGCGCGAGAACCACCAAGGTCAGTCCACAGCCGCGCGCGCGGGAGATTGCCAGATCGGTAGCCGCCGAAATCGTCACCAGCGTTGCGCATCGCGCCATCGCCGCTTTCTCGACCAATTCGTAGGAGCAGCGCGACAATAGCAAGGCAAAGCCGCCGTCCCAGTCCACACCTGCACGGTGCATCGCGCCGATCAGCTTGTCGAAGGCGTTGTGTCGTCCGACATCTTCGCGCACATGGCGGATCTCCCCGTCCCGCGACCAGCGCCCAGCGGCGTGGACGGCTCCCGTGCTGCTGTTGAGCGGCTGATGCTCCGGCAGCACCGTGAGCGCGCGAAAAATCGCTTAGGCGGTGATCGGCGGCTGTTCTGGCACCGGCGGCAATGGACGCAGCGCCTGTTCGAGATTTTCGATCCCGTCAAAGCCCGCACGACGAGTCCGAAGTGCGATGCCTTACCCGTTCGAACAGCGCGGGCGCACGCTCAGCGGACAGCGTGACGCGCACGATCTCGCCTTGCTCGGTCGTGTAGCAATCCACTTCGATGATCTCGTCGAGGCGCGCCACCAACCGCTCGCTTAGCGCGAAGCCGACCGCGAAATCTTCGAGATCGCACGGCGTCGCCATCATCACGGCATGGCCGATGCCGTTGAATTCGATCGCGACTGGCCGTTCGAGCGGGACGCTACGCTCGATCGGTTCGCTCGACTCGTCGCGCGCGGTCCTGACGAAACCGACGCTCGGCTCCCCGTTTACGCCCCGGCTCAAACCGCGTCTGCGACGATCCGCACCGGCACCGATTTCGACGCGGGCGTCTTCGACAGCTCGTCATGCAGCCCGATCGGGACCAGAACGTTGCACTCGGGATAATAAGACGCGACCGTCCCGCGCGGCAGGCGGTAACCGGTCAGTTTCAACCCGCCGAGCTGCCGGTCGATAGCGTCATCTGTGTCGGTGATCATCCGCACCATCTGCCCCTGGCGCAAACCCGCATCGACGATATCGTCCGGGTTCATCAGAAGCACGTCGCGTGTGCCCTCGATCCCGTGGAAGCGGTCCGAATAGCCGTAGATCGTCGTATTGAACTGATCGTTCGAGCGAATCGTCATCAAGCGATAGCGTCCCGGCGCATCCTGGAAACCGACCGAATTGAGCTGGCCTGGCGTCGTGAATACCGCCTTGCCACTTTCAGTCTTCCAGATTCGCTGATGCGCACCATTGCCACGGTAGAAGCCGCCCGGTTCGAACATGCGCGCATTATAGTCGCGAAAATCCTCGGGATAGGTCCGTTCAATCAGGTCGCGGACGAGCCCGTAATCGCTGGTCCAAGTATCCCAACGCAGCTTGTCATTGGGCGCGAGCGTCGCCTTGGCAACGCCGGTCACGATCGCCAGTTCGCTTTTCACCGCATCCGAAACCGGCGCGCGCTTGCCGATCGAGGCGTTGATCATCGAAAAGCTGTCCTCGGTCGTCACCGCCTGATTGCCGCTCGCCTGCGCGTCGATCTCATAACGGCCAAGGCACGGTAGAATATAGGCGTCGCGACCGGGGAAAAGATGGCTGCGGTTGAGCTTGGTCGATACCATCACCGTCAAATCCTGCGCGGCCCAGGCTTTCTCCAGCCTCCGTTGGTCCGGCACTGCGCGCAGCAGATTGCCGCCCAGGCAAACGAATGCGCGCACCTTACCCGCAAACAGCGCCTCGGTTGCTTCGACGATGTTCATCCCGTCCTCACGCGGCGACGTGATGCCGAACAACGCGTCGATTGTGTCGAGCGGGACGAGATGCGCCTTCTCGGCAATGCCGACGGTGCGCTGCCCCTGGACATTGCTATGGCCGCGCACTGGGCAGCAGCCAGCGCCGGGTTTGCCGATGTTTCCGCGCAACAATAGCAGATTGACCAGCATCGCCACGTTGAGCGAACCATGCGCATGCTGGGTCAGGCCCATGCCGTACACGCCTATGACACGCTCTGCGTCGATATAGACTTGGGCAGCCACGCGGATCGCCGCTTCGGTGAGGCCGCTTTCCTTCGCTATCTCGGACCAATCGGCATCGCGGCACTTCGCGATGAACGCGTCGAAACCAGTCGTATGCTGAGCGACGAACGCGTAGTCGATCACGGAGGGAGCGCCCGCCGCCGTCGCAGCATCATCGGCTTCGACCACGCTTTTGCACATGCCGAGCAACACGGCGATATCGCCACCGGCCTTCAATTGGTGATACTGATCTGAAATCTTGGTCGCTTTGCCAGTGAGCATCGCGGTCGGGCTTTGCGGGTCAACGAACGACACCAGCCCCTGCTCGATGATCGGGTTGAAGGTGACGATTTTCGCGCCCCGCTCCTTTGCATCCTTCAAGGGGTGAAGAAAACGCGGACTGTTTGTACCCGGATTCTGACCGAAGAAAAAAAACGCATCGGCCTTGGCCAGATCGTCCCATACGATCGTCCCGACCGGCGATCCGATCACCTTGGTCAGACCGACCGAGGTCGTTTCGTGGCACATGTTGGAGCTCTGCGGCAGATTGTTGGTGCCGAACGCGCGCGCGAGCAGCGCGTAAAGGTACGACGCCTCCAGCCCGGCATGGCCCGACGCGTAGAAGATCGCGTCATTTGGCTCGATCTGCTTGAGCGCCGCGCCGATCCCGGCGAACGCCTCGTCCCAACTCACCGCAACATAGACATCGCTTGCCGCGTCATAGCGCAACGGGTGCGTTAGACGCCCGGTCATTTCAAGATCATGATCGGCCCACTCCCGCAGCGCGGTGACGGTGTGGCCATCCTCCGCCCAGAACGCGGGCGTGCAGCGCGCACTGGTCGATTCCCACAGCGTCGCCTTGGCGCCATTCTCGCAGAATTCGAAGGAAGAGTAATTCGCAGGCTTAGGCCAGGCGCACGAGACGCACATCACGCCCTTGGGTTTGTTGAGCTCGCCAAGCGTCGCGAGCGCCGCCGGGGAGGACCAACTCTCGCCGAAGATCCGGGCAATTCCCTTAAGCGATCCCCACCCCCCGGCAGGACCCGGAGAATGCGGCAAATCACGCTGATCGGTCATAAGCTTCTTTCGCGTGGGCGTCGAACGATACCCATAACACCTAGTCAAGCGGAAGGTTCGACATTCGGCTTACAATTCGCGCAGCGCTTCGGCCGGACGCGTAAGCAAGGCGTGCAAGGTTCATTGGATCATGGATGCCTATGCCAACGACGCAGCACCTATCGCCGTTCCGCCGCCGCCAGCGCGTGCGTTGTGCCTGAAAGCCGATCGGCAGCTTTCCGGATAGAAAGCGGCCCGGCCTCTTCCGCCCCACCCTATCGCCGTTTGGGTGCCCGCCGCACCGCGCTCCTGCCCGAAAGCAGAACGGCGGCTATCGGGCGAAAGCTACCCGGCGGGAAACGTCTGCTTCTGCCGCAGGCCTGCTAAAAGCCAACCATCGCCTAACCACCTATCTCTCACCGTTTGTGTACCAGATGTTCATTCCGTTGAAAGACTCGGACTGAACCGCCGCCGCTATTTCAGTAGGGTTACGGCCTTCGCGAGGGTCATATAGCTTCCCCAGGCGATGGGCAGGCTGACCGCGGCCCATGCCAGCAGCGCGGTCGTATCCAATCCCCCGGTTGCGCCGGCAGCGCTGCCCGCCGACAAGGCCGCATCGCCGCCTGCTTTCTCGGCTGATATGTGGAATCGATCGGCGACCGGCCTCACCAGCAGGTTGGCGATTAGCCCTGCCACCAGCATGCCCGCCAGTATCAGGAAGATAGGCTGATACAGCTGGTCGCGGGGCACGCCGGCGGCGATTCGCGCGTCGCGCATATAGGCGACCAGCACTGGTCCGAGCACACCCGCCGTCGACCAGGCCGTCAGCAGCCGGCCGTGGATCGCGCCGACGTATTTCGTGCCGAAAATGTCGGCCAGATAGGCCGGCACGGTCGCGAAGCCGCCGCCGTACATCGAGGCGATGATGCAGAAGGTTAGGATGAACGGGCCGATGGAGCCGCCTGTCAGTGAAGGCGCGGCGACACCATACAGCAAGGCACCCAGCGCGAGAATGACGGCATAGAGCCGCTTCCGGCCCAGCCGATCAGACAGCGCTGCCCAGAAAAAGCGGCCACCGATGTTGAACAGGCTGATCATTCCCACGAACCCAGCGCCTACCGCGGCAGCGGCCTTTTTCTGCTCCTCGTCGAATGCCGTGAAAAGCACGCCTGGCGCGTCGATCAAACGGCCGCCGAAGATTTCCTGCAACATCGGCGACGCCACCCCGATAATGCCTATGGAGGCCGACACGTTTAGCAGCAGGACCAGCCAGATTAGCCAGAACTGTGGCGTCCGGTGAACGTCCTTTAGATCGACATTGAACCGCGACATCTGCGTTGTGGTGGTCGCAGGGGCTGTCCAGCCAGAGGGTGCCCAGCCGTCTGGCGGGACCCGGTAGCCCAGTGCGCCGGCCATCATGAACACGAAATACCCGGCCGCAAGTACCAGAAACGTCTGCCAGACGCCCACGCCGTTAGCGCTAGCGAAAAACTTCATCAGGATATCGGCGAGAGGACTGCCGATCATCGCGCCCCCGCCAAAGCCCATGATCGCCATGCCGGTCGACAAGCCGCGCCGGTCGGGAAACCACTTGATCAGAGTAGAAACCGGCGAGATGTAGCCCAGGCCCAGCCCGATGCCGCCGATCAGGCCGGAGCCGAGCCAGACCATCCAAAGCTGATGGATTGAAATGCCAATCGCCGAGATACCCATGCCGCCAGCCCAGCAGAACGACGCGACGACGCCCGCTCTGCGCGGCCCGGCATGCTCCAGCCAGTTGCCCCCCAGCGCCGCCGCTGCACCGAGCACGACGAAGAACAGGGTGTAGGTCCAGACGAGGTCGCTGATCCGCCAGTCACAGCTCGTGGTTGTCATCGCCTGCGCTAGTGTCATGCCCGTGCAAACGACCGGGTCCGATATTCCCACAGCGCGCGACAACGGCAACCAGAACACGCTGAAGCCGTAAGCCATGCCGATGCAGAGATGGATGGCTAGCGCGCACGGCGGCACTAGCCAGCGGTTGAAGCCGGCGCCGGCGACGGTGGCCGCGCGGTCGAGGAAGTCGGACGGCGCATGCGATGCGGAAGCCCTTGCCATCTGAGACCCCTAAGTTGAGACCGCGGGCAACTCTGTCGGATTAACGCAAACATGACCATGGTCTCCTTGTCGACCCAACATTAGTGGCCGCTTACGCGATCACGCTCATCATCGTTAAATGACAAGAACCGTGGCATAGCTAACGCCTTCGACTGATCCAGCGAACGGCAGCTTAGGTAATACTAGTTCCCGAAAGCTGTCGGACTGCAAACCACCCAATGGTTGCCGTTCCGGGTTCCACTTCACGATCACGAAAGCTGCCGATCGGCTCTTAGGGATGATCCGAGCGTCACAGTAGCGCATCTATGGCTGAAAGTGGGTGGAAGGCGGACTGGCCGCTTTCGACGCGCAGGTGGCGTAAGCGGACGTTCGTTCAAGGTGTTCGAGGACAGTTCCGCGCCACAAGTGGGGATTGAAAATCGGCAAAGCCGAACGTTTAATGGCAACATCGATTCCCGGCACGTGTGCGCAATGTCTGCGAGAGTGCTGCTAGCGATCAGGTTCGCCAAAATAGTTGGGCGAAGCCTCCACCTTACTACCTGCGCTCGGAAGACCAGGGGAAGTTTATGTAACGGTAGCGGCTATCGAAGCAAATATTCCCGTACATTTTAAGATAAGTGCTGCGGCGCAGCAGATCGCTATAAACGGTTCTAGGGTTAGCGATGTCGCGTTCATACTGCGCAATATTGGTAATCGTGAGAGCTTTCGGAAGAATGTCCATAGCCTGAGGCACGGACTTCCCATCCATCCAATCCGCAGCAAATCGGCCCATCGCGTATCCAAAAATGGGGGAGGCCAAGCTAATGCTGGCTTTATAGGGGCTGCCCGCCTTCTTTAGCTCCATTACAGCCGCACGCTCACCGTCAATGCCGCCGAGAAACTGGGTTGGTCGCGCCTTTCCATTTTCGCGCAAGGCATCCAGCGCACCTAGCACGACAGTGTCAGCGCCCAAAATTACGTCGACGTTCGGTTGTGCGAGCAGGATCATCTTCATGGTGCGATATCCTCCTGCCCTGTCAACTGTGGCGGGCGAGATGTCGGCCACGATGGTCACACGCGGTAGCTGCCGCAACGTATCGCGCATTGCGGTGAAGCGCGGTGCGAGGAACTGCAGATTGTCATGGGTTAGCAAGACCACCTTCGCCTTTCCGCCTAGACGGGTGCGGATGTACGCTGCCGCGGCCTCCGCCAGCACCTTGCCAGTTTGGTATTGCGGCGCGTTTAAAATTGTAGTTGCGGGCGGCGGTACGATCGCCCCTACATAGACCCCGCTCGCGATCGCTCTTTTCAGACTTGGGC
>JANMJZ010000273.1:0-2987 GCA_031371635.1 Sphingomonadales bacterium | reverse complement strand
CTGCGCGTCGCATGTCGCCGATCTCGACGCGCTGCGCAACGCGGTCGCGCCGTTTACACTGGAATACGTGGCGGGCCGCGCCGGGATCGACGCTGACGACTTGCGCCGCGCCACCGTGATGTTCGCCCGGGATTCGCGGCGCGGCGGCGCTTTAGCCGGCACCGGGGTGTGCATGGCTCCGCACTCGAACCTGGCAGATCATCTGGTCGAGACGTTGAATGTCGTGTGTGGCCGGTTCCAGCGGGCGGGCGAACGTGTGGTCAACCCCGGCGTCCTGCGCGCACGCCAGCCGCGCCGGGCCCAGGTGATGCAGATCGGTCGCTCGTGGGAACAGGGCTTCAAGAGCCGGATCGGAAACTACGGCACGGTTTGGGGCGAGATGATGAGCGGCATCCTGGCCGAAGAAATCCTTGCCCCCGGCGAGGGCCAAGTTCGCGCGCTGTTATCGCACGGGTCCAACATTGCCAACATCATGCCCGATCAGCACAAGACGGTCCGCGCCCTGAAATCGCTCGAACTGCTCGTCAACATCGATCCGTTCATGACCGAGACGTCTAAACTGGCTCACTACATATTGCCGACGCGGATGGGCTACGAACGCGCGGACTTGACGATGTATCTGTACGAAAGCCTCTATACCCGGCCCTATGCCCGCTACACCGCCCCTGTCGCGGCGCCACCGGCGGGCTCGGACCTGGCGGAGGACTGGCAGATCTATTGGGGCCTTGCCCAAAGGTTGGGGCTACAGCTCGAATTCGACGGCGTCGCGCTCGATATGGCCGGCACGCCCGACACCGACACCTTCCTGGCAATCGTGGCGCGCCATGCGCCGGTGCCGTTCGAAACACTGAAGGCGTTTGAAGTGGGCCACATCTTCGACGACGATCCGCAATATGTCGAGGAAGCAGACCCGGCCTGCACCGATCGCTTTACCGTTGCGACCGATGATATTGTCGCCGAACTGGCGCAAGTCCATGCCGAGCGGCCACAGCCGGGCGGATGGGTCAGCCACGGCGAAAACTTTACCCACAAGCTGACCTCGCGACGGCTGCGCGAGGTGCAGAACAGCACGCACCGCAATGTTCCAGCGGTGCGCAAACGCATGCCGTACAACCGCGCCTACCTGCACCCCGATGAAATTGCCGCGCTGGGAATTGCGGCAGGCGACAAGATCACCATCACCTCGGACGCGGGCAGCATCCCCGCCGTCGTTGCGGCCGAACCGGACCTCCGGCGCGGGGTCATCTCGATGAGCCATGGCTGGGGCGCGCTTCCCGACGAAACGGTGTATGAGCGCGACGGGGCAAATACCGGCCTGCTCATCAGCACCGACCGCGATCTCGATCCAATCAACGCCATGCCGCGTATGTCGGCCATCCCGGTAAGGCTTGAACCTCTCTCCCTCGCCCCGACTACTGGCTAGTTTCCAGACGCTGCGGGCCGCTGTAACGCAATTGTCTGAGACCTCGTTCCTAATGATTGACCACCCGCCAGATGCAACACATCTGGCTGTCAATGCTCACGTGGGCTTTGTCGAGATGCCATCGCCAGTGGCGGAAGCACTTCATCCGGTTGACGCGCTGGCGCCGGCCATCCCCGGCGAATATCGGCCCAATCCGGTTCCACCACCTCCGCCCGGTCTTATGGCAGATATCGATTCCGCGCTCGGGCAACAGGTCTCCCCATTTCCGCAAACTAAGCTGGAAGCGGGCTGACCTGCTCCCCATTTTCAGGCCGCTGATAACTTAGCTTCGTCGCTCCTATGCCCTTGGCGGGGGCGGTTGGTAAACTCGGCGGGTACCAACCCGCCAAGGCTGCTGTGCGGACGCACGGTGTTGTAATCCGTCCGCCACGCCTCGATGATCCGTCTCGCTACAGCCAGCGATGGGGAGAGATGCTCGTTCAGGCATTCGGCGCGCAAGCGACCATTGAACGATTCTACAAAGCCGTTCTGCTGCGGTTTTCCGGGTGCGATTTAATGCCACTCGACCCCGGTGTCCTGGCACCAGGCGAGGACCGCATGACTGGTCAGCTCGGTGCCGTTGTCGCTGACCACCATGCACGGCAGCCCACGCCACTCAGCGATCGCGGCCAACTCGCGCACGACGCGCCGACCTGACAACGAGGTGTCGACGATGCACGCGAGGCATTCTCGGCTGTAATCGTCGATGACGTTGAGCATCCGGAACCGCCGGCCGCAGGCCAATGCATCACGCACAAAGTCGAGTGACCATCGCTGGTTCGGCTCCTGCGGGATCGCCATCGGTGCCCGTGTCCCAAGCGCGCGCTTGCGCCCGCCACGCTTGCGCACCGTCAGCCCCTTCTCGCGGTAGAGCCGATAGACCTTCTTCAGGTTCATGCCCTTGCCCTCACGCCGCAGCAGGATCGCCAGCCGTCGATAGCCGAACCGACGGCGCTCGTTCGCGATCTCGCGCATCCGCAGACGCACGACATCGTCCTGCCCGCGAAGCGGCTCATATTGCCCTGCCGACCGGTTGACCCCGATCAGCCTGCAGGCCCGACGCTCGGAAAAGCCGTGATCGGCCATCAACTTCTCCACTGCAGCGTAGCGCTCCGCAGACCGGGTCAGTTTTTTCCCAGCAGATCCTTCAGCGCCGACACGTCCAGCATCGATTCCGCCAGCAGCTTCTTCAGCCGCCGGTTCTCGTCCTCCAGCGCACGCAGCCGCGCAGCGTCGGACACCGTCAGCCCGCCGTACTTCGCCTTCCAGTTGTAAAATGTCGCATCGCTGATCCCGTGCTTGCGACAGAGCTCAGGCGTCTTCACGCCCGCCTCATGCTCGCGCAGCACCCCAATGATCTGCTCTTCGGTAAATCGGCTTCGCCGCATCGCTCGTCTCCATCTGACGAGCTAACTTACCAATGGCATGAATTCTGGGGAGCAGGTCAGTGGGTCAAGAAGGCCGAGGTCAATACCGGTTGACGCGTCGGCGTGACGCTCCCACCAGACAGAGCCCCGTCAGTCAC
>JANMJZ010000263.1:0-4696 GCA_031371635.1 Sphingomonadales bacterium | reverse complement strand
TTGCGCGTCTTCTCAGGCACGGGCGCAGGCTTCGCCGCCTCTGTCGCGGGCGGGGTCGCGGCTGCGGCAGGCGCGGGGGCTGCGGTCCGCGAAGCGGCCGGCAACGGGATACGTGCCGCCTTCGGCCCGGCGGCTTCGATCCAGGCACGCACGATCTTCGAGGGATTGGCGGGCGGTTCGCCACGCTCGACGGCATCAACGAAATTCATCCCGCTGACTACCCGGCCGATGGCGGTGTAGTTGTTGTCGAGGCGCAAGGTCGGCATGAACACGATGAAGAACTGGCTGTTCGCGCTGTTCGGCTCGGTCGCGCGCGCCATCGACACGGTACCGCGCACATGCGGCATGTCGTTGAATTCGGCCTTCAGGTCCGGCAGCGGCGATCCGCCCTGCCCGGTGCCCAGCGGGTCGCCGGTCTGCGCCATAAAACCTTCGATGACGCGGTGGAACAGCAGGCCGTCGTAGAAGCCGGCGCGCGTCAGCGTCTTGATCCGCTCGATATGGCCGGGCGCCTTGTCGGGGCGCAGCTGGATAACGACTTCGCCACCGGTCGACAGCTGCAGGTGCCACAGATTGTCGGGCGTCGGCACGGGATCTGCCACGATCTCGGCGATCGGCGCGGGTCCGGTCGGCGCCTTGACCTTTTTCTTGGCGAGCGCGGGACTGGCAATGGCGAGCAGCGCCATGAACGCGGTGAGAAACTTCATTTAACCCTGGTCTCCAATCTCTGCTGCGCGCCTCTAGCGTCCCGAGGTGAGCCGCGCCTGAACGTCAACTTCCCTTGCGGCCGAGCTTCGCCACGCGGGCCGCGACGTCATCGGCGACCGCAGGCGATACGAACTTATCGATCGCGCCGCCATAGAAAGCGATTTCCTTGACAAGTCGACTGGCAATCGGCTGCAGCGCGACGTCGGCCATCAGGAACACCGTCTCGATCCGGTCGTCGAGCTGGCGGTTCATCCCCGTCAGCTGATACTCATACTCGAAGTCGGTGACGCCGCGCACGCCTCGGATGACGATGCTCGCCCCCTGCTGGCGTGCGAAATCCATGAGCAAAAGGTCGAAGCCGACGACACTGACGCCCGCGATCCCGCCGCATTCGCGCTCGACCATCGCGAGCCGCTCTTCGGTCGAAAACATCGGCGACTTCGCCATGTTCGTCGTGACCCCGATGATCAGCCTGTCGACGAGCTTCGCGCCGCGCTCGATGATGTCCATGTGCCCGCGCGTGATCGGGTCGAACGTGCCGGGATAGACGCCGACCCGCTCGCCCGGGACCCGATCCGCGGTCACCGGTCGCGCTCGACGGCATAGCGCGCGATGGCGCGCAGCAGGTCGGCCTCGGGGCCATGGCTGGCCAGATGCGCGATCGCCTGGTCGACGAGCATGCCTGCCTGCCCGCGCGCGCGCTCGACCCCCATCAGCGAGACGAACGTAGCCTTCCCCTTGGCCTCGTCCTTTTTCAGCGCCTTGCCCGCCAGTTCCTCGTCACCCTCGATATCCAGCAGATCGTCGGCGATCTGGAAGGCAAGGCCCACGTCGCGCGCATAGCCGCGCAGCGGTCCCCGCCCTTCCGGCGGCAGGCGGCCCAATATAGCCCCCGCCTCGACCGAATAGGCGATCAGTGCGCCTGTCTTCAGCGCCTGCAGCCGGGTGACGGCTGTCAGGTCGAAATCGGCGTTTTCGGCCGCGATATCCATCATCTGGCCACCGGCCATGCCCGCCGGGCCCGACGCCCGCGCCAACCCCTCGATCAGGTCGACCCGCACGAAAGGGTCGGCATGGGTTTCCGGATCGACCAGCAGTTCGAACGCGATTTCGTGCAGCGAGTCACCCGCCAGCACTGCAATAGCCTCGTCGAAGGCCTTGTGTACCGTCGGCTTGCCGCGGCGCATGTCGTCGTCGTCCATGCACGGCAAGTCGTCATGGATCAGCGAATAGACGTGGATGGCTTCGACGGCACACCCAACGCGCAGCGCTGCAGCAGGATCGACGTTGAACAACCGGCTGGCCGCGATCGTCAGCAGCGGACGCATCCGCTTGCCGCCGCCGATCGCTGCGTGCCGCATCGCCTGGTAAAGGGGGGCCCGCGCATCGTCCGGCACGGTCAGGATCTGGTCGAACAGCCGATCGACGTCACGGGCGACATCGGCCAGCGCCTCTGCCAGTATCGACGGCATCGCGCCCATCGTTGCCCTCAGCCTGCGTCGAACGGCGCGGTGCCGACGGGGGCGCCGTCGCTGCCCAGGACGATCCGGTCGATCTTTTCCTGCGCCGATTTCAGCCGCGCCTCGCACTGAAGGCGCAGCTTTGCCCCTTCCTCGTAAAGCGTGATCGACTCGTCGAGGCTCGCGTCCCCGCTCTCGAGGCGCTGCACGATCATCTCGAGCCGCTTCAGCGCGTCTTCGAACGACAGGGTGGAAAAGTCATCGGCCATTGCGCAACGGCTTGTGGCGAGCGGGGGCGCAGGGGTCAAGCGGCGGCCTTCGCCCGTTCTTCGGCGACCAGCTCCTTGCGGCTCAGCTTGCCGACCAGCGTCTTGGGCAATTCGCTGCGGATTTCCACGGCGGCGACCCGCTCATGCTTGCCGAGTTGTGGGTTCAGCCACGCTTTCAGCGCCTCGCCCGATGCCTCGAACCCCTGGTTCAGCGTGACGAACGCCTTGGGCATTTCGCCGTGATAGGGGTCGGGAATACCGATGACGAGCGCTTCCTTCACGGCGGCATTCCGGTACAGCACGTCCTCGACCTGGCTGGGAAACACCTTGAACCCGCCGACGGCGATCATGTCCTTCAGCCGGTCGACGATCCGGATATAGCCGTCGCCGTCGATCGTCGCGACATCGCCCGTGCGTAGCGCCTGGCCGAAGGCGGTCTCGACGAAATCACCGCTCTCGCGCGCATGTCCCCAGTAACCGGCCATGATCTGCGGGCCGCTGACAACAAGTTCGCCGGGCTCGCCGTCGCGGGCCACCTGTGTCGGATCGTCGCGATCGACCAGCATCACGCGCGTCCCCGGCAATGGCTGGCCGATCGTGCCCCCCTTGCCCGCGCCTTCATAGGGGTTGCAGGCGACGACACCGGCGCTTTCGGTCAGGCCATAGCCTTCGACGACCTTGGCGGCGGTCAGGGCCTCGAACCTGGCCTTCAGGCTTTCGGCCAGTGGCGCCGCCCCCGAAATGCAGACGCGCAGCGACCGAAAGTTCGTCTTCGCGCAATCGGGGTGGTCGAGCAGCGCCTGGTACATCGTCGGCACGCCAGGCAACGCCGTGGCCTTGACCCGCTGGATGGTCCTAAGCGTGTCCTTCGCGCCGAAACGCGGCAGCATCGCGATCATGCCGCCGGCAAGCACTGTCCGGTTGAGGACGCAGGTGTTGGCGAAGACGTGGAAGAATGGCAGCACGCCGACGATGCGGTCGGGCAGCTCGGGATGTGGGTCGATGGCGTGCACCTGTCGCGCATTCGCCGTCATGCTGGCATGGGTCAGCATGGCGCCCTTGGGCGTGCCGGTGGTGCCGCCCGTATACTGGATGAGCGCAACGTCATCCGGCGTGACGGAGACAGCCGGCGCCGGTCGCAGCGTTGCGGTCATCGCCTCAACTCCCACGATACGCGGATCGCCCTCGCCGATCGTGGCGACTTCCGCAGCCCGAAAGCGACGGAACAGCCAGCGCTTCACCAGCGGCAACCGCCCGGACAAATTGCCGACGACCAGCCGGTCGATCCTGCCTTCGTCGAGCAGAGCCTTGGCGGTATCGAACATCGCGGGGACGTCGGTGGTGACCACGATGCGCGCGCCGCAGTCCGCCGTTTGGTGCGCCAGTTCCGCGCGCGAATAGAGTGGCGACATGTTGACGACGATCGCCCCGGCCTTCAGCGCCCCGTAATAGGCGATCAGATAGTCCGGCACATTGGGAAGGTAGAGCCCGATCCGGTCCCCCTTCGCCAGGCCCCAGTCAACCAATGTTGCTGCAAATGCTGCAGCTTTCGCGCCGATCTGGGCATAGGTCAGGCGTGCGCCGAGGAAGTCGGTCAGCGGCGCGGGCCCGTGCTGCGCGACACCAGCGTCGAACATCTCGCACAACGTCATCGGCGAAAAAGACGTATCCCATTGAACGGGATGGATATATCGGGTTTGCCAGATGGATGATGGATCGGTCACGATGGCGGCTCTAAGCGGCATCTCGCCGGGCGGCAATCACCGCAGCAATCACAGGGCCGAATAGTAGCGGACCCCCTCGCGAAGCTCGAACTCCGCACGCCCCGTCACTTCCAGATGCCGCAGATGCGCCAGCGCCTCACCCGTCGCGAGGCCCAGGATGCTGTCGTCGATGGCACGACCGAAGAGCACGCCGAAACAATCGACGGCGCGGCGCGGTGCCTCGGCCAGATGGGCATGCAGGCGGTCGAGGCTGGTGCGGTGCCCCTCCTCGAGCCGGTTGAGGCGCGCATGCAGGCCGTAGAAGGGTTCGCCGTGCGCAGGCAGGACGAGCAGATCGTCCGGCAGCGCGCGGAATTTTTCGATCGAGGCAAGCCAGTCGCCCAGCGGATCGCCGTGCGGCTCGGTCAGGGTCACCGAAACATTGCTGGTGATGCGCGGCAATATCTGGTCGCCGGCAATGATCATCTTGCCCTTCAGGTCGACGAAGCAGACATGCTCCGGCGTGTGGCCGCTGCCGATCCAGACCGTCCACTCG
>JANMJZ010000223.1:0-8981 GCA_031371635.1 Sphingomonadales bacterium | reverse complement strand
GTGCGCTCACCCAAGGGGCGAAAGTAACGGGTACGGAATTACATTTCGTTGATTTCGGCCAGCAGGAGGGCCTACCACGCTGGTTCAAGCGCGGTCTCGGTGCGTGGCTCGCCAGGTTCGACGTCGAACCCCGTCGCGCATTGTTCGATTTCGTCGCCGAGGAATTTTCTGACGACTTCGAGCAAGTCGACTGCCGGCCACTCTATCGCGGCTATGCTTGGAGCGGCAGCCTGACCCGCTAAGGGGGTGCATGACCGAATCGCCGCCACCGCTCCCCAAAATTGCCCTTGTTCTCGGTATCGCTGGTCTTGCGCCGCAAGTCTGGGCGCTGCTCTCGACCTTCCGCGAGGCAGATCGCTATATCGGGCTGGCCGCCGGCTATTTTTATGCGGCGCTGATCTTCACTTTCCTTGGCGGCCTGTGGTGGGGCGTGGCAGCCAGCCGCAAGGACGCGCCGGAGTGGCTCTATCTGGCGGCAGTCGTACCCAGCCTTGTCGCCTTTGCCAGCGGCATCCCGTGGATGACCGGCGCAGAATGGCCGGGGCCTTCGCTGGGCATATTGGGCGTCGGCATTCTGCTGTCCGCTCTCGTCGATCGGACAATGTTTACGGCAGGCCTGATCGATCGCAACCTGTGGCGCCTAAGGCTTGGACTGTCGCTTGGACTCGGTACGGCTACGCTGCTGCTGGCCAGCCGCTAGGCGGCTTTCCGCAGCTCCAGCCGGCCCCAGATTTCGACCAGAGCGTCTGCCAGTTCGCGCATCATTTCCGCAGTATGCGCAGGCCCCGGCGTGAAGCGCAGCCGCTCGGTGCCGCGGGGCACGGTCGGATAATTGATCGGCTGAACATAGACGCCGTATTCGGCGAGCAGGATATCGCTGATCCGCTTGGCCTTGACCGGATCGCCGACCATCAGCGGCACGATGTGCGTGGCCGTGTCCATCACTGGCAGCCCGGCATCGGCGAACAAGGACTTGAGCATGGCCGCGCCCGCCTGTTGTGCCTCGCGCTCCTCGCTCGACGCCTTCAGATGACGGACACTGGCGAGCACGCCCGCGACGAGCACCGGCGACAGGCTGGTCGTGAAAATGAAGCCGGGGGCATAGCTGCGGATAACGTCGACGATGTCGCGCGACGCCGTGATATAGCCGCCCATCACGCCGAACGCCTTGCCCAGCGTTCCCTCGATGATTGTGACGCGGTCGGCCACCCCGTCGCGCTCGGTAATGCCACCGCCGCGCGCGCCGTACATGCCGACGGCGTGCACTTCGTCGCAGTAGGTGAGGGCGTTGTACTTGTCGGCCAGGTCGCACACGGCCGCAATGTCGGCGACGTCGCCGTCCATCGAATAGACGCTTTCGAACGCGATCAGCTTGGGCGCGTCAGGATCTTCCGCAGCCAGAAGCTCCTCGAGATGCGCGAGGTCGTTATGCCGCCAAACCCGCTTCTCACAGCCGGAATTGCGGATGCCCGCGATCATCGACGCGTGGTTCAGTTCGTCCGAAAAGATGATGCAGCCGGGCAGTATCTTGCCGAGCGTCCCCAACGTGGCTTCGTTCGACACATACCCCGACGTGAACAGCAGCGCGCTGTCCTTGCCATGCAGGTCGGCGAGTTCGGCCTCGAGATCGACATGATAGTGCGTGTTGCCGCCGATGTTGCGCGTCCCGCCCGAACCGGCACCCACGTCGTGCAGCGCTTCTTCCATCGCGGCCACGACCTTCGGATGCTGGCCCATGGCCAAGTAATCATTCGAGCACCAAACGGTGATCGGTTTGGGGCCGTTATGCCCGGCGAAGCAGCGCGCGTTCGGGTAAGCGCCCTTGTTGCGCAGAATATCGATGAAGACGCGGTAGCGGCCCTCGGCATGGAGCCGATCGATTGCCTGACTGAAAACGCGATTATAGTCCAAGTGCCGCTTGTCCGCTGGGGAAAACTGCAGCGCAAATAGTCAGAGTCGTTCGCGATCTCCAGTGCGAACGTCTCGCAACTAGAGCTGGACGGGCGGTGCAAACCCGCGCGCCGCAAACGCGGGGACAAGCGACCTCGTTGCCTCGTCCAGTCGTGTCACGACGACAACGCCTGTCGGCGCGGTTTCGGGCCAGTCCTGCCCGGCCGTGAGATGCGCAATGCGCCGTGCGATGCCCGGGCCGCCGTCAACGAAGCGCACCGGGTGCGGCACCGCTGCGGCGAGTTCTTCGGCAAGAAGGGGAAAATGGGTGCAGGCGAGCACGACCGTGTCGATGCTGCTTCCGTCTGGCCCGTCGAACATGCCCGCAACTGCCGCGCGCACCTCGGCAATCGGGATCGTCTCGCCACGAAGCTTTGCCTCCGCCAGAGCGACCAGCGCCGCGGATCCGTGGCGAACGACCGTGCAGTCGGCCGCATGCTCCGCCGTCAGTCGATCGACATAGGGCTGGCGCACGGTCGCCTCCGTGCCGAGTACGCCAATCACGCGCGTAACGGATTTTGCTGCGGCAGGCTTGATCGCAGGCACGGTGCCCACGACGGGCACGTCCAGCGCGCTGCGAACCACCGACAGCGCGATGGTCGAAGCCGTATTGCACGCGATTACCACGAGTCGGGGCCGGTAACGCTCAACCAGGCGACCGAGCAGCGCGGGCACCCGCGCTGCGATCTCTTGCTCGGTCTTGGTGCCATAAGGAAAACCAGCGGTGTCAGCAGCATAGACGAAAGGCGCATTCGGCAAGAGCTCGCGGGCCGGGGCTTCTACCGAGAGGCCCCCAACGCCCGAGTCGAAGATTAAAACGGGCGCAGACGTAGACATGCCCGAAGCCTTAGCGCCGCTTTGTCACTGGGAAAACGGGGCAAGTCGGTCTGATGAAAATCTTGCAGCGCCGAGGGCCCGGTATATGTTACGATTACTCTGGCGCAACGATGGGACGATCGACAGGTGAATGCGGTCTGGATTGCGCCGGCGACGGCCCTCGTGCTCGCCTATTTGCTCGGGTCGATACCTTTCGGCCTGGTGCTGACGCGACTTGCCGGTGGCGGGGATTTGCGTGCCGTCGGGTCGGGCAACATCGGCGCGACTAATGTGCTCCGCACCGGGCGCAAGGGGCTGGCTGCGGCCACCTTGCTGCTAGACGGCGCCAAGGGGGCCGTCGCGGTCCTTCTCGCTCAATATATCAATCCTGATTACGGCGTGCTGGGCGCTGCGGCCGCGTTTTTCGGCCATTGTTATCCCGTGTGGCTTTCCTTCAAGGGCGGCAAGGGTGTCGCTACCTATGCCGGTATCGCGCTGGCGCTGCTGTGGCCGGTCGGGCTGGTCTATGCGGCGGTCTGGCTGGGGACATTGGCCGCGACGCGCTATTCCTCGCTCAGCGGCCTGCTGGCCGCGATCGCAGTGCCTGTCGCCGCAGCATGGTGGGGCAATGTCGAAGTTGCCGCGCTGTTCATCGCGCTGACGCTTGTCGTCGTCTGGAAGCATCGCGAGAATATCGGGCGGTTAATGGCGGGATCCGAGCCGCGCGTCGGCCAGAAGAGCTAGGGCTTGCACGGCTCCACGCCCGACGCAGAGCGCCGCAACAAGCTGCGCCTCATTCGTTCGGCCAATGTCGGGCCCGTCACCTATTTCCAGCTCATCGCGCGCTTCGGGAACGCCGCCGCCGCGTTGGACGCGATCCCCGCCCTGGCCATGCGCGGCGGCGGGCGAGCGCCACAGATCGCCTCCATCGCTCAGGTCGAGGCGGAAATGCGTTCTGTCGACAAGCTGGGCGCCCGTTACCTGTTCGTGGGGGAGGGGCTCTATCCGCCGCTTCTCGCGGAACTCGAGACCGCGCCGCCGGCGCTCATCGTCAAAGGCAGGCTCGCGCTGCTCGAACGCCCCACGGTCGCCATCGTCGGTGCACGTAACGCGAGCGCTGCCGCATGCCGGTTCGCACGCGGATTGGCGCATGACCTCGCGGCGGAGGGGTGTCTGGTCGTCTCGGGTCTGGCGCGCGGAATCGACACCGCCGCGCACGAGGGGGCGGTCGACATTGCGACCGCCGGTGTCATCGCCAGCGGCATCGACATTGCGTTTCCCCCCGAAAACGCCGCGCTGCAGGACCGGGTCGCGTGCGATGGGCTTCTGATCGCCGAGCAGGTGCCGGGTCGCGAACCCCTGGCGCGCCATTTCCCGTCGCGAAATCGCATCATCGCCGGCATGGCCCTGGGCACGGTCGTGATCGAGGCGGCACCCAGGTCGGGCAGCCTGATCACGGCCCGACTTGCGAACGAGGCCGGGCGTGAGGTGATGGCCGTACCTGGCAGCCCGCTCGACCCGAGAGCACAGGGTTGCAATTCGCTGATCCGCGAGGGAGCGACGCTGGTCCAGAACGCCGCCGATGTGCTCGAGGCGATCAGGCCGATGACCGACCTGCTCGGGCGGGTCCGTGCGCCGACCGACCCGTGGCGTGCGCGGTCGACGGATCCGGAGGTCGACGATGATGTGCGGGGCGCGATCACCGGCCTGCTGGGCCATACGCCGGTCTACATCGATGAACTCGTGCGCCAGTCGGGCGCGCATCCGGCGGTCGTCGCCACCGTCCTGCTCGAACTGGAACTCGCGGGCAGGCTGGCGCGCCACGCCGGTGGACGCGTAAGCCTGAGCTAGTCGGCCGCGTCTTTCGCGCGCCAAGCCCTGACGAGACGCCGGCCTGCGGCCTGACCCGGGAGTTCCACGTAGCGCCATGTTGCGGTCGGTACAGCCAGCAGGAGGGCAATCATGATTGCGGCAAACGACAGGCGCAAAGCCCCGCTTGCTGCATAGAATCCCATGCCGCTGCCCACCGTGTCGAAGACGTAGATGACGAACGTGTGGGACAGGTACAGCGAGTAGGAAATTTCGCCGAGAAACATCACCGGCACCGTGGCGAACAAGAATTTTGAGAGGCGACTCTCCAGGGCGCAGGCCGCGAGCAACGCAGCGAATCCGAAAGGTGCCACGAGCTCTAATCGTGTCGACAGGACCGCCGCCAGCACAGCCGCTATGCCGAGCACCATCAATGAGTCGGGCAATGCCTCGGGTGCCCCGCGCAACCCGTGGCCGCACTGAAGGATGCGATACAGGCACACTCCCGCAAAGAACTCGAAAAAGCACCTGGGCAGGCTGAGCAGGCCGGTGTGATCCAGCGTACCTTGACCTACAACCGACATCAGCGCCGCGAGGGCGGCAAGGCTGATCCCGAAGCCGATGCTCGCCGCTGTGCTGCCTGTGAAGCGCGACACCAGCCAGATCATGGCGGGAAACAGCAGGTACGCCGCCCATTCGGTGCTCATCGACCAGGCGGGGAAGTTCCAGGCGAGTGGGTCCGCAAATCCCCAGGACTGGACAAGGAAGACCGAGGCGACAAAAGCCGTCCAGTCGAGCTTTTCAGGCGCCCAGCCCGGTGTGGGGACACTATAGGCCGCCGCCACCAGCACAGCCAGCATGAACCAGTTGAGCGGCATGATCCGGGACACCCGCCCGATCGCGAAGTCACGCAAATCAGTGGCGGACGAGGAAACAAGCACGGGCAAATATCTGTGCGACAAGATGAAACCCGACAGGATGAAGAACATGTCGACGGCAAGATAGCCGGTGCGGATCGGCCGAACCCCGGCTTCGGGCGGCAGAGCCAGTAATCGCTGAAAAACGGGATAGCTGTGCAGGGCCACTACCCAGACACAGGCAAGGCCGCGTATCCCGGTGAGCGCGTCGATCCGCTTGGGCAGCGATGGCGGACCGGCAAGCGCCACAAGCTCCTTGGCATCGGATTGGTCGTGCATGCCCGTCATAGGCTAGGGGATTGCCCTTTTTAGGCGGCGACGACAATCGGACTGGACCCCGTGTAGGCCGAGGCCGACGACCGGGTCCGGCTGGCGAGCACCGAATTGCTGGGGCGCACGCCGGGGTCGGTGGATGAGTGGTCGGCCAGTCAGGCGCGCATCCAGCAGTGGTGGCGACAGTGCTGGTCGAACTGGAACTCGCGGGGCGGTTGTCGCGGCACGCGTGGGGACGGGAAAGTCTGGGGTGATCTTCAGTCGATACAAAAAATGTTCTTGGCAATTTGTCGTGCTGCATTCATCCTGATGTTCTGACACCCTGGCATTGCGGGCTACTGCTTGGTCCGACCTGCACTTTGGTCAGCCGAACGGGGGCGTTCCACCCGCCGGACTATCTCCCATGCGTCAGGAAAGACATCGACCGTGAAACAATTGCTGATCGCCGCAAAGGTATTTGCCTTTGTAAACCTGCTATTCGTGCCCTCCATCTCGCTTTTGATATTCGTCGCTTTCCTGGGGGCTGAGACGTGGTGGTTCGCGTTCATCGGCATTCCGGCGCTGTTCGCCAACCTTATCTTCCTGCTGATCAAGCCGGTACGCGAACTCGTTTGGCTGAAGCTCGGCATGATCTCTGGAATGACACCCGCACGCTAAGCCGTGTCGGCGCGTCGCGGTGGCTGACGCGTGACATTTGCGGCAAGCGGCTTGACGCGGTGCGATTCAGCCCGTCACCCTCGCGCGTACGTATGAGGGGCTTAATCGCGTGAAAAATCTGGTCATCGTCGAATCGCCTGCCAAGGCCAAAACTATCGAAGGCTATCTGGGCAAGGACTATAAGGTTCTGGCGTCCTACGGCCACGTCCGAGACCTGCCCCCGCGGGATGGATCGGTGAACCCCGACGAGGGGTTTGCCATGGAATGGGAAAACTACGCCGACAAGGCCAAGCAACTGAAAGCGATCACCGATGCGGCAAAGGGTGTGGACCGCCTGATCCTGGCCACCGACCCCGACCGCGAAGGTGAAGCGATCAGCTGGCACGTCCGCGAAGTGCTCGCAAAGAAAAAGGCTCTGCCCGCCGATGTCCAGCGGGTCACGTTCAACGCGATAACCAAACCGGCTGTCCTGAGCGCGATGGCCGCTCCTCGTGCGCTCGATGACGATCTGATCGACGCTTATCGCGCGCGCCGAGCTTTGGACTATCTGGTTGGCTTTACCCTGTCGCCGGTGCTGTGGCGCAAGCTGCCGGGTGCGAAATCCGCTGGTCGTGTGCAGTCGGTCGCGCTGCGTCTCGTTGTCGACCGCGAGCGGGAGATCGAGGCTTTCCGCGCGCAGGAATATTGGTCGGTCATCGCCGATCTGGAACATGACGGCACCGAGTTCGAGGCGCGTCTCGTGCGATGGAAGGGCAACAAGATCGATCGCCTGACAATCGGTGGGGAGGGCGACGCCGTGGCTGCAAAAGCTGCGGTCGAAGCGGGGCGCTTTGCCGTCGCCGATGTCGAGACCAAGCCGCTGACGCGCAATCCACCGCCCCCCTTCACGACCTCCACGCTGCAGCAGGAGGCGTCGCGCAAGCTTGGCTATTCTGCCAGCCATACGATGCGCCTGGCGCAGGGCCTCTACGAGGACGGTGCCATCACTTATATGCGCACCGATGGCGTGCAGATGGACGGCAGTGCCATCACGGCCGCGCGCGGTGCGATCGCCAACCGCTATGACGCGAGCTATGTACCCGACAAGCCACGGCTTTACACGACCAAGGCGAAAAATGCGCAGGAAGCCCACGAAGCGATCCGCCCGACCGACTTTAACAAGGATCGCGCCGGATCGGGCGATCACGCCCGCCTTTACGACCTGATCTTCAAGCGCGCGATGGCGAGCCAGATGGCTTCCGCGCGGCTCGAACGCACGACTGTGGAACTGGTCGAGGGGACGGGCCAGCACGCTTTGCGCGCGACCGGCCAGGTCGTGCTTTTCCCTGGCTATCTGGCGCTATACGAAGAGGGCAAGGACGAGGCGGGCGAGGACGAAGGACGCCTGCCACGGATGAAGTCCGGTGATGCCCCGGCGAAAAAGCGCGTCCGCGCCGACCAGCACTTCACCCAGCCACCGCCGCGCTACTCGGAAGCGACGCTGGTCAAGAAGATGGAGGAGCTCGGCATCGGGCGCCCGTCGACCTATGCGTCGATCCTCCAGACGCTGAAGGATCGCGACTATGTCTCGACCGACAAAAACCGTTTTACGCCCAATGAAAGCGGGCGGCTGGTCACGGCCTTCCTCGAACGGTTTTTCGAACGCTATGTCAGCTATGATTACACGGCAGGGCTTGAGGAAAGCCTCGACGACGTGTCGGGCGGGCGCATGGCGTGGCAGGCCGTGCTCGACGATTTCTGGCGCGATTTCAAGCCGAAGACGGCCGAGGTCATGGAGACCAAGCCGTCCGACGTGACAGTCGCGCTGGATGAATATCTCTCCCCGTTCCTGTTCCCGCCGAAGGAAGACGGCTCGGACCCGCGCCTGTGCCCCAATTGCGGCAACGGGCGTCTTGCGTTGCGTGGCGGCCGCTTCGGCGCCTTCGTCGCGTGCTCCAACTATCCCGACTGCAAGTACACCCGGAAATTTGCTCAAGGCGGATCGGCCGAGGCGGAGAATGGCGGCGGCGATGCCGTTCTGGGAACCGATCCGGTTACCAACCTTGAAGTGACCAGGAAATCAGGACGTTTCGGGCCCTATGTCCAGCTCGGCGACGGCAAGGAGGCGAAGCGGTCGTCCATCCCCAAGGATGCCGGCGAACTCGACCTCGAGCTTGCGCTCAAGCTGCTGAGCCTGCCGCGCGAAGTGGGCGTGCATCCCGAAACCGGCGAGAAGATAACGGCCAGCATCGGCCGCTATGGGCCTTACCTCGCGCACAACGGCAAATATGCGCGCCTGTCCTCCACTGCGGAAGTTTTCGAAACCGGCATGAACGCCGCCGTCGTCAAGCTCGCCGAAGCCTTTGCAAATGGCGGGCGCCCGGCACGCGGGGCGCAGGCCCCGTTGAAAGTCTTGGGCAATCATCCCCGCTCGGAGGCGGAGATCAAGCTGATGGCCGGCCGCTACGGGCCCTATGTCACCGACGGCACGACCAACGCCACCGTGCCCAAGTCGGTGGAGCCCGAGGCGCTGACGCTAGAAGAAGCGGCCCAGTTGATCGACGCGCGCGCTGCGGCCGC
>JANMJZ010000209.1:0-4178 GCA_031371635.1 Sphingomonadales bacterium | reverse complement strand
GGAACGCGCGCGAGGGAAAAAAGGCGCTTTTTCCCTTCGGTTATGGCCTGAGCTATACCACCTTCAAGACGAGCGAGCCGAAAATCCGCGGGCTTACGGCCGTGTTCACAGTGACCAACACGGGCGCGCGCGAGGGCGCTATGCCGGCGCAACTCTACCTCATTTCACGCGGTGGTTCGCCGAAACAGCGGCTGGTCGGCTTCAGCCGCGTGGCACTGGCTGCAGGCGAGTCGAAAGTCTTGACGCTGACCATCGACCCGCGCCTGCTTGCCGACTGGAAGAACGGCGGATGGGTCATGAATGCTGGTGAATATGTTTTCGCGATGGGCGACGACGCAGAAAATCTGGGGCCAGTCGTAAAGCTCAGGATGGGCAGCCGTCGCTGGCGGGACTAGGCGGCAGCACGTGGTTGTTGGCAGTCGATCCGCCATGCCTGATTATACTGTGAACGCCGGTTTTTCAGTCAGCCGCTCTAAGGCTGTAAAAGCCTCTGAGTCATTAAAATATGGTGGGCACACTGGGGCTCGAACCAGGAAAAAGGTGGTTAGGGTTCCAGTCACGCAGCCTGATGTTTGCTTGGCACCTTGCGGACTTAAAAGCGATACCGACAGAGCTTCGGGCCGTTAAGCTCCAGCGCCTATGACCCTCATGATGGCAACTTGATCGAACAGCTTCTGCGCAACCAAAACCGCTGCGGGTGCATTTGGTGCAGTTGCGTCCGCTCCGACCTCGTGGGCGAGTCCCGGGTTTGCTGTGAAGATCGGTCCACCCACCATAATGCTGACTTCCCGGTTGTTAGATTGGTCGCGGATAGCCGCAATTGTCGACGTCAGGGCGACGAGCTGCTCATCCGATCCAGCGGTCAGGCCGACGACCGCAAACCAATTCTCGCGTGCGGCGCTCACGATATTATCCAGCGTACCCGACATATCGGTCTGAACGTGCCACCCTGCCGCGATTAGGAACTGCTCAATCATGGCTGTACCAAACTGGTGTCGGTCGCCCGGCGCCGAGGCCAGCAGCACTTGGCGTCGGCCGTCCTACGATGGCTCTGTGTGCGTGTCGTTGAACACGGCAAGCAGCTTTTGAAGCCGGGCGACACCCAGCGTTACGTCGACGAAATCGCATTCATCACGGTGCCACATTTCACCAAGGTAACGCGCAGTCGGCTCGAGGAGCTCGATGAACAGCGATTCCATCGAAAGTCCGCGGTCGCGCAGCACGGTCACATAGGCAGCAGCTGCTTCGAGATCGCTGCCGAGAACGATATCAGCGAGACCGCTAATGTCGGCACCGCTGGGAGCCAGAGACTCGATCAAGACCTCAACGGGCGGCGAGTCGGGAACCACTTCCGAGTGCAGGCGCAGAAGCAGAGGAATGATCTCGCTTGATACGGCTCGAGCCAGTTTTGCCTGACGGGCGGCAAGGTCGTCCCGTCGATATATGTCGGAGGCGATGAAATTTGTTTCGAGCCGGTGCAAGGCATGTCGATCGATCGCCGGCAAAGGAAACGCTCTTACTGCCTGTCCCATCCCACTCCCCGTTGCCCACCCGTTCTGTTCTTCGAATAAACCCAACAGCAGCTTTTGAAAAGTTTGTCGACACCTGTCCGACGAGTCTGCTGCACCATACGAGGTTCGCGGATAACAGCTAAACAAGCAAGTGACGGGTGACTTGCTCGGACGGCGCCGACGCCGATAAATGCTGACATCATGCCAGATATCCGGGGGTGAAACCCCTTGGATTCGATGAGATGCAAGTTTTGAAGTGCTGGGGGTCGGCGACCACGGCAAAGCCCGAAAGTGAGATCAAGTCATGACGTCAGGCGTAGATTGAACAACCGAACAGAAGTGACCCCCGGGTCGGAGCCGTTTGCTGCTCTTTTCGATCCTTCACGCGAGGCTGCGCTTCGTCGGCTGGACCAATTTGTGGCGCGGGCCGGGCGAGCCTATGCCGAGGGTCGAAATACCGACGTCGGACGCGACGGACCTGCAGCAGTGTCCAAGTTGTCCCCATATTTGCGCTACCGCGTGATCAGCGAACGCGAAGTCGTTGCCGCAGTTCTCAACCGGCACAGCCCGATCGCCGCCGAGAAGTTTATCCAGGAAGTGCTCTGGCGAACCTATTGGAAGGGGTGGCTCGAGCTACGGCCATCGGTGTGGCGGCGTTTCGTCGACGAGCGCGATCGGCAGCGCGACAGTTTTCAGAACTCCCGCGCGATCGTCGCCGCCGAATCCGGCATGACCGGGATCGAGGGGTTCGACGACTGGGCACGCGAACTGGTCGAGACGGGCTATCTGCACAATCATGCGAGAATGTGGTTTGCCTCGATCTGGATTTTCACGCTGCGGTTGCCCTGGGCGCTCGGCGCGGATTTCTTTCTACGCCACCTGCTCGATGCCGACGCTGCAAGCAACACATTGTCGTGGCGCTGGGTTGCCGGCTTGCAGACGATCGGCAAGACCTACCTGGCGACGGCGGAAAATATAGCGCGCTACACCAATGGGCGATACGCGCCGGACGGACTTGCGAGCGAGGCCGTCGCATTGACCGAGCCAGCGGTGGAGGCGGCGCGAGGTTTACCGAGCCTGGCGCCGCCCAACACGGGCGAACCGTCGCTGTTGCTGGTCACGCATGAGGACATGCATCCCGAATTGCCGCGTTGCGTCGGTGCCGTCGTCGCAGCCGACCCCGGGCTGTTGTGGGGCGACGGTGCGCGGACATTTACGGCAGCGCTGGCGGAGGATGCAGCGTCGCGGTCGGTCGCAGACTTTGGTTGCCCTGCCCAGATGATTGCCACGCTCGATGCGGCATCGCTGACGCATGCCGCTCGCGCCGCCGGGGTCGCGCGGATCGTTACGGCTTACGCACCGGTCGGTCCGGTCGCTGATGCGCTGGCCGGGCTCGGCGCGGAACTTGCCGTCGACGGCGTGACACTGGTCCAAGTCAGGCGTCGATGGGACGAGCAATTCTGGCCCAACTCGAGAAAGGGCTTCTTCCCGTTCAAGGAACAAATTCCCCGGTTGTTGCGAGAAGACGGGCTTCAATAGAACAGGTCCACCAAGATGTCGGAATGACATCCCGACTTTGCCTCTGAGTCAGTGAAAAATATGGTGGACGCACTTGGGCTCGAACAAAGGACTCGCTGATTAAGGGTCCTATGCGAACTGAATGTTTTCAACGCTCATATCGAAAATTCGTGCACTGTTCCCATATCCAAATATCCACGACTTAGCAGCTTTGTCGGAGTAAGCATTGCGATCGGGGTCGACGGCTTCGGCCCCATTCTCGCCCTCATCCTGCGCAAGCGAGACGAGGAAAGTATCGACCGAAGAGCGGCGAGCGGTTGGCGTTTCCGGGGCGGCGACGCGGAGAATGCCATTCTCGTTCCGGAGAATAGCGTTGGGAGGGATCACCGAGACGGTGTTGGGGGCAGCAACGGTGCCATCAACCGCTTTGGTCACCGGCATCGACGTGCTGTCGCCGATGATCTCGGCGAGCGCACTGTCATAATCCGGATCAAGATGCTGAACGAGTACAAACGCCATGCCAGTGTCGGGGGGCAGTGCGGCGAAAAACGCCTGAAACGCGCTGAGGCCGCCAGCAGAGGCCCCGATTCCTACGATAAGGTGTCCGGCGCGAGGAGCACCGGCACCAGATTCTTGGTTGGGTGTCTCCACAACAGGACTAGCAGATTGCGATGCTACTTTTACTCTAAGGGTGTGCGATCATCACGAATATCGATCCGTAACTGTTACTGGTCGCGAACCTTTCGGCCCGGAACATCTTCCCGCGCACGATAGTTAGCCGCCATTGAGACAGGATATAAAAATTGCTGGATGTCGCCAGGGCATCGACAGGCTGTGTCAGAGCAAATTCGCTAAATACATCCCGACGTCTTCCGTTAGCTGATGATAAGCGGTCGTAGCGCTTTTGAGTCAGGCCGATCCGACGGATGCAAAAATTCCAGTGGCAGAGCCGGTTAGGCTCGCCCGAGTGATGCGAGTGAGCCTGAATCCAAATGCTCGAGAATACGCTGCAAAGCCGCGACGTTTTTCTCGTCTTGAGTGCTATCGAGTGCTTCGAGCAGCACGGTGCGAATGTCGTCCGCGGCGACACGTTCCATCTCCCAACCTTCGTACAGACGCTCGCGCCGTTCAACGCTCCGGTCCAACGAG
>JANMJZ010000180.1:0-4776 GCA_031371635.1 Sphingomonadales bacterium | reverse complement strand
GCTAATGGAATGGAGACGCGCCGGGCGTTAGCCCTGCACCTCGACCATGTGCCGCACCTTGCGGATCATGCCACGGACTTCGGGGCTGTCCTGCAGCTCCGAAACCTTGTGCATCTTGTTGAGGCCGAGACCCACCAGCGTTGCCCGCTGGTCGGCCGTGCGGCGGATGGGCGAACCCGTCTGCTTGATCTTGATCGTTGCCATGATGCTTACTCCGTGACCATCGCGGCATCGGCATCGGCAGTCTTCGAACCACCATTGCCGAGTAGGTCGGCGATCTTCTTGCCGCGACGCTGCGCGACGCTCTTGGGCGACGTCTGCTCGCCCAGCGCCTCGAAGGTTGCGCGGATCATGTTGTACGGGTTCGACGTGCCGACCGACTTGGTCACCACATCGGCCACGCCCAGCGATTCGAAAATGGCGCGCATCGGGCCACCGGCGATGATGCCGGTTCCCTGCGGTGCCGAACGCAGTGTCACGCGACCGGCACCGAAGTGGCCGTTGCCGTCGTGGTGAAGCGTGCGACCATCGCGCAACGGTACGCGGATCATCTTCTTCTTGGCGGCAGCCGTCGCCTTCGAAATGGCTTCGGGCACTTCGCGCGCCTTGCCATGGCCAAAGCCAGCACGGCCCTTGCCGTCGCCGACCACGACGAGCGCGGCAAAGCCGAAGCGCTTGCCGCCCTTCACGGTTTTCGACACGCGGTTGATGTGGACGAGCTTTTCGATGAGCTCTTCGCCACCATCGTCACGCGGGCCGCCACCGTCGCGACGGGCACGGTTGCCGTCGTTGCGGCCACGATTGCCGCCGGGGCCGCTGTTGCGACCGCCGCGCGGGGCGCCACGGCCGCCACGTGGTGCGTCTGTGGGCGCCGCTGCGATATCGGCTTCGGGAGCCGCGGTGATTTCGGTTTCGTCAGCCATTTAGAACTCCAATCCGCCTTCGCGGGCACCCTCGGCCACCGCTTTCACGCGGCCATGGAACAGAAAACCTCCACGGTCGAAAACAACGCTGGTAATGCCTGCAGCCTTCGCCCGCTCGGCAACAGCCTTGCCGACGGCCGTCGCTGCGGCGACGGTTGCACCTGTCGCGCTGCGTGCATCCTTTTCCAGGGTCGACGCGGCCGCAACGGTCTTGCCGGCGGCGTCGTCGATGATCTGGGCATAGATGTGACGGCCCGAGCGGTGAACCGACAGACGCGGACGTACCGAGCCCTTGGCCCGCAGCTTCGTGCGGACACGCTGGCGACGCTTCGCAAAAGGATCGAGCTTTGCCATTACTTCTTCTTACCTTCTTTGCGGAAGATGAACTCGCCGCGATACTTGATGCCCTTGCCCTTGTACGGCTCGGGCTTGCGCCAGCGACGGATCTCGGCGGCGAGTTGCCCCACCTTCTGCTTGTCGCTGCCCGAAATGATGACCGTGGTCTGGTCGGGCGTCTTCACGTCGAGGTCGCTCGGCACGTCGATGTCGACGTCGTGCGAATAGCCGAGCTGAAGCTTGAGCTTGCTGCCCTGGGCTGCGGCACGATAGCCAACGCCGGTGATCTCGAGCGTCTTGGTGAACCCTTCTGTCACGCCGGTGACCAGGTTCTGCACCAGCGTACGCTGCATGCCCCAGAACGCGCGCGCGGCCTTGCTGCCGTTCACCGGCTGCACCGAAATGCTGCCATCTTCGATCCCGTAGCTGATCTCGTCGCGCATCGCGAGGGTGAGTGTGCCCTTGGGGCCCTTCACCGACATGATGCCGCCGTCGACCGTGGCAGTGACGCCAGCGGGCACGGGGACAGGACGTTTACCGATGCGGCTCATCAGAACACCTCCGCGAGGACTTCGCCGCCGACATTGTGCTCACGCGCTTCGGAATCCGAGAGCACGCCGCGTGGCGTCGAGACGATCGTGATGCCAAGGCCGTTGCGGACGCGCGGCAATTCCTTGCTGCCCGAATAAACCCGGCGGCCAGGCTTGGAGATGCGCGCCACGTGGCGGATCGCCGGCTGGCCTTCGAAATACTTCAGCTCGATGCGGATCCCCGCATGGCCGGCGACTTCTTCCGAAGTATAGCCGCGGATATAGCCTTCGCGCTGCAGCACGTCGAGCACGCGGACCCGAAGCTTCGACGACGGCGTGGTGACGCTGTCCTTCTTGGCCTGCAGCCCGTTGCGGATGCGGGTGAGCATATCACCCAGGGGATCGGTCAATGCCATGTCTAAACCCTTACCAGCTCGACTTCGTAACGCCGGGGATCATGCCTTTGTTGGCCAGATCGCGCAGCATGATACGGCTGAGGCGGAACTTGCGATAATAGGCGCGCGACCGCCCGGTGACTTCACAGCGGTTGCGAACGCGCGTCGGATTGGCGTTGCGCGGCAGTGCCGACATCTTGAGACGCGCCATTAGGCGATCCGTGTCGTCGGCGTTCTTGTCGTCGGCAATCGCGCGAAGCGCTGCGAACTTGTGAGCATATTGCTTCACCATCGCCTTGCGCTTCTCGTTCTTGTTGATCGAGCTCTTCTTTGCCATCGCTCAGGCCGCCTTCTTCTGTTCGGTCTCTTCGATCGGGAACGGGAAGCCGAACAGGCGAAGCAGCTCGCGCGCTTCGTCATCGGTCCGTGCCGTCGTCGCGACGATAACGTCCATGCCCCGGGTCACGTCGACCTGGTCATAGCTGATCTCCGGAAAGATCAGCTGTTCCTTGATGCCGCAGGCATAGTTGCCGCGACCATCGAAGCTCTTGGGGTTCAGACCGCGGAAATCGCGGACGCGCGGCAGCGCGATCGTGATAAACCGGTCGAGGAACTCGTACATCCGCTCGCGACGCAGCGTCACCTTGCAGCCGATCGGCATGCCTTCACGCAGCTTGAACTGAGCAATCGATGCCTTGGCCTTGGTAATCACGGGCTTCTGGCCAGCGATCGCTTCCATTTCCTTGGCAGCCTGATCGACGCGCTTCTTGTCCTGCGTCGCGTCGCCCACGCCCATGTTGAGGACGATTTTGTCCAGGCGCGGGACCTGCATCGGGTTGGTGTAACCGAACTTCTCGGTCATCGCCTTCACGTAGCGCTCTTCATAGAGCTTCTGCATGCGGGGCTTGTAACTTGCATCAGCCATTGATCAGCTCCCCGGACCGCACGGCGACCCGAACCTTCTTGCCATCGCGGATTTCGAAACGGACGCGCGTGGGCTTGCCCGACTTCGGATCCTCGATTGCGACCTTCGACACGTGCATCGGCGCTTCGAACCGGTCCAATCCGCCCTGCGGATTTTCCTGGCTCGCCTTGCGGTGACGCGTGGCGATATTCACGCCCGACACGATGACCTTGCCATCGCGCGGGATCGACTTGGTCACTTCGCCGTGCTTGCCCTTGTCCTTGCCGGACAGGACCACGACCTTGTCACCCTTTTTGATCTTCAGTGCCGACATCACAGCACCTCCGGTGCGAGCGAAATGATCTTCATGTAGTTCTTGGCGCGCAGCTCGCGGCACACCGGCCCGAAGATACGGGTGCCGATCGGCTCCTCGTTCTTGTTGACCAGCACCGCGGCATTGCCGTCGAAACGGATCGTCGAGCCATCGGCGCGATGAATGTCCTTGGCAGTGCGAACGATAACGGCACGATGCACGTCACCCTTCTTCACCTTGCCACGAGGCGCCGCTTCCTTGATCGACACGACGATCACGTCGCCGACGCCGGCAAAGCGCCGCTTCGATCCGCCCAGCACCTTGATGCACTGGACGCGCTTCGCGCCGCTGATGTCCGCGACGTCGAGGTTGGATTGCATCTGGATCATTACGCGTTGTCCTCGACCCCGGTGTCGGCCGCGCCGCCACCATCGATCACTTTCCAGGTCTTCAGCTTGCTGATCGGCGCGCACTCTTCGATGCGGACGGTCTGGCCCAGCTTGAACACATTGCCCTCGTCATGGGCGTGATACTTCTTCGACCGACGAATGATCTTGCCGTACAGCGGATGTTTCACCTTCCGCTCGACATTGACCACCACGGTCTTTTCGCCCTTGTCCGAGACAATGACGCCGGTGAGAACGCGCTTTGGCATCGCTCCGCTATCCTTACTTCGCTGCAGCCGCGTCGCGCGCGGTCTGGAGCGTCTTGATCTGCGCGATGGTGCGGCGCACCTCGCGGACACGGCTCGGCTTTTCGAGCTGGTTCGTCGCTGCCTGAAACCGCAGGTTGAACGCTTCACGCTTCAGCTCGGTGAGCTGGCCCAGCAGTTCATCGTCGGTCTTGACGCGAAGATCGGCAATCTTGGCCATGTTATTCGGCTCCCAGATGCGAGAAGTCGCCGAGACGGGCCACGACCTTCGTCTTGATCGGCAGCTTCTCCATGGCACGGCTAAACGCGACCGCGGCGAGTGGGCCGGGAACGCCGTCCAGTTCGAACAGGATACGGCCGGGCTTGACGCGCGCCGCCCAATATTCCGGCGCACCCTTGCCCTTGCCCATGCGGACTTCGGCCGGCTTTGACGAAACCGGAACGTCGGGGAACACGCGGATCCACAACCGGCCCTGACGGCGGATGTGGCGCGTGATGGCACGACGTGCGGCTTCGATCTGACGCGCGGTCAGACGATCGGGCTCGAGCGCCTTCAGGCCGTACGAGCCGAAGTTCAGGTCGGTGCCACCCTTGGCATCGCCCTTGATCCGGCCCTTGAAGGCCTTGCGGAACTTGGTCTTTTTAGGTTGCAGCATGTCTGTTCAGCCTATCAGCGACGGTCGGACTGCGGACGGACGCCGGAAGTCTGTGCTTCCATCATCA
>JANMJZ010000176.1:0-1889 GCA_031371635.1 Sphingomonadales bacterium | reverse complement strand
GTCGCGCACGCCGGTGCGCAATGCGCTGTCGACGCTGGGGGCGGAAGGGCTGCTCGACTACACGCCGAACAGTGGCTACGTCGTGCGGTCGTATTCTTCCAAGGATATCGCAGACATTTACGAGGTGCGGGCGGTGCTCGACGGCCTCGCGGCCAAGACGCTCGCCGAGCAGGGGCTGTCGGATACCCGCCGCGGCGGCTTGCACAAGATCATTACCGATGGCGCAAACCTCGTTGCGCTCGGGCGCTGGTCGGACGAGATCTGCGGGCGCTGGATCGGCATCAACGAGCAGTTCCACGCAACCGTGGTCGACGCGACCGAGAACGAGCATCTGCGGGCGATGTACCGCAAGGCCAAGGATATCCCGCTCGTCACCGAGTTGCGCTTTCGCTGGTTTGACGGCAGCGACATGAACCAGTCGCAGAGCGAGCACAGCGAAATCTTCGATGCGATCGTCAACAAGCAGGTGATCCGGGCCGATGCGCTGGCGCGCGAGCACACGTATCGGTCGGGGCGCCGCATCGTCGAGCACTGGCGCGTGCTGGAGGGCAAGCAGCGTGATGTGCAGTCCCGCCGCGACGTTGCCTGATCCTCAGCTCAGCATCGGCGGCAGCTTCCGATGATGGTCAGTGGTGCCCTGGAACGCGTCGGCGATCTTCAGGATCGTGCCTTCCGCGAACGGGCGGCCCTGGATCTGCAGCCCGATCGGCAAACCGTTCGAGTCGAGTCCGCAAGGCAGGCTGACTGAAGGCAGCCCGAGATAGTTCATCGGCCGCGTGTTCACCGAGAGATTGTTGAAGTACTCGATCGCGCCTTCGGTGCCTGCATCGACGTCCGATTGCTTGAGTGTCGGCACCTTGATCCTGATCGTCGGACAGAGGAAGGCCGCCACCTTGCTGAATACCTCGCTGGCTACGGCCTTGAGTAGCTCGCCGCGCCTCGCCAGTCCCTCGACGTAGGCCGTCGCCGGAATGCCGTATCCGGCATAGAGCCTCGCGTTGAGATGGATCGCATAGTCCTGCGGGCGTTCGCGCATCCACTGAGCATGGATTGTTGCGCCTTCAACACGCGACAGGATCGAGCCGTAGGTTGCAATCGCATCCATGTGCGGAACGATGACTGGCACGATGACCGCGCCGAGTTGCTTCAACGTTTCAACAGCGCTCTCGAACGCAGCCATGACCTCCGGATCGACGCCATCGAAAAAGTAATTCGTCGGCACGCCGATTTTCACGCCGCGAATGTCGCCGGTCAGCGCGGCCTCGTAATCCGGCACCGGTTCGCTGGAGGAGGTCGGGTCACGCGGGTCGTGACCTGCGATGGCGCTCATGATGCGCGCGCAGTCGCGCGCTGAGCGGGCGAGGGGACCGACATTATCGGCGGAGAACGACAGCGGCATCACGCCATAGCGTGACACCCTGGTCTGTGTGCCCTTGATGCCGGTGACGCCGCACAGCGACGCGGGCAGGCGGATCGATCCGCCCGTGTCTGAACCGAGCGCCCCATAGACCAACCGTGCGCCGACCGAGGCGCCGGAGCCCGAGGAGGAACCGCCGGGACAATAGGCGGCGTTCCAGGGATTGCCGCAGTGACCGTAGTGCTGGTTGTGACCGGTCGCGTTCTGCGCGAACTCGGCCATGTTCAACCCGCCGATCGAGATCGAGCCGGCGCCCTCGAGCCGTTCGATCACAGTCGCGGTGTAGGTCGGCCGAAAGTCGGCGCGGATTTTCGATCCGCAGGTCGAGCGTTTGCCTGCGCGATAGTACATGTCCTGGTGCGCCAGCGGCACGCCGTGCAGCGGACCGAGGCGCCGGCCCGCGCGCTGCATGGCATCCAGCGCAGCGGCGGTCGTCAGAGCTTCCTCTTCATCCAGCCAGATGAACGAGTTG
>JANMJZ010000172.1:0-5768 GCA_031371635.1 Sphingomonadales bacterium | reverse complement strand
GTGATGGTCGGCTATTCCGATTCCAACAAGGATGGCGGCTATCTGACATCGGTCTGGTCGCTGCACCAGGCGAGTCTGGCGCTCAAGCCCGTTTTCGATGCCGCAGGCGTGGCGATGCAGTTGTTCCACGGACGCGGGGGTGCCGTGGGCCGCGGCGGCGGATCCGCCTTCGCCGCCATCCGTGCGCAACCGACGGGAACAGTTGGGGGGCGTATCCGCATCACCGAGCAGGGCGAAGTGATCGCAGCCAAATACGGGTCGCGCGACAGCGCGGCGGTCAATCTGGAAGCGATGGCCGCGGCGACGATTGCTGCAACGATGGAGGCACCCCAGGTCGGCGCCGAGGATGCTGCGCGTTTCGGGGCGGCAATGGACCGACTGTCGGCCGATGCGTTCACGGCCTACCGCGCGCTCGTCTACGAAACGCCGAACTTTCGAAGCTTCTTCCGTGCGATGACGCCGATTGCCGAAATTGCGACACTGAAGATCGGATCGCGTCCTGCGAGTCGCACAAAATCCGACGCGATCGAAGACCTGCGCGCCATCCCCTGGGTGTTCAGCTGGGCACAGGCGAGGGTGATGCTGCCAGGTTGGTTTGGGTTGCACGCCGCGACAAGGGGCTTCGAAGACAAAGGACTGCTGCGCGAGATGGCGCAGGGCTGGCCCTTTTTTGCCGCCACGCTGGCAAACATGGAAATGGTGCTGGCGAAGTCCGACATGCGGATCGCTGCGCATTATGCCGAACTCGCCCATGAGGCCGACGGGTCGGTGATCTTTCCCTGGATCCGTGACGCCTGGCATGAGACGCGCGATACGCTTCTCGACTTAACGGGTCAGTCGCGCCTGCTCGCAAACAATCCGGCGCTCGATGCCTCGATCCGGCTGCGCATGCCCTATGTCGAGCCGCTTAACCTGCTCCAGATCGAACTGCTGAAAAGGCACCGTGCCGGGGAAGGCGACCCACGCATCGCCGAGGGCATTCAACTGTCGATAAACGCGATTGCCACGGCGCTTCGGAACAGCGGCTAGTCCTGCACCGTCCCTTATTCGGCAGCCTGGGGGATGCCGCCGGACTTCCCGTGCGCACCGCCGTTCGTCAGCCTGCGGCTCAACCATGGCGCGATGCGAGCCTCGACACCGACCGCCAGGCTGAACAGCGCAGGAACGATGACAAGTGTAAGGATGGTGGACAGGACCAAGCCGCCGATGACGACGATGCCCATAGGCGCGCGCCAGCTGCCATCACCGCTGAAACTGAGCGCGATCGGCAACATGCCAGCGACCATCGCAACAGTCGTCATAACGATCGGCTGCGCACGCTTGTGGCCAGCATCGAGGATGGCATCGTAGATGGGCACGCCCTTGCCGATCTCCTCCAGTGCGAAATCGACCAGCAGGATCGAGTTTTTGGCGACGATGCCGAGCAGCATCAGCAGGCCGATCATGACCGGCATTGAAATTGGGTTGCCTGTCAGGTGCAGGGCAATCGCGCCACCTAGTGGTGCCAGCAGTAGCGAGCCCATGTTCACGAATGGAGGAAGCACCCGCTTGTAGAGCAGCACGAGGACAGCAAATACGAGCAGGACACCCGACACCACGGCAATGACGAAGTTCGACAGCAGCTCCTTCATCAGCTTGTCGTCGCCGAACGACACACGCTGCACGCCCGATGGAAGTTTCTTCATCGTCGGCAGGGCGTCGATTTCCTTGGCTGCCGTGACGACGCCCGGGGCAAAATCGGCGCCGATGGCAACACGGCGATTCTGGTTGAAGCGACGCAGAATTGACGGCCCTTCGCCGAACGAAATGTCCGCTACCAGTTTCAGGGGCACGCTGCCCCCGCTGATCGTGGGCACGGGCAGGTTCTCGATCGTCGACAGGCTCGTTCGGTCTGCCGCATCGATCATGACCCGAATGGGGATCTGGCGATCCGTCAGCGAGAACTTCGCCGCGTTCTGATCGATATCGCCCTGCGTCGCGATGCGGATGGTTTGGCTGAGAGCAGCCGACGTCACGCCCATCTCCGCTGCCAGCGCGCTGCGCGGCTTGATGACGATTTCGGGCCGCTGGAGGTCGCCATCGATGCGCGGCGCCCGCAGCTGTTTCAGCTCGCGCATCTCCTCGACCAGTTTGTTCGCCGTTGCGGTGACGACGGCCGGGTCCGATCCGGCCAGCATTACGGTCACGTCGCGACCCAATCCTCCATTCTGGCTCTGAAAGGTAACCCGGGCGTCGGGAATGGCGCGCAGTTTAGGTGCGAAGTCGCGCTCGAACTGCACGCTCGTTTTCTCGCGGTCTTTCTTGAGGGTGAGAAAGATGTTGGCTTCGCCGACGTTAATGTCGCTGAACGCGGCATTCACCTCTGGCGCGGTAGAGACCAGACGGGCAACCGAGTCCGTTACCGCTTCGGTTTGCGCTAGGGTGGCGCCGGGTGTCAGCTGTATACGGACCTGGCTGAAATCGCTGTTGATTGCCGGCTGGCCAGTGAATTGCAGTGTCCCAAAGGCGAGGATCGTCAAAAGGAATGCAACAAAGCCCATGCCCATCACCCAGATGCGGTGATCGGCGAACCGCGCGCGCCAGCGCTTTCCGGTTGCTCGAAGTTTTTGCGCGCCCCGAGTATCGAGCGACCATTGGAGCAACGCCATATAGCGATCCATGATCGGTCCTTCGCCGTGCGAAGCATGGCCATGCGACTTCAGGAAGTACGCCGCGACCATGGGCGTGATCAGGCGGGCGACGGCAAGGCTGACCAGTACCGCAGCGACGATCGTCATGCCGAACTGCTTGAAGAATTGTCCGGATATGCCGGGCATGAGGCCGACGGGCAGGAAGACGGCGACGATCGCCATGGTCGTCGCGAGCACCGCCAGACCGATTTCGTCGGCGGCATCGATCGACGCCTGATAAGCGGTCTTGCCCATGCGCATGTGGCGGACGATGTTCTCGATTTCGACGATGGCGTCGTCGACGAGTACGCCAGCCACCAGGCTGAGCGCGATCAGGCTGACGCCGTTGAGCGTGAAGCCCATCAGGTCCATGAACCAGAAGGCCGGAATGGCCGAAAGCGGAATGGCGATGGCCGAAATCAGCGTCGCCCGCCAGTCGCGCAGGAAGACGAACACGACCAGCACCGCAAGGATCGCGCCTTCCCACATTGCATCGATCGCCGAATGATACTGGCTCCGCGTGTAGTCGACGGTAGTGAAAAGCTGGCGGAACCTGACCTTCGGGTTTTCCTTTTCGAGCGCCCGAAGCAGTTTTACGCCCTCGTCATAGACAAGCACATCGGAGGCGCCCTTCGATTTGGCCATGGCAAAGCTCAGCACCTGCTTCCCGTCAATCTTCGATACATTGCGCTGCTCGGCGTAGCTGTCGCGAACCGTCGCGATGTCCGACAGCTTTAGGGTGCGGCCGCCGACCGAGATCAGCTTCTCGCCGAGAGCATAGGCGCTGGTCGCATTGCCGAGGACGCGGACCGATTGCTCCGATCCGGCAATTTCGGCGCGCCCACCTGCGGCATTCAGATTGGTGGCGCGAAGCTGGGCGTTTACCTGCGAGGCAGTGACGCCCTGCGCCTGCATCCGTGCGGGATCGAGGACGACTCGGATCTCACGCTTCACGCCGCCCGACCGCTGGATGTTTGCCATGCCCGACACGCTGACAAGACGCTTGGCAACCGTATTGTCGACGAACCAGCTGAGCTCCTCGAGCGTCATGTCGGTTGCTTCTGCCGAGAAGTAAGCAATCGGGCCGCCATCGATGTCGATGCGGTTCACCTGCGGCTCGAGGATGCCTTCGGGCAGGTCACTGCGGATATTGGAGATGGCGTCGCGCACGTCGTTGACGGCGCGATCGACGGGCGTGCCGATGGCGAATTGGACCGTCGTGTTCGAAGACCCCTCCTGGATGTAGGACGAGATATCCTCGACGCCGTTGATACCGCGCAACGCCGCTTCGACTTTCTGGGTGACCTGCGTTTCGAGTTCGGTCGGCGCCGCGCCGGGCTGGCTGACGGAAACCTGCGCCGCAGGGAAACTGATGTCAGGGTTATTGTTCACCTTCATCTGCATGAAGGCCATGACCCCAGCAAGCGTCAGCGCGATGAACAGCACGATCGGCGCAACGGGATTGCGAATCGACCAGGCGGAAATGTTGCGGAAACTCATCGCGGCACCCTCTTATGTACCGCTGTATTAGTACAGCAATACACAAAAGGAAAGAGCCAATGCGATCAGTCGAGTTCTAGGATGACCTGATCCACGCTCAGGCTTTCGCCCTGTGACGCACTTATGCTTTTGACGACACCCGATTTTCCGGCGCGCAGTATGTTTTCCATCTTCATCGCTTCGATCACGGCAAGCGGCTGCCCAGCCTCTACCTTGTCACCGGCTGCAACGTGAAGCGCCGTGAGCAGTCCTGGCATCGGCGACAGGAGGAAGCGCGAGAGGTCAGGCGGTATCTTCTCGATCATGTGCGCGCTCAGCGGCGCGACATGTGCGGGCAGGACACGGGCGACGTGGCTGCTCCCTCGCGTCGTCAGCTTGAATCCGGCGCGCGTGCGCAGGATGCGGACAGCCAGCGGGGCATCGTTAAGTGTCGCATCCACGATGCGGTCGCCGGGCGTATATTCGAGTTCGATGTCGAGATCATCGCCATCGACGACAATGCCATCGGGGCTGATCGAAACATCATGGTTGGCGCCGCCGACGGCGACCTGCCAGTCGGCAGGGGGCTGAAGCCGCCTGCCGAGCTGCCCGTCAACGCGCCGCGCGCGGTCCGCTTCGGCGGTCGCCGCAAAGGCGGCGATGGCGGCGAGCGCGCGCAGCTGGTCCGGCGAGGCGGGCGCGCCTTGGAAGCCTTCGGGATATTCCTCGGCGATAAAACCGGTGGTGATCTCACCTGAGCGGAAGCGCGGGTGCTGCATGATCGCCGAGACGAAGTCGATATTGTGGCTGACGCCGTCGATCTCGAAGCTGTCGAGCGCCGTGATCTGCTTGTCGATCGCCTCGAGCCGTGTTGGCGCCCAGGTAATCAGCTTTGCGATCATCGGGTCGTAGAAGCGGCTGACTTCGCCGCCTTCTGTCACGCCGTCGTCAACGCGGACACCGTCACCTAATTGGGGCGGATTGTAACGCACGAGGCGGCCGGTGGACGGCAGGAAGCCGCGATACGGGTCTTCGGCATAGACGCGGTTCTCGATAGCCCATCCATTCAACGGTACCTGTTCCTGCGACATTTCCAGCTTCTCGCCAGCCGCGACGCGGATCATCTGTTCGACAAGGTCGATACCGGTGATGCACTCAGTCACCGGATGTTCGACCTGCAGCCGGGTGTTCATCTCGAGGAAGTAGAAGCTCTCACCCGTCGGGTCGGCGCCCGATACGATCAGTTCCACGGTGCCCGCGCTGTAATAGCCGACCGCGCGGGCCAGCGCGACGCACTGCTCGCCCATCGCCTGCCGCATCTTGGGTGTCACGAACGGCGACGGGGCTTCCTCGACGACCTTCTGGTGGCGCCGCTGGATGCTGCACTCGCGCTCGTTGAGGTAGAGGATGTTGCCGTGCTGGTCGCCGAGGATCTGGATCTCGATGTGGCGCGGATTGAGGATGAACTTCTCGATAAACACGCGGTCGTCGCCGAAGCTGGCCAGCCCCTCGCGCTTCGTCGCCTCGAACCCTTCGCGGACGTCGGCCTCGCTATAGGCCAGCCGCATCCCCTTGCCGCCGCCGCCGGCCGACGCCTTCATCATCACCGGATAGCCGATG
>JANMJZ010000163.1:0-31579 GCA_031371635.1 Sphingomonadales bacterium | reverse complement strand
GCGTCGAGTTCGGCGACGGCATGGGTCAGCCAGTCGCGATCTGCTTCGGCATTGGCGAGCGCATCCTGCGCCGCGGCAAGCGCAGCATCGGCGGTGCGCATCGCGGCAAAAGCCGTGCGCACCGGAGCAAGGTCCGATCGCGCGAAGGCATCGAGCAAAGCCCGATGACCGGCAGGCGCCAGCAGGCCGCGGTCGTCATGCTGGCCATGGATCTCCACCAGCCCTTCGCCCAGCGTCCGAAGCAGGGCACCCGAGACGGCGACGTCATTGACGAACGCGCGACTGCCGCCGTCGGCTTTCACTGTGCGCCGCACGATCAGGGGCTCGCCGGGTTCGGGATCGATCCCGTTTTCGGCAAGCAGCGCGTCCGTCGCGGCATCGCGCTCGAAGGTGGCCGTCACGCTGGCCTGGGAGGCGCTCTGCCTGACGAGGCCGCTTGCGGCGCGCGAACCCAATGCGAGACCAAGCGCGTCGAGCAGGATAGACTTACCCGCGCCCGTTTCTCCGGTGATGACGGTCAGCCCGCCCGCGAAATCAAGGTCGAGCGCCTCGATCAGCACGACATCGCGGATGGAGAGCGCGAGGAGCATGGGGTGCCTTACCTCGCGGGGAACAAAAGGGGAAGTGTCGCCGGCCGACTCAGGCCGGATGCTTCTGCATCAGGTCGAAGGCGCGCTGATACCATTTGCTGCCCGGATAGTTGCTGCCCAGCACTGCCGCCGCCTTTTTGGCTTCCTCAGGAACGCCCAGTGCCAGATAGCTCTCGGTCAGGCGCTGCAATGCTTCGGGCGTGTGCGAGGTCGTGTCATACTCGTCGACGACTTTGCGAAAGCGGGTGACGGCCGCAAGCCACTGGCCGCGTCGCTGGTAAAAACGGCCGATTTCCATTTCCTTGCCGGCAAGATGGTCGCGGATCAGGTCGATCTTCAGCCGCGCATCACCCGCGTAACGCGAGTCGGGATAGCGCCGGATGATGTCGTTCATCGAATCAAGCGCCTGCTGCGTGATCTTCTGATCGCGCGTGACGTCGCTGATCTGTTCGTAATAATCGAGGGCGATCAGGTAATAGGCGTAGGGCGCATCCTTGTTGCCCGGATGTATCGACAGGAAGCGCTGCGACGATTCGATCGACTTCTGATAGTCGTGGCCCATGTAATAGCTGAAGGCGCTCATCAGCTGCGCACGGCGGGCCCAGACCGAATAGGGGTGCTGGCGCTCAACTTCGTCGAACAGGATTGCCGCAGTCGTATACTGGCGCCGGTCGAGCCGGTCCTTCGCCGCCGAATAAAGCGTATCGACGTCGCGCGCGACGTAACCGATGTCGCCCTTCTTGCGGTTGGTCGCGCAACCGGCGGTGAGGACCATCGCGGCGAGTGCGGCAATGGTGGCGGAACGGCGGAGTGACATACGCATCGGCGGGGTCTTAGCGGGGTTGACGGGGCACGCCAAGCGGAACCGACATGGCGGGCAACCGTTCGGCGTGCGCTTGTCGAAGCTTGATTCTTCCTCATAAGCACAATCGCGATCAGCCACCGGAGGACTTCGCCATGCCAGCCAGACGCCTGACCACCCTTAGGGTCGAAAAGCCCTGGGGCCGCCTCAACCTATGGCCCGGCTTTGGCGACGTCGCAGAGGGCGGCGTGCCGGTGGGCGAGATATGGTTCGACGCCGGGCCGGGTTATGATCCCGAATTGCTCGTCAAATACCTGTTCACCAGCGAACGCCTGTCGATCCAGGTCCACCCGGACGATATCGCGGCGCAGGCGGCAGGGCACCGGCGCGGCAAGGACGAGGCGTGGCTAGTGCTCGCTGCCGAGCCCGATGCCACGATTGCGCTCGGCACGCGCGAAATCACGAGCCGCGAGGCGCTCGCTGCGGGCGCGCTCGACGGGGCGATCGTCGACATGATGGACTGGCGGCCGGTCAAGGCGGGCGACGTCATCTATTCTGCAGCCGGCGCCGTTCACGCCATCGGCGCGGGGATCACGCTGATCGAAGTGCAGCAGAACGTCGACCTCACCTATCGCCTCTACGACTATGGTCGCCCGCGCGAGCTTCACCTGCAGGAAGGAATCGCAGTGAGCGACCCCGTTCCTTATGTCGCGCCGCCCATAATCGGCGACATCGGCGACGGCCGTGCGATCCTGTGCGAAGGCGGCAAGTTCGTACTCGAACGCTGGTCTTGGGAAGGTTCGCGGGGGATCGACCTCCCCCCGGGTCTGACCGGCTGGATGGTTCCGGTGACGGGGGGTGGCACCATAGACGGCGCGCAGTTTGCAGCCGGGGAATGCTGGATGGTCGAGGGCGCGGCACAGATCGCGCCGGATGCGAATGCGGACATCTTGTTCGCCTATCCCCTGAAGCACCGACTGGATTTGTTCACCTGAACGGCACTGACGTGCAATTTTCATATTGTTGGTCTTAAGGCGGCGCCATGCTGCGCGTGCTGACCCTTTCGACGCTGTTTCCGGACGTGAGCCGGCCAACCTTCGGCCCGTTCGTCGAGCGGCAGACGCTGGGACTGGCGGCCCACCCCGACGTCGAGCTGCGCGTCGTGGCGCCGGTGGGCATTCCGCCGCTGGGCCGTTTTCATCCGCGGTACCGCAGGCTGGCCCAGCTTCCCGATGTCGAGACTTGGAAGGGGCTCGCAGTGTATCGCACCCCCTTCGGCCACATCCCTGGTGTCGGCGGCGGGTGGGACGCACGGGCGCTGGCACGGGCGTTGCGGCGGCCACTGAAAGGCATTCGCGAGCAGTTCCAGTTCGATGTCATCGATGCCCAGTTCTTCTGGCCCGATGGCCCAGCCGCCATCGCCCTCGGTGCAGAACTCGGCGTGCCGGTATCGATCAAGGCGCGGGGGGCCGACATCCACTATTGGGGCAGCAACGCCGCGACCGCAGCCCAGGTTGTCGCGGCGGGCAACGCGGCCGACGGCTTGCTCGCGGTCTCTGCAGCGATGAAGGCGGACATGATTGCGCTCGGCATGCCGGGCGAGCGCATCGCCGTGCACTATACGGGTATCGACAGAACCGTGTTCCATGTCCGCGACCGGACCGCGGCCAAGGCGGGGCTGGCGATCCGCGGGTCGCTGATCGTCAGTGTCGGCGCGCTGATCGAGCGCAAGGGACAGGCGTTCGTCATCGACGCGCTGCCCGCCCTGCCCGATGCCACGCTCGTCCTGATCGGCAAGGGCGAGGACGAGGACGCCCTCAAGACGCGCGCGCAAAAGTTGGGCGTCGCCGACCGGGTGAGATTCATGGGCGCGCTTCCGCAAGGCGTGATCGCGGACTGGCTGGCGGCCGCCGATGTGATGGCGCTGCCCTCAGCCTCCGAAGGGCTGGCCAATGCCTGGGTCGAGGCGCTGGCCTCCGGCACGCCGGTGGTGACCTGCGATGTCGGAGGTGCGCGCGAGCTGATCGACCGGGCCGAAGGCGGCCGGCTCGTCGACCGCGACCCAGCGCAGATCGGCTCGGCGATCGCGGCGTTGCTTGCCACCCCGCCCGATCGATCCGTCGTGGGAGCCTGTGTGGATCGGTTCAGCTGGGAAAGGAATACCGCGGCACTCTACGCGCACCTGTCCGCGCTCGTGCAGCAGGGAAGACAGTCCTAGACCTGTCCCTCGTCGCGGCGCGTGACGCGTTCGGCCCCGCTTGCTGCCTTGCCTTCCACCTTGCGATCGAAGTTTTCGGGCCGCAGTCCGAGCAGCAGCAGCAGCGACGACGACACATAGATCGACGAATAGGTCCCGACGACAATGCCCAGCATCATGGCCGCCGTAAATCCGCGCAGCACGTGCCCGCCGAACAGCAGCAGCGAGGTAAGCGCCAGCAGGATCGTCAGCGAGGTCATCACCGTGCGCGGCAGGGTTTCGTTGACCGACAGGTCGATCAGCGCGCCCATGTCCATCTTGCGGTATTTGCGCATGTTTTCGCGGATGCGGTCGTCGATGACGATCTTGTCGTTAATCGAATAGCCGATGATCGTAAGTACGGCGGCAACGATGTTCAGGTCGAATTCCAGCCGCGTGATCGCAAAGAACCCCAGCGTCATCAAAAGGTCGTGCCCGATGGCGACGAAAGTCGACACGCCGAACTGCCATTCGTAGCGGAACCAGCTGAAGATCGCGATCGCCAGCACCGCGATCAGCACCGCAAGCGACCCCCAGAAAATAAGTTCGTTCGAGACCTTGCCCGACACGGCGTCCTGGCGCGAGAATTTGGCTCCCGGGAAGGCCTGGGCCAGCGCGGCATTGACCTTGCCGACGACGGCGTTGGTCGCGCCGGGATCGTTGGACTTGGGCAGTGGCAGCTTGATCTGGACCGTGTTGGCGCTGTCGAGCTGCTGAAGCTGCGCTTCACCGACGCCGTGGGCGTCGACGACCGCCCGCACCTTGTCGAGCGAAGGGGGCGTCGTGAAAGTCTCTTCGATCATCAGGCCGCCGACAAAATCGACGCCGAGGTTCAGGCCGCGCACGCCGACCGCCACGACCGACAGGATGCTGAGCAGCATCGTCAGGCCGAACGCCCAGTTGCGCAGCTTCACGAAGTGGATGTTGGTATTGTCGGGAACGAGTTTGAGCAAACGCATGAAGGCGGTCCCGGATCAGATATGCAGGTCGGCCGGACGGGTCCGGCGAATATAACGCGCTGCGAGCATCCGCGTGAAGAACACGGCGGTGAAATAAGACACGAAGATGCCGATCAGCAGCACGATCGCAAAGCCTTTCACTGGCCCCGACCCCATGAGCAGCATGACGACGCCGGAAATGAAGTGGACCGTGTTCGCCTCGAAGATCGTCCGGCTGGCTTCCTTGTAGCCGAGCTCGACCGCCTGTGCCGGTGGCCGGCCACGGCGTCGCTCTTCGCGGATGCGTTCGTTGATCAGCACGTTGGCATCGACCGCCGTGCCGATGGTCAGCACGAAGCCTGCGATACCCGGCAAGGTCAGCGTGGAGCCGAAAAATGCCATGACTGCCAGGATTATGAATACGTTCAGCACCACGGCAAGGTTCGCATAGACGCCGAAGCGACCATAGGTGACCAGCATGAACACGATGACGAGGATCGTCGCGATCACCGCTGCCGTCACGCCCTTGTTGATCGAATCCTGACCGAGGCCGGGGCCCACGGTGCGTTCTTCGATTACCTTCAGCGGGACGGGCAATTTGCCCGAGCGCAGCTGTATGGCCAGCGCATTGGCGCTTTCGACGGTGAAGCTGCCCGAAATCTGCGCGGAACCGCCCAAGATCGGCTCGTTGATGTTCGGTGCCGACAGGACGACGTTGTCGAGGATCATGGCAAAGGGCTTGCCGGTATTCTCCTGCGTCACGCGTGCGAACTTGCGGCTTCCCTGGCTATTGAACTTGATATTGACGACGGGCGCATTCGACTGCTGGTCGAAGCCCTGTGTCGCATCCGCGAGCTCGTCACCGTTGATGATCACGCGGCGCTTGACTGCGATGACCGGCGCGCCGCTGGGCGATTCCGGATAGGGCAGGATCTGGCTGCCCGGCGGTGGCGTGCCCTTGGCAACCTCGGCCGGGTCGGCGGTCAGGTCGACCAGCTTGAACTCGAGCTTGGCGGTCTTGCCAAGTAGGTTTTTGAGCGCCTGTGGGTCCTGAAGACCGGGGACCTGAACGATAATGCGATCCGAACCCTGGCGGATGATCGTCGGTTCGCGGGTACCCAGCTCGTCGATGCGGCGCCGCACTACTTCGGTCGCGACCTGCATAGCGCTTTCGACGGCGGCTTTCAGACCAGCTTCGGTCGGCGTCATCGTGACCCGCGCGGAATCGACAACGCGGACGTCGAAGTCCCGCTGGCCCGTCACGCCCACCGGGCTGGTCAGTGTTCGCACCTTTTCGACTGCCGCATCGACCTGCGTCGGGTTGCGGACGAAGAAGCTGAGCGCCCCATCGGTTGTGGCAATATCGCCGATCTCGATCTCAGGCGCGGCGCGGCGCAATTCGCTGCGCACGGCATCTTCCATCAGGTCGAGCCGCTGCTTGGCGACGTCGCCCGTTTCCGCCTCGAGCAAAAGATGGCTGCCGCCCGACAGGTCGAGGCCAAGATTGATGCGCGGCGCGCCCCCGATGCCGAGCTGCTTCGCCGTGGATTCGGGCATCAGGCTCGGGATCGCCAGCAGAACGCCTGTCACCAGGATCAGGACGATCGCCCATACCTTCCACTTCGGAAAGTCTAGCATGCTAGTCGTTCGCTGCCTTGCCGGGGGTGTTGGTCACAACATCGCCCAGGCTGGTCTTGAGTGCTTTTACCCGGACGTTCGGCGCGATTTCCACTTCGACGGTGTCGGCATCGACCTTGGTCACCTTCCCCATCAGACCGCCGCCGGTCACGACCTGGTCGCCCTTTTTCACGGCGGCCAGCTTGGCAGTATGCGCTTTCGCGCGCTGTTGCTGCGGGCGAAAGATCAGGAACCAGAAGACGACGAAGATGAGCAGCAGCGGCATCATCTGAAGCAGGAGGGCCGAAAAGCCGTCGGGCGCAGCGGCGGCACCAGCGGCTTGCGCATAGGCGGGGGACGTGAACATCGGTCTTTGTTAAGCCTGTGATCGGGAAAGGCGCGCGCCTAACAGAGGGGCGCCGCTCACGCAACCGGCGGTGCTTGGCGGTGAACCTGGGATGCTGGCGGGTAACGTGGCGTCAAAGCCACGTCGTCGGTCCTGGCATTGGCGAGCCCGGCCGATCTGCTATTACTGCTTGATTCAGCGCCGCTAAATCGTCGCATAGCGGAATTGGTCGGGACGACAGGATTCGAACCTGCGACCCCCACACCCCCAGTGTGATGCGCTACCAGGCTGCGCTACGTCCCGACCGAAGGCGGGCGTTTAGGCAAGACGCGTCGGATTGGCAACCGCCGCTTGCGCGCCTCAAGAAACCACTGTCCTACACAAAACCTATTTGGTTATCCTGTTCACGAATCGCATACACGGGAGGTTCGCGGCATGGATATCGACCAGATCATCGAAGCAGTCATCGACCGCGAGGGCGGATTTAGCGACCACCCTGCCGACCGCGGCGGCGCTACGCGCTGGGGCATCACCGAAGCAGTGGCGCGCGCGTATGGCTATCGCGGGGAGATGCGCGCCTTTCCGCGCGGCTCGGCCGCGGCGATCTACCGCCGGATCTACTGGCTCCGGCCCGGTTTCGACCGTGTTGCCAAGCTGTCGCCCTCCGTCGCGGCCGAGCTTTTCGATACCGGGGTCAACATGGGCCCGGCGGTGGCAGTGTCGTTCCTCCAGCGGGCACTTAATGCGCTAAACCGCAGCGCCTCCGACTATCCTGACATCGTGCCCGGGCCGCGCATCGACGACGCGACCCTCGGGTCGCTTTCGGACTTTCTTGGCCGGCGCAAGCCGAGCGGCGAAACCGTGCTGATAAAGGCGCTCGAGGCACTGCAGGGCGAACGATACCTCGATCTCGCCGAGCGCCGCCCCGCCAATGAGGCCTTCCTCTACGGGTGGCTCGCCAATCGCCTCGGCTGAGCTGCTGTGAACCTGTTCAGGTGTGACTTTTGTGACCTTTGGAGACTGGAAATGCCCATCGTAGAATCGCTCATTGCCCCCATTGCCGGCCTGATCGATAAGATCGTCCCGGACCCCCGGGCCCGCGACGCCGCCAAGCTCGAGCTGCTCAAGCTGCAGGGATCACAGGACATGGACACGCTGCGTACGCAGCTGTCGGCGATCGTTGCCGAGGCCGAAAGCGGCGACCCCTGGACCAGCCGGGCGCGCCCTTCGTTCCTCTACGTCATGTATGCGATGATTTTGTGGTCGATCCCCATGGGGCTGATCGCCGCAGCGCGGCCGGAAATGGCCGCGAATATCGCCGAAGGAATGGGCGCCTATCTTGCCGCTATTCCCGATTCGATGTGGGCCCTCTTCGGCACCGGCTACCTCGGCTACACGGCCGCCCGAAGCTGGAGCAAGACGCGTGGGTTCGACAGATAGGGTGAGGGATATGGCGCCCGGTTTCTGCGCCCCGACCCGTCTGCTCAGCGCACCCGACGTCCCACCCAGACCACGCGCCCGATAATGTCGATCTGCGCGGGGTCGCGGTCGGGCCAGGAGGGATATGCCGGATTGTCGCTGCGGACGGTAAAGCGTCGGCCTTCGGGATTCATGGCGATACGTTTGACGTTGAGCGCGTCGTCGAAGCGCAAAACATAGATGCCGTCGCGGACGCGCTCGGCGGCATCGCTGCGGTCCACCAAGATGTCATCGCCGTCGCCCAGCGTCGGCTCCATCGAATCACCGCTGACCTGAATCATCGAAAGCATCCCGGCATCGCCCAAAGCACGCACCGACCGGGCGTCAAGCACGAATTCGCCAGCGGCAGCATCGTCCGCATCGACGGTGCCGGGGCCTGCCGAGGCGCCGACAGCCAGCCGGGGAATGCGAACGAAGTCGGCCCCTCGCCGTGCCTGCGGGCGAGCAATGACCGGCGCGCGCGGGCCGCCCAGCAGCGATTCCTCGACACGGAAATAGCGTGCAAGCGTCCGCCGGTCCTCCTCGTCCAGCTTGCGCGGCGTCCCGCGCCGGATGAATTGCTGAATATAGGCGGCATTGCGCCCCAGCAGCCGGGAAAGCGATGCATAGTCTTCGCCCCGGTCGCGGATGAGCTGGTCTAGGGCAAGGCGGGGGTCCGTCATGCATTTACCATACCGATAGGAAATACCCTAGACAAGTAGGAAAATCCCTTTGAAATAGGAAACTCCCTAGCGAATCAATCCTTGGAGCAACGCCATGCTACTTACTCAAATCGAAGCTTTTTTACGCCGGACCGGAATGCCGCCGACTCGCTTCGGGCGCGAGGCCGTGCGCGATCCGCGCCTCGTGCACGACCTGCGGCGCGGACGCACGGCCGGGGACAGGATCCTTCGACGCGTACTCAACTATATCGAAGGACGCGAAAAATGAGCGTGGAAAGCGCTCTGACGGCAGCTCTAGTGGCGCGCCTGGGTCATCTCGACGTGTCGTCGTGCACCGAAACTCCATGGCACAGCGCCACGTTCTCCGGGATGCGCCACGCCTTTGCTGTCGCGACTGAAGTTGCCGTAGATATCCAGCAGTTCTCGAACGAAATTGCGGAAGCCGACATTCGCATTCCGGGCGGTTTCGTTGCCGATGTCGAAGTTAGAGCGTGTCCCGGCGACGCACGCCGGCTGAACATCGAGGTGCTGACGATCGCGGCGTGATCAGACCGCCATTCGGTGGGCGGCAAGGCGCTGCAAAGTATCGAGCGCGCGTTCCGATCCGTCGTCCCCGGGGAGTTCGGGCTCTCGGTTGCGTTCCAAAAGGTCGCGCATTTCGGAAACGGGGTTCGGCATCGGTGATCTGGACGTGGGTGGGTTGGGCGGGCGCGGTCCGGCGCGACGGGCCATCCCGGCCTCAAGGCGGCGGATCAATGTTTCGATGCTACTTTCGCCCGGGATTGCGACAAAGTCGTCGGGAGGCGAGGGCAAATCGAATTCGGCCACATCAAGCGGCTTCTCGAGCTCAGGTGCTTCTCCAGACAGCGGTTCGGCGCCGTCGATGACCGGTTCGACGACGTCCACGTGGTTCACGACCGGTGGTGCCGATGTTTCTGGAGCAGCTAAAAATTCGGGGACGACAGCGGGCGCAGTCCTGAGCGCCTCGTCGGACATGAAAGGCGCGCCAAGTTCCTTGTCAGCAAAAATCGGGCGCCGCGGCTTTTCGAGTGGCGGCAGTGTTTCCGCAAAGGCAGCGAGACCCAGAAACTCGTCGTCTTCGTCTTGAGGAGCCCGGGGGGCGAGCAACCGCTCTACTGCGGTCGTGGCTAGCCAGACGAGAATTGCAACAAGCGCGAACACCAGCATGACGGCAAGCAGCCGTGCTTTCAGCCCAAGCGGCGGGCGCGCGACCGACAGCAACGCCCCTAAGCCGGACGATTCGACGGCCTGTTCGAAACGCCAGCCGGGCATCGCCGCGATGACGATGGCGAAAGCCGTGCCGAAAAGCAGCGCAAAGACAGGCGCTAGCGGCAGGCTCTCGATGATATTGCGGCGTCGTGCCATCACTGCGGTCCTTGTTACGGGGCCGACATTAGAAGCTTTTGGTAAACAGGTTCGTAACGCGCGATGTTCGATGCCCAGTTGCGCTCTGCCTCGACGAACGCGCGTGCAAGGTCGCGTCGCGTTTCCCAGTTCGGCCGGTCGGCGAAAACGTCCGCCAGTGCCGCTGCCGTCGCTGCCGGATCGTTGGCGGCAAACAAGACCCCGGTAACGCCATGCTCGATGAGTTCGCGGTGTCCCCCGACGTCCGACGCGGCAACAAGCCGCCGCTGCGCCATGGCCTCCAGCGGCTTCAGTGGCGTGACAAGGTCCGTCAGGCGCATCTTCTTGCGCGGATAGGCGAGCACATCGGTGAGCGCGTAGTAATCCTCGACGCGTTCGTGCGGCACGCGCCCGACAAAGACGATGCGGTCCGCCACAGGGGATGCCGCGGCCTGCACGCGCAATGCGTCCTCCATGGGGCCGCCGCCGACGAGAAGCAGCTTCGCCAAGGGACGGGCCGCAACCAGAGCGGGCATCGCCGCGATCAGGTCGTCGATCCCCTCATAATCATAGAAGCTGCCGATATAGCCGACGACGTCGGCGCCCGTCAGCCCGAGTTGCGCCGCCAACGCAGGATCGGCCTGGACCGGCGCGCCGAACAGGGTCAGGTCCACGCCGTTCGGCGAAACCACGATCTTGTCGGCCGCAATGCCCCGAGCGATCAGGTCGCCCCGCAGCCCCTCGCAAATGACGGCCACGGCATCTGCGCGCCTGACCGCCCAGGTTTCCAGCGCTTTCGTGAGCCGAAAACGCGCGCTGCCTTCGGCGCCCGTACCGTTGCCCACAGCGGCGTCCTCCCAGAACGCCCGGATCTCATAGACGAGCGGCAGCTTGCGCGCGCCAACGGCGTTCAGCGCCGCCAGCGCGCCCAGCACGGGCGAATGGGCATGGACGATATCGGGCCTGAAGCTTTCGATCTCACGGCCGATGCGGCGCGAGAAGGCGTTGATCTCGAGAAGTTCGCCCAGCGGAGCCGGCGCGCGCCAGCCACTGGCCGTACGGCCGAACATCAGCTCGTCGGCAATCTCCGGGTCTGGCCCTTCGGCATAGTGACGCCAACCCGTGACCCCCATCACGTCCCAGCCGCGCGCCACCTGCGCCTTCAAAATCGCGCGCGTCCTAAACGTGTAGCCGCTGTGCAGCGGCAGGCTGTGGTCGAGGACGTGAAGAATGCGCATGTCCATTTCCCCTGCCACAATGCACTTAATGCGACGTCAACTGACTTGCCTTATGACCGAAATGCAACGCGAGACCCTGGGCAGCCAAGAACGATGATCGACAATTTCTCGCTGGGCCTGACGCACGCCTTGCTGCTCTACGCGGCGTGGCGGCTGTATGCCCGGCCCGATCTCGATAGCGAAGATGCACCGTCCCCCAAGCGAGGATGGGGCCGCAAGTAGATGCGCGACCTCGCCTTTGTCGTCTTCCTGCTGTCCCTGATCGGCTTCGGCTTTCGCCGGCCGTTCCTGTTCGTCCTCGTCTACGCCTATGTCGACATCGTGTCGCCACAGCGCCTCACCTACTGGCTTCTGAATGCGGTGCCGGTGTCGCTCGTTGCCTTCATCCTCGCCTTTGTCGGCTGGGCGATGGCTGACGACAAGCGCGGCCTGACCATCGCGCCGCGCCAGGCCCTTCTATTCCTGCTGCTCGTCTATTGCGGCGTGACTACCAGCGTTGCCGACTTCCCGCCGGAAGCGCTGGCGAAATGGGACTGGGTCTGGAAGGCACTGGTCTTCGCCATCTTCCTGCCGCTGACGCTCCGCACGAAGCTGCGGATAGAGGCGCTGATGCTGTTCATGGTGCTGTGCGCCGCCTCAATCATCATTGTCGGCGGGATCAAGACCGTAGCCTCTGGCGGCGGCTACGGCGTGCTCAACCTGATGGTGGCGAACAATGCCGGCCTTTACGAAGGCAGCATCCTTGCAACCGTGGCGGTAGCCATCGTACCGATTATCCTGTGGCTCGCGCAATATGGCACGGTCTTTCCACCGGACTGGCGCGTCCGGATTTTTGCGGGTGCCCTGATCTTCGCCTGTCTGCTCATTCCGGTCGGTACCCAGGCCCGGACTGGCCTTGTCTGCATAGGTGTCCTCGGTGCGCTAATGCTGCGCCATACCAAGCGGCGGTTGTTGTACCTCGGGCTGGTCGGCGCCGGCCTTGCCGTCTCCATCCCGAATCTGCCGGAAAGCTTCACCAAACGGATGGATACGATCAAAGGCTATCAGGCCGATAGCTCCGCCTCCACACGGATCGCGGTGTGGAAATGGACGATCGACTATGCACGCGACCACCCCTTCGGTGGCGGCTTCGACGCCTATCGCAGCAACAAGCTTCGCATCGACAAGACGGAAGTCGCGCAAGCGGGCGGGCAGACCGACGTCACTCGGACGGTCGAATATGACCAGGCCCGCGCCTATCACAGTTCCTATTTCGAGATGCTGGGCGAACAGGGCTGGCCCGGCCTGATCCTGTGGCTGGCCATCCATGTAGGCGGATTGCTGAGCATGGAACGCCTGCGTTCAAGGGCAAGGCACTGGGAGGACGCGCCCTGGCTGTCGCCATTGGCCGGCGCGCTGATGCAGGCGCACCTGATCTATCTTGTCGGCGGCGCCTTCGTCGGCATCGCCTTCCAACCTTTCGTCTATATGCTGGTCGGCACGCAGATCGGCTTGTCGACCTATGCTGCGCGTCGCCAGAAGGCCGAGCGAGCGGCGCTTGGCGGCGCCTGGGGCAGCCGGGGGGAACCGGCAACCGGCTGAACGGTTCTCGTCAGATGATCGTTTACGTCGACCCCGAAATGCCGGGCATCAGCCGCAAGAAGATTCGCAACGGTTGGGGGTATTGGGATGCCAAAGGCGATCGCATCGCCGACCGGGACGAGATCGACCGCCTGAACAAGATTGCCCTGCCGCCTGCCTATGTCGATGCCTGGTTCTGCCCAAGCCCGCACGGCCATATCCAGGCTATCGGTTACGACGCCAAGGGGCGTAAGCAGTATCGCTACCACACTGGCTTCCGCGCTCAGCAAGAGGCAGCAAAATATGACCGCTGCGCAGATTTCGGCCGTGCCCTGCCCCTGCTTCGTGCGCAGGTGGAGCGCGATCTGACCGGGAAGCCGACGGCGCGTGATACCGTTCTTGCTGCCATCGTTCGCCTTCTCGACATCGGGCGTATCCGGGTTGGCAATGAAGCCTATGCGAAGGCGAACAAGAGCTTTGGCGCGACCACGCTCCGCAGCCGCCACGCCAGGGTCGTCGGCAGCAAGCTGAGCCTGCACTACCGGGCAAAGTCGGGCGTGATGCGCAAGCTGACGCTTACCGACAAGAGCTTGTTGCGCGTGGTGCGCCGGGTGCAGGACCTTCCGGGCCAGAACCTGTTTCAGTATGTCAACGATGACGGCACGCCCTGCCCCGTCGGATCGGCAGACGTGAACGCCTATATCAAGGAAGCGACTGGCGAGGATTTCACCGCCAAGCACTTCCGCACGTGGGGTGCGAGCGTGATTGCGCTGGAGCACGTCATCGATGGCGCCAAAGGCGGCAGCAAGGTCAAGCTGATCGACGTGCTGACCCCGGTTGCGGCGGCACTGGGAAATACGCCGGCGATCGCGCGGAAATCTTACGTGCACCCCCGCATCCTGAGCCTGTGCGATGCGGGTGGCCAAGGCATAAAGCTTCCCCGAACGACGCGCTGGCTGTCACCCGTGGAGCGGGCCCTTATTGCCGTCCTTGACGAAAGCGCCGAGGCCCTGTCCAAGGCAGCCTGATGAGGAACGCCGTCGACCTTCCCGATCCGCCGCTGGCGGACCGTGTCCAGCAGCTATGGCACGAAAGTATCTACTGGCTCGTCAATCACAGTACACAGGTCGTGATCGCCGCCGTTATCGGCGCCTCGATAGTGGCTGTGCTTCTGGGCGCCAAGTGGCTGGGCCAGCGCATCTGCGATACCGATCCCGACCGTAACCAATGGCGCACGGTTTTTGGCAAGGCGCTCGCCAAGACCAAATTATGGTTCATGGTCGCTGTCGCCGCGGAAATCGTCGCGACCTATGCCCATGCCCCGGCCGATCTGGCGAAGACGATCCATTTCGCCTTTGTCATCGCAGCAACGCTGCAGGCGGCGGTCTTTGCGCGCGAACTGATCGTCGGATCGATCGAACACCGCGCCACGGGGCACGAATCACTCGGCAGCGCGCTGAACATCATACGGCTGCTTGTCACGGTAACGCTGTTTGCAGTCGCCATCATTCTGATCCTGTCGAACCTGGGCGTGAACGTCACCGGGCTCGTCGCTGGCTTGGGCGTCGGCGGCATCGCGATCGGCTTGGCCGCGCAAGGTATCTTCAAGGACCTGTTCGCAGCGCTTTCCATCCTGTTCGACCGTCCCTTCGCTGTCGGTGACCTGATCAAGTTCGGCGACGTGACGGGGCGGGTGCAAACGATAGGACTGAAAACTACGCGCATTCGCTCGCTCGACGGCGAGGAAGTCATCATGTCGAACGACAAGCTGCTCGATCAGCAGTTGCGCAATTATCACGGCATCGTCTCGCGCCGCATCGTGCTGACCCTGCCGCTGCACTACACGAACCCGACGCCGAAGCTGGTCGGCTTGTGTGGCGCGCTTGAGGAGGTGGTCGCCGCCATTCCCGACAGCAAATTCGACCATGCGCTGCTCACATCGTTCGAATCGAACGCGGTAACCCTGGAACTGATGCTGCACTCTACCAAGGGCGACGCCGTGGTTCGGGACCGCGTACGTCATCAGGCGATCATGGCAACGCTCGCATATTTGGAGCGCGAGCACATCGGTATCAGCTACCAGGCGACCGACAAGCCGGCCTTTGCGTCAGAGTCCGACATCGTCCAGACTTAACAGCGTCGCATTGCCACCGGCGCTGGTCGTATCCGTCGAGGTAACCCGTTCGGCCGTGAACCGATGCAGATAGTGCGGGCCGCCCGCCTTCGGCCCGGTGCCCGAAAGGCCTTCGCCGCCGAAGGGCTGGCTTCCGACAATGGCCCCGATCATGCTGCGATTGACGTAAAGATTGCCGACCCGCGCCATCACCTCGACCGTTTCGGCATTACGCGCGATCCGGCTGTGCAGGCCCATGGTCAGGCCGAACCCTTTGGCGTTGATTGCGGCGATCGTAGCTTCAAGCTCACCTGCCTTCCATGTCGCGACATGAAGGATCGGTCCGAACCATTCCTGGGTGAGGTCGCCGATCGACGGCAAGCGGATCGCGGTTGGCGGGACAAAATGGCCGTCCGCGGGCGCCGCGACCGTGTGAATCCAGTTCCCCTGCTGGTTCGCGCGATAATCCGTCAGTCGCTTGTGGGCAGCCGCGTCGATGACGGGCCCCACGTCCGTGGCCGGATCGCCCGGATCGCCGACGATAAGCGTGTCCATCGCCCCCGCGAGCATTTCCAGCGTACGTTCGGCGACATCTTCCTGAACAAGCAACAGCCGCAAAGCCGAACAGCGTTGTCCTGCCGAACGAAATGCGCTGGTCACGACATCCTGCACGACCTGTTCGGTCAGCGCGGTCGAATCGACGAGCATAGCGTTAATGCCGCCTGTCTCGGCAATGAGCGGGACGATAGGGCGCGTGTCGTCGTGGAGCAGGCTGCGCGCGATGCGCTTGGCGGTCGCCGTCGATCCGGTGAAAGCGACGCCGACGATGCGCGGGTCGGCCACGAGTTCAGCCCCGATTTCCGGCCCTCCAGCCAGCAGGACCAGCGCCTCGGTTGGGATGCCGGCCTCGTGGGCAATCTCCACGGCGCGTTTGGCTATCCGCGGCGTCTGTGGTGCAGGCTTGGCGACGACCGTATTGCCGGTGACCAGTGCTGCCGCGACCTGCCCCAGGAAGATCGCGAGAGGGAAATTCCATGGCGCAATACAGGCCCACACGCCGCGCCCTTCCATGCGGAGCACGTTGCGCTCGCCTGTCGGTCCGGGCAGTTCGATGGGCTGCAGTCCCAAGCGCGCCTCGGCTGCGTAGTATCGACAGAAATCAACGGCCTCGCGCACTTCGCCGAGAGCATCTGGTAATGTTTTCTTCGCCTCGTCGACCAGGATCGCCATGAGCTCGGCGCGGTTTGTCTCGAGCAAGTCCCCCAGACGTTCGACCGCCGCGCAACGGTTTTCCAACGGAGCAGCAGACCAGTCATGGAAACCCGATGCTGCGGCGGCAACCGCCCCCTTCGCGTCTGCACTCAATCGCGCGATTTCGCCCGAAGGCGCCAGTCCACGCAGGGAACGCACGGTGTCCGCCAGGATCGACCGATCCTGCAAGTCTATGCCGCTCGAATTCCGGCGCTGGCCGAAAAGTTCGGCTGGCAGTGGGATGCTGGGGTGCCGCGCACCACCCACCGCAGCAATTTTGGCCACCGGGTCGGCAAGCAAATCCGCATCCGACAAAGTCTCGTCTGCGAGCTGGTGCACGAAGCTCGAGTTGGCGCCGTTCTCCAGCAACCGCCGTACGAGATAGGCCAGCAGGTCGCGATGTCCCCCGACCGGCGCATAGATGCGGCATTGATAACCTTCCTCGCGGACCAGCCGCTCGTAGAGCCCTTCACCCATGCCGTGCAGCCGCTGGAATTCGAAGTCGCGCGACGTGCCGGCCCACTCGAGGATCGTGGCCACCGTCAGCGCATTGTGGGTTGCGAAAGCAGGATAGATATTCTTCGCGTCGAGCATGTCGCGCGCTACGGCCATGTACGACACGTCGGTTGCGGCCTTCCGCGTGAACAGGGGATAATCGGACAGCCCTGCTTCCTGCGTCCGCTTGATCTCACTGTCCCAATAGGCCCCTTTGACCAGTCGCGCCGCAATGCGGCGCCCGGTCCGCTGACCAAGGTCGTCGGCCCAGCCGATCACCGACCGCGCGCGCTTGCCATAGGCCTGCACGGCCATGCCGAACCCATCCCAGCCCTTGAGCGCGGGCAAGGTCGCTACTTTCTCGATGATCTCGAGGCTCATCTCCAGCCGTTCCGACTCCTCGGCGTCGACGGTAAGGGCAATTCCGGCGTTCGATGCTTGAAGGGCCAGGCCTTCGAGCATTTCGGTCAGCACCGGCACGCATGTCGCCCAATGGGCGACCTCGTAGCGTGGATGCAGCGCCGAAAGCTTGACCGAAATGGAATGGCCCGCGCCAGGATCCGAACCGACCGCCGCAATCGCGTCCGCATAGGACCTCAGATAGCGCGCACCGTCGGGATAGGTCCGCGCCGCTTCGCCGAGCATGTCAAAGCTGGCCGTGAAGCCCTTGTTTTCGGGCTTCGCCATACGCTTTGTGGCTTCATCGATCGTGCGGCCCATGACGAAGATTTCGCCCATCATCTTCATTGCGGCACCGACCGCCTGACGCACGAAAGGTTCGCCGGCCCGCGCGATCAGGCGGCGCAGCACGCCCGCCTCTTCCTTTTCGCTGACCAGCGCCCGCCCGATGACAAGGCCCCAGGTGCCGACATTGACTAATCCCGAAGCGGACTTGCCCGTATGTGCACGCCAGTCCGCGTCGCCCAGCTTGTCCGCAATCAGAGCATCGGCTGTCGCCGGGTCCGGCACGCGCAGGAACGCTTCGGCCAGCGACAACAGCGCGACGCCTTCGGACGTATTCAGCCGGTATTCCTGAAGGAACTGATTCACCCATCCGGTCGATTGGGCGGCACGCAGGTCGGCGAGCAATCCCGAAGCTCTTGCGACCACTCCCTGCCGCTCGCCGTCGGCCAGCTTCGCGCGTGCCAGCAACGGACCCAGCACCTCCGGTTCCGGTGCTCGGTGAAGGGCGCGCATCTGCGCGGCAAAATCTGACGTAACGGCATCCATGGCTTTTGACGACCTTTTGACTTTGGGGTTTACGCGGACGTAAAGCGCCGCAACGGGACTCGGGCCCTTGTAATAAAATTACGCGAGGAATGCACCATGGGCGTCGTCACTCAGGACGAACTAAAGGCACTGGTCGGCAGCAACATCGGCACGTCCGACTGGCTGACCATCGATCAGGCCATGATCGACAAGTTCGCGGAGGCGACCGGCGACCACCAGTTCATCCATGTCGACGTCGAAAAGGCCAAGCTGACGCCGTTCGGCGGCACGATCGCTCACGGGTTCCTGTCGCTGTCTATTATGCCGGTACTGACCCAGATGACCGACATGCCGCGTCTCGATGGAATCAAGATGGGCGTCAATTACGGGGGCAACAAAACGCGTTTTCTGGCCCCGGTCCGGTCGGGCAAGCGGGTACGCGGCCATTTCAAGCTGCTCGAGGTCGAGGAGAAGCGCCCCGGTCAGTGGCAGCAGACGGTCGAGTATACCCTCGAGATCAAAGGTGAGGACAAGCCCGCGCTGATCGCCGAATGGATCAGCCAGTTCTTCATATGACACCGCGCATCCCGCCGCTGTCGCCGCCATACCCGGCGGACATCGCGCCGTCGATGACACGGCGGACACTTCCGGATGGCACCGCCCCGATGCTGTTCCGGGTTATCGCCTCTTCACCGCGCGCGTGGGGCAAGTTCATCGCCGGATCGATGCTCGACCCCGGCCCGTTGTCGATGCGTGACCGTGAACTTGTGATCTTTCGCACGGCGTCCCGCATCGGGGCCGACTACGAATGGGGCATGCACGCAACACTGTTCGCCGAACGCTGTGCTATTGATGGGGCGCAGCTCGATGCGCTGGCGAAGGGCACGCCCGATGATGCAGTCTGGACCGACGCCGAAAGCGCGCTGGTCGCGACGGTCGACGCCCTGATCGCCGATCGCCACTTGTCCGACGACCAGCATGCCCGGATGGCCGCACATTTCACGCCTCAACAGCAATTAGAGATCGTCCAGCTCGTCGGCTTTTACCAGGGCGTTGGCCTGATTGTCGGCGCCTTCGGCATTCAAGCCGAGGCCGGCACACCCCATATCCCCGTTTAACCAAGTCACCCCAAAAGGAGAGTTCCCATGCGCGACGCGCTTATCGTATCCACCGCCCGCACCCCCATCGGCCGCGCCTATCGCGGCGCATTCAACAACCTGCCCTCACCGACGCTTGCCGGCCACGCGATCAAGGCCGCCGTCGAGCGCGCTGGCATCGACGGTGCCGAAGTCGATGATGTGGTGTTCGGGTCGGCGCTGCAGCAGGGACACCAAGCGGGCAACATCGCGCGCACCGCGCTACTCCGAGCGGGTCTCCCCGTCACCGTTGCGGGCATGTCGGTCGACCGCCAGTGCGCCAGCGGCCTGATGGCCATTGCGACAGCCGCCAAGCAGATCATCGTCGACGGCATGGACGTCGCCATCGGTGGCGGCGTCGAGAGCATCTCGCTGGTCCAAACCCCGCAGATGCGCGTCGCCCCCGACCCGGAACTGATCGCGATGCACGCCAACATCTACATGCCGATGCTGCAGACCGCCGAGGTGGTCGCCAATCGCTATGGCATCAGTCGCGATCGCCAGGATGAATATGCCCTTCAGTCGCAGCAGCGCACTGCTTCTGCACAGGCCGCCGGCAAGTTCGACGACGAAATCGTGCCGGTCACGGCGACGATGGCGGTCGTCAACAAGGAAACCAAGGAAGTGACCCACAAGGAGGTCACCCTGTCGAAGGATGAGGGCAACCGCGCCGACACGACGATCGAAGGGCTCAAGGCGCTGCAGCCGGTCATGGGCCCCGACATGAATATCACCGCAGGCAACGCCTCTCAGCTGAGCGACGGCGCCTCTGCGTCGGTCCTAATGGAAGCATCGCTTGCTGCGAAGAAGGGCCTGACTCCGCTCGGCCGCTACGTGGGCATGGCAGTTGCAGGCACCGAGCCCGACGAAATGGGCATCGGCCCCGTCTTCGCCATTCCCAAGCTGCTCAAGGCCAATGGCCTGACGATGGATGACATCGGCTTGTGGGAACTGAACGAAGCATTCGCCGTGCAGGTGCTCTATTGCGCCGACAAGCTGGGCATCCCGATGGACAAGCTCAACGTCAACGGCGGCGCGATCTCGGTCGGCCACCCTTATGGCATGAGCGGCGCCCGTATGACCGGCCATGCCCTGATCGAAGGCAAGCGTCGCGGCGCGAAGTATGTCGTGATCACGATGTGCATCGGGGGCGGCCAGGGCGCGGCAGGGTTGTTCGAAGTTCTCTGACCGGAACCGCTTGCACTCGTCATCGTTTGAACCCCGAAATCAATCGGAGTTCAAACGATGGCCGACAATGCCGAAATCAAAGCGAAGTTCTGGAAAGCTCTCAAGTCCGACCGGACGATGTTCCTGGGGCTTGCGGAGGGCGATGACGGCCATGCCCGCCCAATGACCGCGCAGGTCGAAGGCGATCCGGAAGACGGCGAGACGGCCGGCCCGATCTGGTTCTTCACCTCGGTCGAGAATGCGCTCTATGGCCAGATCGCCTCACACAGCCGTGCGATGGCGCATTTTGTCTCAAAGGGTCACGATATCTGGGCGACGATCCATGGCGACCTGTCGACGACGCAGGACCGCGCGACGATCGACCGGCTGTGGAACCCCTATGTTGCTGCCTGGTACGAGGGTAAGGACGACCCCAAGGTCGCGCTCATTCGCCTTGATGCCGAACAGGCGCAAATCTGGATAGATGCGTCGAGCGTGGTTGCCGGCATCAAGATGCTGATCGGGATCGACCCGAAGAAGGATTACAAGGACAAGGTCGCCGAGGTGCAGCTCTAGGCCCTACCTTTCCAATGCAAATTAAGGGCGCGCGCGTTCACATCTGGGAACGCGCGCGCTGTTCCGTTTCAGGACTCGCTGCCCCCTCGTCCTCGCTCAGGTATTAAGATAGTCTTCCTCGACTTAGTGGGGGAATTGATCTTGAAATCGAGCATGCTCGTGGCTGCAATGGCCATAGTCGGTATCGGCAGTCCGGCACTTGCAGCCGAACTGATCGACGTGACGGCGCACCCCTATGGCGCCGGTGGACAGGGCGGGGGCATCCGGGTGGTATCGCTTGGGGTCGCCGAATATGGTCCGACCGGGCGGTTCAACCTTTCAGGAAACGCCGTTGCGACCTTGGCAGGCTTCAACGCGCAGACATTTTGCTTCGATGTTACCAAGGGCCTTTTCGACTTTTCGCCGGACAACCGGTTCGAAATCGGTACCCTGGCTGCATTCTCGTCGAACTCGATCAAACAAAATCAGGTCGCCGCTCTCCTGCTGAACACGCAGCCGCTGATTGATGGCGCCGCAAACACCGCAGCCCGCGACCTGGCTGCGGTTGCAACTGGCCTGTCGATCTGGGAAATCCTGTATGAAACGGGGACGACTGGTTATTCGGTCAGCGGCCAGAACGCCGCGACCGGCAATGGCAACTTCTTTACGTATGGGGATTTTTCGCCCTTTCAGGCAACCGCGAACCTTTATCTCGGCAAGGTCGAGAGCGGCGAGTGGACCGGAAGCACGTCACGGATCCGCACCCTGGTGTCTGTCACCGGCCAGGCACAGAATCAGCTGTTCATCGCCGCCATTCCTGAACCCTCGACATGGGCGATGATGGTCGTTGGTATCGGTTTGCTGGGATGGGCGCCGCGTCGCCGCCCTGCGAGCCTTACGCTGCGGCCACAGCCAGCCTGAATCAGAATACGCCGATCTGGTGGTCAGTTATGGGTGACAATCCATTCTTCGACCACAGGTGCGATCAGCGTGCGCCAGCGCGATCCGTTGAATATCCCGTAATGGCCCGCGCCCGGCGCCAGGTGATATTTCTTCATTCCGTCCGACAGGCCCGTTGATATCTTCAGGGCCGCCTTTGTCTGACCGATGCCTGAGATATCGTCACGCTCGCCCTCGATCGCCAGAATGGCGATGTCGGTGATTGCCGCTGGGTCGACCCGCTTCCCCCGATGCATCATTTCTCCCTTGGGCAGCGCGTGCTTCTGGAACACCGTCTCGATGGTCTGGAGATAGAACTCGGCCGACATGTCGCAAACGCTGCGATATTCCTCGTAGAATGCCTTGGTGGAGTCGGCCGCGTCCTCGTCGCCCTTCACCAGATCCTTGAACATGGCGAAATGGCTTTGCATGTGGCTGCCGAGGTTCATCGACAGAAAGCCGGTCAGCTGGAGAAACCCCGGGTAAACGCGCCTTCCCGCTCCCGGATACATTACAGGTACGGTTTGGATCGCGTTCTGCTGAAACCATGCATGGGGGCGTTCGGTCGCGACGTCGTTGACGGCGGTCGGTGCTTCGCGCGTGTCGATCGGCCCGCCCATCATGGTCAGCGTCTTTGGCCGGTTGGGGTTCTTGTCTGCCGACATCAGGCACGCAAGCGCGTAGCAGGGCACCGACGGCTGGCAGACCGCGAGCATGTGCGCGCCAGGCCCGATATGATCGAGAAAAGCCGCCAGATAGTCGATATAGTCGTCGAGGTCGAAGCGACCGGCGCTCAGCGGCACTTGCCGTGCATCGCGCCAGTCGGTGATGTAGACGTCATGCTTCGGCAGCATCCGCTCGACCGTGCCGCGCAGGAGCGTGGCGAAATGCCCGGACATGGGCGCGACGATCAGGAGGCGCGGCGCCCCTTCGACGCCAGCTTTCACGAAGCGCTTCAGCTGCCCGAACGGCATTTGCATCACGATCTCTTCGCGAACCGCAACCTCCTTGTCGTCGACGACAGTCGACGACAGCCCAAACGCGGGCTTGCCGCGTGGTGCAGAGGCATGGGCAAACACTTCGAGCGCGGAAGCCATCACTGGCCCGCCCATATAGGCAAAAGGATTGCCGGGGCTTTGCAGCAGCTCGGCAGACATGCTCGCCATCGCGGAGGCGCCCGCCAGCCAGTTCTTCTGCATTTCGTAAGTGTTGTAGAGCATGTCGTTCGCTTCCCTGGGGTACCGTCGTCTACGCCGCTCGAGTCCCGTTGTGCAACGCACAATTCACCGACAAGCGTTGCGGATTGAGACGGACCAGCAACGCTGCTAGGCGCCGGATATGCCTGAACCCATATTAGCCGCTTCGAAGGTCGAACCGCAGCCCAGCCGAAAGATCGGCAATCTCCGGTTGATCTGGAATTTCGCGAAACATTACCCGCTGCAGATTGCCGCCGCCGGAATGGCGCTCGTCGTAGCGGCGTCGGCTACGTCGGCCATACCCGTCAGTTTTCGGGCGATCATCGACAAAGGTTTCATTGGCGGTGGCGATATCGGACGCTGGTTCGGATATCTCCTCGTCTTGATTGCCACGATGGCAATCGCAACCGCTTTCCGATTTTACTTCGTTTCCTGGCTCGGCGAGCGCGTCGTTGCCGATCTGCGCGTCGCCCTGCTTCGCAATCTGGTGCGGCTGTCGCCCAGCTATTTCGAGGAAAACCGACCGGCCGAAATCTCGGCCCGACTGACGGCCGATACCACGATCATCGAACAAGTCGTGGGCACGACGGTGTCTATGGCCCTGCGCAACCTGATCATGGCCGTGATCTGCCTTGTGGTGCTGTTCGCTCTGTCGCCGAAACTGGCCGGCATGCTGGTGCTTGGCCTGCCGCTCGTCATCGGCCCGATCGCTTTGTTCGGGCGGCGCCTGCGCGCGGCATCGCGCGCCAGTCAGGACAGCATCGCCGACGTTGGCGTCATTGCCAGCGAGGTGCTGGGCGCGATCAAGATCGTGCAGGCGTTCGGCCAGGAAGGGCGGGAAGCGACGCGCTTTGCCAATGCCGCCGAGACCGTGGTTACGGCGGCGAAGCGCCGAATCATGATCCGCGCAATGCTGACCGCCATGGGCATGTTCTTGGTGTTCGGTGCGATAACCGCAGTCATCTGGCAGGGCGCGATCGACGTTGCGGCAGGGCGGATGACGGGCGGGTCTATCGCCGCGTTCGTCCTGTCGGGCGGCCTTCTAGCGGGTGCAGCCGGGTCGCTGACGGAAACTTGGGGCGATGTGCTGCGCGCAGCCGGCGCTGCGGGACGGCTGGGCGAGTTGCTGCGCGAGGAACCGGGCATCGTCGCGCCGCCGAACCCTGTGAAACTGCCAGAGCCGGCCCAGGGGCGGGTCACCTTCGACCATGTCACTTTCCGTTATCCGACGCGACAGGACGTCAGCGCGCTCGACGACTTCTCGCTCGACATTGCGCCCGGTGAGACAGTGGCCGTCGTGGGGCCGTCGGGAGCGGGTAAGACGACGTTGTTCCAGCTCATCCAGCGGTTCTACGATCCCGCGTTGGGCAGCGTCAGCATCGACGGCGTGGCCCTCCCCCTGACCGACCCAGCCTGGGCGCGGGAGCGTATCGCGATGGTGCCGCAGGAAACGGTCATCTTCGCTGCCTCGGCCCGGGACAATCTGCGCTACGGGCGATGGAACGCAACCGACGAGGAGCTGTGGACCGCCGCCGAAGCCGCCAACGCCGCCGAATTCCTGAGGAAGCTACCGGCCGGGCTCGATACCTTCATGGGCGAAGGGGGAGCGCGCCTGTCCGGCGGTCAGCGCCAGCGCATGGCGATCGCGCGGGCTATCCTTCGTGACGCGCCGATCCTGCTTCTTGATGAGGCAACTTCGGCGCTCGACGCTGAAAGCGAACGGCTGGTGCAGGATGCGTTCGACCGGCTGATGCATTCGCGCACGACCATCGTGATCGCCCACCGCCTTGCGACGGTACGTGCAGCGGACCGCATTATCGTGATGGACAGCGGCAGAATTGTCGAACAGGGCACGCACGACAAGCTGGCACGCGCGGGCGGGCTGTATGAACGGCTGGCACGACTCCAGTTCGAAGGACTTGCAGCTTAGCCTATGGGCTTTCGCAAGCGCCTGAACAGGCCGCGCGCGCTTAGTGCCTCGAACATCTCGTCCGGCCCTTCCGGATCCAGAACCTCGTGGTCGGCAAGCCAGGCCTCGATCGATGTCAGGTCAGGGACTTCATAGGGCACCAGAGTACGCCCCTTCCCCCGCGATTGTTCGACAGTCGCGATCAGCGAACCCGTTTGCTCAAGCGAGCCCGCAATCTCTTCCGGGCTGACTCCCAGATGCTCGGCTAACAGGTTGTTGCGTAAGGCCGTGATCGCCGCCTTGATTGCCTCCCCGCCATCAAGGCCCGCGTCGATAATGACATCGCATTCGGAGTCGAGCCGCATCGAGCGGTTGTTGAGATTGGCCGAACCGATCCGCAACTGTGCGTCGTCGACGAACGTCATCTTGGCATGGACGTAAATCGGCTCCCCCGCCTGCGTCACGGGATGATACATGCGCAGGCGGCCATGGATGTCGCGCCGACGCAATGCCTCCATCAGCCGGGCACGCGCGGTGTCCATCGCAAGAGGTTCCAGCCAGCCCTGCGCCGCTACCGGATTGATGATGACGATTTCCGGCCCATCGGGCTCGTCCAGTCGCCGCGCCATGGCCTCTGCGACTTTGCGCGACGCAAAATACTGGCTCTCCAGATAGATCGTCGTGCGTGCAGCGGTGATCTGCGCGATGAACAGCGCCTCGATTTCATGCACTGCGGGAAGGTCGGCATAAACCGGCAGGCTGCGCGCAATGCCCACGTCGATCTCGCTGAACTGCGGCGGCAGGTCCTCCGGCCAGGCGTCCACGTCATTCTGCACCGGTGTGAGAGTTTCACCGGTTGCCCGCTGCCAGCGGTCGCGGCAGCCCTGCGCGAGCGCTGAAGCGGCATCACCGGACAGCGCTGACGTCGCATCGTGCCACGGCCCATAAAGCTGGCCGCCCGGCCCGCGCCGCCTCGGGTCTTCATCGCGGTGTTCTCGCGTGTCCCAGCGGTCCCCCGTCATATCGATCCCACCGCAAAAAGCGAAACGATCATCGATCGAGACGATCTTCTGGTGATGCGACGCACCAGGCGGGTGGGCACCGTCGAGCTTAGTATGGATACGCGGGTGCTGCATCCACTTGAGCACGGTGAAGATGGTCGTGCCCCGCCCGAGCGTCTTGATTGCGCCGACGTCCCAACGCAGGAGGTAGAGGTCGAGTTCGGGTCGGCGGTCGACAAGCCAGTAAAGAAACTCGCCGACTTGCTCGGGCTCGCCAGGCAAGCGCTCACCGTCTGTCAGGCGAATGCGCGCATCGAAGTCCCAGCCGATTAGCATGATCCTGCGCTCGGCCTTTAGCAGCGCGTCACGTGCCAGGCGGAAGTAATCGTCAGCATCGACTATGACAGACATCCGGTCCGCGCGCGCGATCTTCCAGCAGTTGTCACCCTCGCGCAGCATCGTCATGGCGGTGCCGTGCCCTCAAATCGGGGGGCGTGACAAGTGTGTTTACGTGCAACACGCGACGCAGGCGACCGCATCGCGGCTGAAACGATGGGTCGCAGGAAAATGGGAGGCAAGAAAATGGGCGGGCCGTTGCCGACCCGCCCCAATTTGTCTTTGTCCAGAAAGGCTTACTTCGTGAAGTTCGCGTATTTCTCGTTATCGACGAAGCCCACTTTCGAAACTTCCGACTTCTTTATGACAGCCAGCATCTCATCGACACGCGCGTAGCGCGAATAGGGATCGGGCTGGATATGAAGCTCCGGTTCGACCGGCAGTGCCTTGGTCTGGTCCAGATAGGTGCGCAGCGTTTCGATGTCGATCGGCGACCCGTTCCAGGTGATGTTGTTCTGCGTGTCGACCGAAACCGTGTTGAAGTCCGGCTTGATAATCACCGGAGGCGGATTGGGATTATTGACCGGCAGATTGATCTTCACCGCGTGGGTCTGGATCGGGATTGTGATGATGAACATGATGATGAGAACGAGCATGACGTCGATCAACGGCGTCGTATTCATTTCCATAATCGGTTCGCCTTCGGCACCGCCTGAGCTCATTGCCATAACGAATTGTCTTTCTTCAGAGTTACGCGCCTTCGGGGCGTATTAAAGTCGTGTCGTACCACCAGCGGGAGGTTCGGAGATAAACCCGACCTTCTGAAAGCCGGCCAGCTGCATGTTATAGATGGCGCCACCGATGCACATATACGGCGTGTTCACGTCGCCGCGGATATGGGCTTCGGGCAGCTCGATGCCGGGGGCATTGGGGCCGCCCTGCTTGTCGATTTCGAGCTTCAGCTTCGCAACCGCACGGTCGAGAAGTTCTTTGGAGTCCACGCGCGTCAGGTTCCAGTACACTTCGCAGCTGTTGTTCGGCCCGCCTTTGATCGAAAGCGAGACGTTCTCCGGCTTGGTCGTGGTCGGGTCGAACCGCACGTTCGGCAGCTGAAGCTTCACTGCCTGCACCACGACCGGCACTGTGATCAGGAAGATGATCAGCAGCACGAGCATGATGTCCACCAGCGGCGTTGTATTGATGTCGGACATCGGCTTTTCTTCGCCGTCGTCGTCACCGCCTACTGCCATTGCCATAGTCTAAAATCCTGTCGGGATGTTGATACGGGCGACGACACCGCCGCCGCCCGGAATACGATCGGCTCAGGCCTTGGCGGCAGCCGGCTTGGCGGCAGCCGGACGGGCAGCAGCAGCACGGTTCATGATCGGCTTAACTGCACCATTCGACGACAACCATGCCTGCACGCTGTTGACAAACGCCGTCAGCTCTTCCGAGATCTGCTTGTTGCGGGCCTGGAGCCAGTTGAACGCGAGCACGGCAGGAACGGCGACGCCCAGACCGATGGCGGTCATGTACAGCGCCTCACCGACCGGACCTGCGACGGTATCGATCGACGCCTGACCGGCTGCGCCGATCTTCACGAGCGCCGACAGGATGCCCATGACGGTACCGAAGAGACCGACGAACGGTGCGGTCGAACCGACGGTGGCGAGGAACGACAGGCCGCCCTTCAGCTTCGAATCGATCGCTGCCTTGGCACGGTTCATCACGATCAGCGTCCAGTCATGCTGGTCCTGCGAGTCGGCGAGCAGCGTGTGCTGCTCCTGAGCGCGCAGGCCGTCGTCGACGATCTGACGGTATGGCGTGTCCTTCTCGACCTTGGCCGCCGCCTCCTGCAGCGTCGCGTTGTTCCAGAAGCTTGCCTGGACCTTCTTGCCCTGCGCCAGCACCTTCTGCTGCTCGTAGAGCTTGACGAAGAAAATGAACAACGTGCCGATCGACATCAGCACCATGACGCTGAACGTTGCGATAGTGACGACGCCGCCGTCACGGAGAGCCGGGAGCAGGCCGTATTCTGCACTTTTAGGCGCGGCACCTGCGGCGGCGGCTGCGATCTGGATGAGCATGGTAGTTTCTTCCTTGATGAATGTTTGAGTGGGTAGTCGGGGGCCGCAGGGACCCGTTTAATCTAGCCTATTTCTGGATCTGCCATCTGAAGCGACCGGCATAGGTCGATGCGATCGGCGTCCCGCCCGCTTCCTTCGCAGGATTGAAGCGCGCACGACGGGTGAGCAGGCGACAAGCCGTATCGTCGAGGATGGAAGATCCGCTGGAAGCCGTAATCGAGCATCCGGTCACCTTGCCGTCGGGACCAACTGCGAGCGAGAACCCGGTGACACCTTCCACACCATCGCGCTGAGCGGACGGCGGATAGTCGTCGTTCGTCACCCAGCTACCCGGGCTGCCGCGAGGGGTCAGTTTCACGGCAACTTGCGGTGGAGCAGGCGGCGTGATGACCGGTGCGGCTGGCGCGGGCGCATAGACGACCGGTGGCGGTGTCGGCTGCGACACGATCACCGACGGGGGCGGCGGCGTATTTGTCTGAACAAGGGGTGGCGGCACGACCGGCGGCGGCGGCAGCTTAGTGTCCGGCGGCGGCGGCGGCGGCAATGGCTTAGGCGGAGGCGGGGGTGTCTTGACGTCGATCACTTCGAGCTCGGTGAGCTTCTTCTTCACCACTTCATACCCACCGTTGAGCATGGCGTAGAGGCCAAGCACGTGGATCGCGACAACGAGGATGATCGACCAGACGCGCGCCGGCGTCATAGGTCTCGGGTCAGTGTAGGCCATTCAGCTCTTAAACTCCCTCCAACTCAAATTCCCGAGGGACATGCATGACCAGAAAATATGGCCACGACTCGAACCCTGCGCCCCGCCGGAAAGCGACCCTGCTTCCGGATGAACGGTCAAAGTCTATCGACGAGCCGTTCGCGGCGCAATCGCCTTTTCCCCTGCGTTACACTACGTCGCACGTGGATATGGCAACGAGGTTTCAATAATGCATTTCCCCTTCAGAAGGCCCCTTCCGAGGGCAGTTGCCACAGCCTTCAGGGCGGCGCTTGTTGTAACTCTCTGCGGCACAAGTGCCGGAAATACGAGGATTTCTTCGAGACTGAACGTAGTTTCCCCGGCTGACAAGTGGACCTACCCAGATGTCGCCGATCTCTTCCTGGCAGCACCGATCGTGGCCTCTGCGCGCATTATCGAAGCCATCCCAGTGCCCCAGCCGGGTAATACAGTCGGGGACCGCTCGACGATTCGTTACTATTTGGTTGCCGACGTCGCTGCCCTGATTCGCGGCACCGGAGGCCTGCCCCCCCGGGTCACTTGGCTCGCCGACGTCCCGCTCGATTTCCGGGGGAAGCCGCCCAAGCTCAAAAAGCTGCAGTTCATGCTTGCCGCACGGCCCGTTCCCGGGCGGCCGGCCGAACTGCAGATCGTCGCACCGGACGCGATGGTTCCCTGGAGCGCAGTGCTTGAAGGCCGTGTCCGATCCATCATTGCAAGCGGGCTTGCAGCCGATGCGCCGCCGCGGGTCACCGGCATTGCCAGCGCCTTCCACAGCCCCGGCAATCTGCCCGGCGAAGGCGAGACCCAGATATTCCTGACCACGGCAGCTGCGCAGCCAGTCTCGATCAATGTCCTGCGTCGTCCGGGCCAGTCCCCGACATGGGCCGTTTCGCTCGGCGAGATCGTCGACGAAGCCGCGCGCGCGCCGGCCGCCGATACGCTTGCTTGGTATCGCCTCGCCTGCTTCCTGCCGGGCAGCTTGCCCAAGGAGTCCGTTGCGGAGCTATCGGAAAGCGACGCTGCGGCCGCTAGCGAGGATTATAACTTCGTCATTACTGCAATGGGGCCGTGCAGACGGACGCGAGCCTAGAGAAAGACGAAGTCGCGGTCGAAGCTCTTTAGGCTTGCCCCGCCGTCCACGAACAACGTCTGGCCCGTCATGCTGGCAGCGCTGGCCAGGAAAAGAACGGCGTCGGCGATATCGGACGGTGAAGGCAATCGGCCGAGGGGCATGGCCGCAGCGATGCGCGCCATAAGCGCTGCGTCGTAATCGGGCGTCGGAAGAGTCAGGCCGGGTGCGACAGCGTTGACGCGGATGTCCGGTGCCAGCGACACTGCCAGGCTGCGTGTCGCGGCGGCGAGCGTCGACTTTGAAAGGCCATAGCTGAACTGGTCGGGAACCGGGTTGCGCACCCGCTGGTCCACGATGTTGACGATTGAACCTCGCCCCCCCGACCGGTGCAAGCCCAGCGCAAGCGCAATGGGAGCGGCGGCGTTGACGGCATGATGCGCGGTAAGCTCGGCGGCCGTTGCGGTGGCAACCGTGTCATCGACGAAGCGCGACGCATTGTTCACAAGCAGGTCCGGTGCCTTGCCGAAATGGGCCGAAACGGCGGGAATCAGTGCTTCGACGGCAGTCGCGTCAGAGAGATCGGCGGCAAAGCCGTGCCACTGGGTCTTGTGCGTGGCCAGAACCTGCTCGAGGGTCGCGTCCGGTTCGGCATCGTGCGCGCCGTGAACTGCGAGCACCCAGCCGTCCGCCGCCAGCCGCGCCGAAATGACAGCGCCAAGCCGCCGGTGGCCGCCGGTGACAAGGGCGAGCTTCACTTGCGGTATCGCACCCGGCGAATTCCGATCGATTCGCCCGCTTCGCTCAGCGCAAGCTTGACGATCACCACTTCAACGCGCGCAACCCGGCTGTCTCCGAACATCAGGGTTTCGGCAATATGGTCTGCCACCGCCTCGACCAGCTTGAAGTGAACCCCCGGCGGCAATGCCGCCGTCGCCGCGTGTTTCAGGTCCATGTAGTTTTTGGAGGCGGGCAGCGGCGTATCCGGGTCGAACCGCTCCGGCGCGTCTAGGTCGACGGTGATTGAGATGCGCAGCGGCTGCGGGAGATGCGTCTCTTCCGAAAAGATACCGGTCAGCACCGGCACTTCGAGATCGTGGACGCAGAGTTGAAGAAAGTCGTTCATGTGCGCGTGTCCCTAGCGTTGCTTTTAATTCACGCAAAGGGCGCTAAAGGGCCGCCCCCCCATGACGATTCGCATTGCCCCCCTTTCGACCGCCGATCCGCACGCCGTCGAGACCTTGCTCGACGACGCGTTCGGCAGCGATCGCCATACGCGGACCGCCTATCGGATCCGTCAGGGCGCGACGCCGATCGACGCGATGAGCTTTGCCGCCTTCGATGCCGGGCGTCTGGTCGGGACCATTCAGTGCTGGCCTGTTGCCGTCGGACGCGTCCCGGTGGTGCTGTTGGGTCCCGTAGCGGTGGCGCCGGATCGGCAGGGAGCGGGTATCGGGCGGATGCTGATGAGCAAACTGATCGAAACGGCACCAGATACGGCGATGGCGATGATCGGCGACCCTGAATATTATGGGCGCTTCTTCGGGTTTCTCGCGGAT
>JANMJZ010000154.1:0-2799 GCA_031371635.1 Sphingomonadales bacterium | reverse complement strand
GGCCCCGGCAAGCTGACCATGACCTGGACCGCGCAGGACGGTTCGCAGACCATCGAACATGAAGTCTTCGAATACCCGTCCGCCGGCGTCGCGATGGGCATGTACAACCTCGACGATTCAATTGCCGATTTCGCCCGCGCGTCGATGAACTATGCCCTTGGACGCGGCTGGCCGCTCTACCTGTCGACCAAAAATACGATCCTGAAGGCGTATGATGGCCGATTCAAGGACCTGTTTGCCGATGTTTTCGACAAGGAATTCAAGGACCAGTTCGCCGCTGCTGGCATCGTTTACGAACATCGCCTGATCGACGACATGGTGGCCTCAGCGCTCAAATGGTCGGGTAAGTTCGTGTGGGCATGCAAAAACTACGACGGCGACGTGCAGTCGGATCAGGTAGCACAGGGCTTCGGATCGCTCGGCCTGATGACCTCGGTACTCCTCACGCCCGATGGCAAGACCGTGGAGGCCGAGGCGGCACACGGCACGGTCACCCGTCACTATCGCCAGTATCAGCAGGGCAAGGCTACCTCGACCAACCCGATCGCGTCGATCTTCGCGTGGACGGGCGGCCTGAAGTAACGCGGCAAGTTCGACGACACGCCCGATGTGATCAAATTCGCCGAAACGCTGGAGCGCGTCTGCATCTACACCGTCGAACAGGGCGGCATGACCAAGGACCTCGCGCTGCTGATCGGCCCGGATCAGGCGTGGATGACAACCGAGCAGTTCTTCGAGGCGATCCGCCTGAACCTCGAAAAGGCGATGAACGACTGGCATTAAGCGTCTGAGCGCGTGACAGATCGGGCGTCCACCCGTTAGGGTTGACCATGGCGCTCGATCCCAACTCCTCCGGCCTCAGCGATGCGCTTGTCGTGCTGGGCGCCGCGGGCCTTGTCATACCTGCATTTGCCCGGCTGAAGATTTCGCCCGTCATCGGGTTCATTCTGGTGGGTGTCGTCGTTGGGCCGTTCGGTCTGGGCAGTCTCGTGCCGCAAGTTCCGTGGCTGTTCTACGTGACGATCAGCGACACCAAAGGAATGTCGGTGTTTGCCGAATTCGGCATCATCCTGCTGCTGTTTTCCGTCGGGCTCGAACTCAGCTTCAGGCGACTGTGGGCGATGCGGCGCGCGGTGCTGGGCATCGGCGCGAGCGAATTATTCGGCAACGCGGCCCTCATCGCGGGTGCACTGCTGCTTTTCGGATATTCGACCAATGCGGCGCTGGGCCTGGGTCTCGCGCTCGCGCTTTCGTCGACCGCGCTCGTTTTGCCGATCGCGGGCACGACCAGTCCGGTCGGGAAACTCGCCTTCGCCATGCTGCTGTTTGAGGACCTTGCGCTGGTCCCGATCATATTCCTGCTCGGCGCGCTCGGCCCCGGCGGCCGTGATCTCGGCGCGATGGGCGAGGTACTGGGCCTTGGTGTGTTGGTCGTCGCCGTTCTGCTGATTGCAGGTCGCGTCATTCTGCCGCGGGTGTTCGCCCAGGCCGCACGGACCCGCAGCCCGGAGCTGTTCCTGTCAGTCACGCTCCTCGTGGTGATCCTCGCGAGCCTCGCGACGCTGACCGTCGGGCTTTCCCCCATCGTCGGGGCGCTCGTGGCCGGCCTGCTGATCGCCGAGACCGATTATGCACATGAAGTGGAGGCGGTCATCGCCCCATTCAAAAACCTCGCACTTGGCGTGTTCCTGCTGACCGTCGGGATGCAGCTCGACCTGCGCTTCGTGTTCGCCGAATGGCCCGCCATCCTCGGCGCAGTTGCCATCGTCGTGATCCTGAAGGCAGCCCTCACTGCCGCATTGCTACGTTTCGGCGGGGCGCAGACCGGCGTTGCCGCAGAAACGGGCATCCTGATGGCCAGTCCGTCCGAACTGACGCTGGTCGTGCTCGGAACGGCGCTTACCGCCGGCCTGATCGATGCACCTACCGCGACATTCTGGTCGGCCGTGACTGCAATCGGCCTGACGATTACGCCGCTGCTCGCCGAAATCGGTCACCGCGTGGCGCGCCGGATCAGCTGGGGCGAGGCCGAGGCTCCGCCACAGGTGGATCCCCAGACAACGGTCATCATCGGCTACGGTCGCGTAGGCGAAATGGTCGCTTCGATGCTCGACGTCCACAACAAGCCCTGGACGGCGATCGAAGCCAATGTCGACGTCGTCGCCGCGGCCCGGCGCGAGGGCAAGCCGGTACGGTTTGGCGATGCAGGACGTGCCGGTGCGACCGAAGCGCTGCACCTTGCCGACGCCGCCGCCGTCGTGCTGACGATGAACGACCCGGTCCAGAACGTCGTGCTGGCACGGCGTCTGCGGGCCGAGGCGCCTGAACTTACGATCGTTGCCCGCGCCCGCGATCCGGAACACGCGGCGCAATTGTACCGGGCCGGGGTCACCGATGCCGTGCCGGAAACGCTTGAGTCATCGCTGCAGTTGTCGGAGGCCGTGCTTGTCGACCTTGGCGTCGCGATGGGGCCGGTAATCGCGAGCATCCATGAAAAGCGTGACGAGCTGCGCGGCGCCATCAAGGATGCCGGTGGATTGCGTGCGCCGCCAAGGCTGAAAGCGCTTTAGGCGGCTCCGGCTTCGCCGTGACCTTGGCGACGACTAGACGGTCGCAGTCGCCTCGGCGATGGCAGCGCGCACGGCGCCAAGGGCCTCGGCACCTGCTGCGCCGTCCGGGCCACCACCCTGTGCCATATCGGGACGGCCACCACCGCCCTGCCCGCCCAGTGCCGCGACTGCTGCTTTCACGAGATCGACCGAACTCAGCCGGTCCTTCAGGTCGTCGGTGACGCCAACC
>JANMJZ010000151.1:0-11418 GCA_031371635.1 Sphingomonadales bacterium | reverse complement strand
TATTAAAACCGCATTGCCCGCACGGCGCAGCCTGCTAACCCTGCTGCAAGACAAAAAAGTTTCAGGGAGAGAGCCTTGTCCGACATGCGCGCCCAAGCGCCGGAAATCACAGCGCCTCGCGCCGCATCGCCGGCCTATGCGAACTATGTGCTTGTCGTGCTCACAATCGTCTATGTTCTCAACTTCATAGACCGGCAGATCCTCAGCATTCTTGCCGCCGATGTGAAGCGAGACCTTAAGCTTACCGATGCCGACATCGGCTTCCTGTTCGGCACGGCGTTCGGGGTTTTCTATTCGCTGTTCGGCATTCCGCTGGGGCGCTTGGCGGACAACTGGCACCGAGTCCGGCTGATTACGCTTGGCCTGGCCATATGGTCGGCGATGACGGCTTTCTCGGGGCTTGCGCGCAACGGCGGACAGCTGACCCTTGCCCGGATCGGCGTCGGCATCGGCGAGGCGACGGCCAGCCCGTGCGCCTATTCGCTGCTGTCAGATTATTTTCCCAAGAAGAACCGCGCCACCGCGCTCGCTATCTATTCCTCGGGCATCTTCATCGGCGGCGGCCTGTCGCTATCGATCGGTGGGCTTGTTGTCGACAACTGGAACCACGCGTTTCCCGATGGCAAATGGGGACTCGTCGGATGGCAGGCCGCGTTCATGGCCGTGGGCCTTCCCGGCCTGCTGATGGCGCTGTGGGTCGCAACCCTGCGCGAACCGTTGCGCGGCCAGTCCGACGGTATCATCACGCCGGCGCAACCCAATCCGTTCCGCGATTTCTTTGGCGAGCTCATCACGATCATCCCGCCGCTTACGCTGATCGGTGCTGCGAGGCGCGGCGTTGCGCCGCTGCTCGTCAATCTGCTTGTCGCGGGTATCATAGCGCTGGCTTCTTGGGGGATGATCGCCGCGACGGGCAAGATTCCGCAGTGGGTTGCCATCGGCGGCGGCGTCTACGCTGTGTTCTCCTGGGCCAGTGCGCTGCGCGCACGCGACATGCCGACGTTCAAACTTATCTGGGGCACGCCGTCCTTCGTCTATGTCACCCTCGGATATGGGCTGATCGCCTTTGCGTCCTACGGCCTTGCCGCGTTCGGCGCGCTTTATGCTGAAACGATGCTCGGCCAGAGCAAGACGGTAGTTGGCGTATTTCTGGGCGGCGGAGCTGCGGCCGCGGGGTTCATCGGGATCGTGTCGGGCGGGCGAATCGCCGATGCGCTCAAGACCCGCTATCCCTGGGGCCGCATTCCGGTCATCATAGTGGGCACGCTGGGCCCGGTTATTCCGGTGCTCGTGGGCTACACTACGACCAGCCCGACGATCTTTTACATCGGCATGTTTCTGGCAGGCATGCTGGCCCCAGCCGCTCTCGGCGCTGCCGGTGCCACAACACAGGACCTCGTCCTGCCGCGCATGCGGGGGACGGCAACTGCCACCTTCTTCATTGGTACCGCCCTCATGGGGCTCGGCCTTGGTCCGTTCATGACGGGGTTCGTGTCGGAAGTAACGGGCAGCCTGCGGACCGGCATCCTTTCGCTGCTGCTGGTGGCGCCGATTTCAACCGTCTTCCTCTTGCTGGCATGGCGAACCGTACCGCACGCCGAGGCGACTGTCGTGGAACGCGCGCGTGCTGCAGGCGAACCGATCTGATGCTAATTTCGTGGCAGGACATTAACCACAAATCAAGGCAGATGCCCTAGCCGAAGATGATGTGCTGCAGGGCGAAGAATCCATGAAAGTCATGACGATCTTCGGGACCCGCCCTGAAGCGATCAAGCTGGCGCCGGTCATCGAAGCGCTGGAAGCGACCCCGGGCGTCGTCTCGCGAACATGCGTTACCGCGCAACATCGCGGCATGCTCGATCAGGTGCTGGCGCTGAACGATATCGTGCCCGACCACGACCTCGATCTGATGCGCCCTGCCCAAACGCTCGACGCCATTACGGCGGCCCTGCTCACGGGGATCGGCGATGTGCTCGATCTCGAAAAGCCTGACCGCGTCATCGTTCAGGGCGACACGGCGACCGCCATGATCGGAGCGCTTGCCGCCTATTACCGCCGCGTCCCGGTCAGCCACGTCGAGGCAGGTCTGCGGAGCGGCGACATCTATCGGCCCTGGCCCGAGGAAGTGAACCGACGCATCGTCTCGACGATTGCCGACCAGCACTTCGCGCCGACGACGACGGCGTCCGAAGCCCTTGTCCGAGAGGGCATTGACGCCGCGTCGGTATACGTCACGGGCAACACGGTGATCGATGCCCTGCTTGCAACGCGCGCGCGGATCGCGGCCGCGCCGGGCATGACCAAGGGTCTCGACCTGTTGTTCAGCCGCTTCCGACAACGGCGGATCATCCTCGTGACGACCCACCGGCGGGAAAATTTCGCCGCTATGACAGCTGTTGCCGAAGCGATCAGCACGATAGCCGAACGTCGCGACGTCGCTGTTATATTTCCCGTTCATCCAAACCCGAACGTCGCGGGCGTGATGGAAAGGATGCTGAAAGGACGCGACAATATCGCGATGATCCCGCCCCAGGATTATCCTCACTTTGTCGCGCTGCTGGATGCCTGCGACTTCGTGCTCACCGACAGCGGCGGCGTGCAGGAAGAAGCGCCGGCGCTGGGCAAACCTGTTCTCGTCATGCGGGACACGACTGAGCGACCCGAAGGTGTGGTCGCCGGAACAGCACGCCTCATCGGTACAGATCCAAAGCGAATTGTGGCCGAAGCGCATGAACTACTTGATAACCGGGATCGGTACGATGGGATGTCCCGCGCTCACAACCCCTTTGGCGACGGGCGGGCGAGCGAACGAATCGCGCTTATTGTTTCACAAACGTAATCAATGTGTTGTGCTCTGCCAGCATTGCGCCCAATAAGGTTGGCCGCTATTGCTCCGAAGGGTGCTATGGGATGGGATCGAAAGAGCGCGCGTGAAAAGCGAACTTCAGTTCATTATCTATATGTTGGGCATCATGTCCGTCACGCTGATCGTCGTCGGCTTCGCGACTTATAAGCTCAGGAAACGCGCTTACGAGCGTCGCATCAGAAAACATTTCAAGTCTAAGACTCAGCCGGGCCGCCCCACGCAGTCGTAGGCGATGCCCAGCGCCTCCACGGTGGCGCGGTCGTAGATGTTGCGTAGGTCGACCAGCAGGGGCGTTCGCATCACCGCCGCCATCCTATTGAGATCAAGTGCACGGAAAGCGTCCCATTCGGTGACGATGGCAACGCCATCCGATCCTTCGGCCACGGCGTAGGCGTTCCGGCACATTGTCACGCTGGGCATCATTGGCGCGGCGAGCTCCATGCCTTCAGGATCATAAGCTTTGACCGACGCGCCGGCATCGATCAGTGCCTGCACGATCGATAACGAGGGCGCGTCACGCATATCGTCGGTATTGGGCTTGAACGTCAGGCCGAGAATGCCAACGGTCTTGCCCCGAACGTCGCCGCCCATGGCTGCAATGATCTTGCGCCCCATGCCCCGCTTGCGGCTGTCATTTACCGCGACGGTTGCTTCGACAATGCGCTGCGCGACCCCTTCGTCGTCGGCCGTCTTCAACAGCGCGAGCGTATCCTTGGGAAAACAGGATCCGCCATAGCCGGGGCCCGCGTGCAGGAATTTGCTGCCGATGCGGTTGTCCAGGCCGATCCCGCGCGAAACATCCTTTACGTCGGCCCCCACGGCCTCGCACAGGTCGGCGATCTCATTTATGAAGGTGATCTTCACCGCCAGAAATGCATTTGCAGCATATTTGATCAGTTCGGCGGTGCGTCGCGCAGTGAACAGCAGCGGCGCCTGCCCCAGCGACAAGGGCCTGTAGATGTCGCGCATCACCTGTTCGGCACGCGCATTCTCGCAGCCTATGACGATCCGGTCCGGCCGCTTGAAGTCGCCGATGGCCGCCCCTTCGCGCAGGAACTCCGGGTTGGACACGACTGCAACTTCGGCATGGGGCGCAACTTCGCGCATGATGCGCTCGACCTCGTCACCGGTACCTACGGGGACCGTCGATTTCGTCACGACAACACATGGCCCGGTCAGCGCGCCCGCGATGTCGCGGGCGGCCTGGTAGACATAGCTAAGGTCGGCGTGGCCATCTCCGCGTCGCGACGGGGTGCCCACGGCAATGAAGATGGCGTCGGCGCCTGCAGCGCCCTGAGCAAGGTCCGTAGTAAATGTAAGGCGACCACCATCGACGTTGGTCTTGACCAATTCGGCAAGGCCGGGCTCGTAGATGGGCATGCGCCCGGAATGCAGCGCGTCGATCTTGTCCTGGCTCATGTCGACGCAGACAACGTCATGGCCGAAATCGGCAAAGCACGCACCGGACACGAGCCCGACATATCCAGCACCGATCATCGTGATCTTCATCGAAATCTTCCGGATTGAATACCCCGGCCCGTCCCTATGGAGACGCTGTCAGCGATGCAACCGGAAGCAGCCGCCTACAGGCTATCTTTTGTCGGCCGGCAGTAGCGCAGCATTTTCATGACCTGGGCGAGGCGTCCGAGGCACGACGCACCAGAGTGAAGTCGAGCAGGGCATCCTGTGCTGGTTCTATTCGCCCCGCTCGCAGTGCCAGTATGCGGCTGACCAGCATTTCCACGGCGGTCCGCGACATCTGGGCGATGGGCTGATGGATGGTGGTCAGCTCGGGCCAGATCGACAGCGCAAAGTCCGTATCGTCGAAGCCACAGACCGTCAGGTCCGCCGGCACGTCGAGCTGACGGCGATGTGCGACGGCAACGGTGGCCGCAGCCATGTCGTCGTTGCTTGCAAAGATGGCGGTCGGACACTCGTCGAGATCGAGGAGTGCCTCGGCCGCCAAAAGTCCGGATCGGTACGTGAAGGCCCCCTGAACTACATACGCTTCGGGCATGTGCAATCCGGCAGCCACAAGTGCCGCACGAAACCCCTGCTCTCGCTGTTCGCTCGCCCTGTGCGCGGGGTTGCCAACGATGAAGCCGATCCGCCGGTGTCCCAGACCGATGATGTGGCGCGTCATGGCTTCCGCAGCGGCCTGATCGTCCATCCGCACCACGGACACCTTCGCATTGGGACGGGCATTGGCAACGATCACCGACGGGACTGGCGCGCCCTCGAGCAGTGACAGGATGATGGGCGAGTCTGACATCGGCGGTGACAGGATGACGCCATCTACCCCGGACCCGATCAGCTCTGCGACAGCCGCTTCCTCCTCCTGGGCACTGCCATCGCACTTCTGGATGATCAGCTGAGCATGGCTCAGCCGCGCCTGTTCGAGGCTGCCGAGCAGATAGCGACTGAGATAAGCTACACTTGGATTGCTATAGAGCAGGCCGATCCGAATAGGATGCGCGCCTGCCAGCGCCCGCGCCGCCTGATTAGGGGCATAATCCAGCTGCCGAATGGCCTCCAGAACGGCGTCGCGTGTCGACGCACGCACGTTCTTCTCGCCGTTGATCACGCGCGATACGGTCATAAGGGAAAAGCCGGCCCTCGCCGCCACATCGGCGATCGTTGGCGCCCCTATCCGTACTCGCGGAAATCTGTGCGTCATCCGTGTTTCGCGCTTTCTGACGTAATGCTCCGGCGGCATCTCATCCCGACATAGGGAATTGCCCTCGTCAAGTCGCCCTGCGACAGGCGCATTTAGGTCTCGCCTTTCGTGTTATATCTGAGTAATACAGTGGTGGACATGACCGACCGGGTGGACATTCTCGATCCTTGGCCCGCCGCGGCGTACCGCGAGGTGCTCGCCGCAAGCCGGGAAGCGCTGCCGCCGCACGACCCTGCCCCGCTACCACCTCCCCGTCCCCGAAATCGCTGGCGCTGGATCCGGCGCGGCATGCAGGCGCTGATCCTTCTCTTCATAATAGCTTTCATCTGGCTGGCCTTCACCGCGCCCTTGTCAAAATCGCTGCAGCCCATGGTCCCGCCGAGCGTGACGCTGCTCGCCGCCGACGGCCAGCCCATCGCGCGCAACGGGGCGATTGTCGACCGACCGGTCCGGCTCGCCACTCTTCCCCGCCACGTGCCGCAAGCCTTCATCGCGATCGAGGACCGACGCTTTTACAGTCATTGGGGCGTCGATCCCCGCGGCCTGGCCCGTGCCTTTTGGAACAACCTGCGCGGCGGCGGCATGCAGGGCGGCAGCACGATAACCCAACAGTTTGCGAAAATGACGTTCCTGACGGCCGACCGCAACCTGTCGCGCAAGGCGCGGGAAATGCTGATCGCCTTCTGGCTGGAGGCCTGGCTGACCAAGGACGAGATCCTTGAGCGCTACCTGTCGAACGCCTATTTCGGCGACAACGTCTACGGCCTGCGTGCCGCCGCCCGGCATTATTTCAGTCGCCAGCCCGAACAGCTGAATCTGGCGCAGTCGGCAATGCTGGCAGGGCTCGTCAAGGCACCGTCGGCGCTCGCGCCGTCCCGTAACCTGGCGGGCGCTCAGGCGCGTTCGAGGCTGGTACTGGCGGCGATGGCGGAATCGGGTGCGATCACACCTGCACGTGCTGCCGCCACGAGTCCGGCCAGTCTCGACCTCTATAATCGAAGCCAGCTGCCGACCGGCACCTATTTCGCCGACTGGGCCATGCCGCAGGCAAGGGGGAAGGCCGTGGATGCCTATGGCGATGCGACGATCACGACGACGCTCGATACGCGGCTGCAACGGCTCGCCCGTAACGTTATCGGCCGTGCACCGCTGGGAAAGGCTCAGGTTGCGCTGGTTGCCATGCGCACCAATGGCGATGTGGTGGCGATGATCGGCGGACGCAGCTACGACGCCTCGCCGTTCAACCGGGCGACACAAGCGCGGCGTCAGCCTGGATCGACCTTCAAGCTGTTCGTCTACCTCGCCGCACTACGCGACGGGATGACGCCCGACACGATGGTCGACGACAGCCCGATCATCGAAGGAGGATACCGGCCGAAGAACAGCAGTGCGCATTACAGGGGCCAGATCACGCTGCGCCAGGCCTTTGCCCGTTCGAGCAACGTCGCCGCTGTCCGGCTCTACCGGCAGCTGGGCTCGGAAAAGGTTATGCGCGCGGCCCGCGACCTCGGCCTCACCGGCCCGCTGGCCACCGACCCGACGCTCGCCCTTGGATCGTCCGGGGTCAGCCTGCTGGAACTGACATCCGCCTATGCAGCGGTCGCAGCGGGACACTGGCCAATCCAGCCGCACGCCGTGGAACAGCCGGATCCGGGCCTACTCGATCGCTTGCTTGCCGCCCGGCGCAGCTTCGGGGACACGCAGCACAACATGCTGCTAGATCTGCTGCGAACAGTCGTAACCGACGGGACCGGGCGTCGCGCCCGGCTCGCCATCGACGCTTATGGCAAAACGGGCACCAGCCAGGACAGCCGCGACGCCCTGTTCGTCGGATTTGCCGGCGACCTGGTCGTAGGCGTCTGGATCGGGAACGACGACAACACGCCGCTTAAGGCAATCAATGGCGGAACCGTTCCGGCGCAGATCTGGCGCGATTTTATGGTGGGTGCGATACCGGCGGCACGCGTCGGTGCCCCGGTTTCCAAGCCTGACGAGATAGTACCGGACATCCCGGCTGACCTGGCCATCCCCCTTGGCAACGATACCGAATTGCAGATCGAAAATGGTCAAGGCGTGACCCTACACTCCGATATTGGCGGGGCAAGGATCGACCTGCGACTCGACCGGGATGGCTTTTCGGCAGGGCCGACGCCTCCCCGCCGGGAGGAATCCGACAGGCGCGAAGGCGCGCCGCTACCTTGATCGATCAGGCGCCGGCCTTACCGGTCGCTGTCACGACTTTGGCACGCGCCGATTGGACCGCGGCGTAGCTGACCCGCCAGACCGTGTTGCCGACATCGTCGGCCACGATCAGCGCACCCGTCCGATCGGTGGCTACGCCTACCGGTCGACCTCGCGCCTTTCCGTCCTTCAGGAATCCGGTCACGAAGTCTTTCGGTGCCCCCATCGGGCGCCCGTCCCTGAAACCGACGAAGGCGACCTTGTAGCCATGCGGCTCGGTCCGGTTCCAGCTGCCGTGCTCGCCGACGAATGCCCCGCCCTGATATGCGACGGGGAAACTGCTGCCGGTGTAAAAGGCAAGGCCGAGCGCTGCGACGTGAGAGCCAAGCGCGTAGTCAGGGGAGATCGTGCGCGCGACCATTTCCGGTCGTTGCGGACGGACGCGCGGGTCAACATGCTGGCCGTAATAGCTATAGGGCCAGCCATAAAAGGCGCCCGGCCGAACCGAGGTCATGTAATCGGGCACGAGGTTCGGCCCCAGCTCGTCGCGCTCATTCACGACCGTCCAGAGGGTGTTAGAACCGGGATAAAAGGTCAATCCGTTGGGATTGCGCAGCCCCGTGGCCATGACGCGCATCTGTCCGGAATTCGGATCGACCTCGAACACGCAGGCGCGGTCCTTTTCCGCTTCTGCGCCGCGCTCCATCGCATTGCTGTTGGAACCGACGCCCACATACAGCCGCGATCCGTCGGGACTCGCCGTCAAACTCTTCGTCCAGTGGTGGTTGATCGGTCCACCCGGCAAATCGACGACTTTTACAGGCGGCGCCGTTATTCGAGTCTGTCCCGGGACAAAGGGATATCGGACGATGGCGTCGGTATTAGCGACGTAAAGATAGCCGCCGGAAACCGCGATGCCGAACGGCGCGTTCAACCCGTCAACCAGCACTGAGCGCCCTTCTGGCCGACCGTCGCCGTTCGTGTCCCGCAACAAAGTGATGCGATTGCCTTCGTCGGCACCGCCACCCTTCGCAGGACCATGGGCGAACGACATGACCCAGTCGCGAATCGGATCCTTGGGGCGCTGCAGCGGCTCACTCCCTTCATATTTCGACTCCACGACCAGCGTGTCGCCGTTGGGCAGGGACAGGACGTTGCGGGGATTGTTCAGACCGGTCGCGAACGGCTGGATGCGGAAGCCCGCGGGCACTGTCGGCGTTTCGCCCGACTGCCAGCCGATGACCTTGTAGACACCGACATCGGCGATCAGCTGTTCGTGCGGCGCCGGCAGCACGGGGTTGGCGCCGTATTGGCTGTTGGGATCGATCGCCTGCCCGCTGCCACAGGCGGCCAAAGGCAGGAGGGCGGCAAGCACGACAGGCGGGCGGCTCACCGGATGTCTCCCGCATGCGCATATCGCGCCGATTGCCAAAACCAGCCCGCGACCAGACTAAGCAGAACGGCGATCGCCGAAAGGGTAACCCCCGCAGGCACGACCGCCGTCCAGCCATCGCGGGCATGGATGAAGGAATTAAAGATTTCGACCACCCAGGCGGCCATAAGCAGCACGAAATGCGTGACCAGCGCGCGCGTTCGGCTTTGCCCAAGCCGGACCATCTCGATAATCAGGACAAGCCCGGCAAGTCCTCCACCGACCAGCCCCACGAGCAACAGCCAGCTGGAAAAATCGATCCACATCATGTCCGGGTTGCCGGTGTAGACGATGTCGCTCGCCAAAGCGCCGACGAAGCAGATAATCGGGATGGGCAGCAATGCCGCGTAGATCGGATGCTCAGGTCTGCCCAGCGGCCTCCACGGCGATCGATCGATAGTTTCGGCCATTGCGTATATCCTTCTCGCCCCGGGGCACCCTACGATTGGCGCCGGGGTCGGTTCCGGATGTTTCTTCCTGGCTTGCGAAAAGGCGGCGCGGGGGTGTCGTCGGCCTCGTGCTAGTGACCCGAACCCGCGCCTTCCTCGATCGCATGTGTCGGCACGTGACGGGAAGCCAGAGCGAACCAAAGCACGAAGAGGTAACAAGCGAGCGGCACGACGAAGGCGAGCGAACGTGCGCCAACGGGCACGGCGACTGCGAACATATCGATCACCGCGCCGTACAGGATCGCAATGAACCCGCCCCCGCAAATTGCCATGCACATCAGACCCGACGTAGCAGAGGCCGGGGCGCTCGACCGTTCGAGCGTCAGCGTGAAGATCGTCGGGAACATGATCGAGTTGAACAGCCCGAGGAAAATCGCCGCAAAGGCAGGAATGAAGCCCGTCGTCAGCAGTGTCGCATGGCCGCCCGGCAGGGTGACGCTGCCGCCCAGCGGCACGGCAGCGCTGGCATAGGTGCCTATCACGACCACACACAGGATGGTCGCGCCGGCGGCAACAAGCGCCAGCATGGTGGTGGCTGGCACACGGCGCAGCAACACGCTGCCGGCGAAACGGCCGACCATGGCGAGCAGCATGAAAAAGGGCGCGAGATAGCCGGCAATCTGGGACGGAATGTTGAGGATCTGGGGCTGCTCGAGAAAGAAGATCAGGCCCGAAATAACGCAGACTTCGGCGCCGACATACAGGAATATCGCAACTGCACCCAGGTTGGCCCAGCGCGACCCGAGTGCGGCCAACGGCGATTCGGCATGCTGCGGTATGGCGGGGGCGTTGGCCGAAATCGTCCTCCGCACCAGAAAGACGGCGCCGATGAAGACGGCAAGCAACACCGCGATCAGCAGATAGACCTCGGTGACGAAGGACAGGCCTTCGGCTTTCAGAGGGTCGGTCAGCACGACGTCCTTTTCGAACAGGTCGCCCTTCAGCAGATAGGTCGCACCGAATGTGCCCCCGACATAGGCGCCGAGAGAGTTGAACGCCTGGCTGAGGTTGAGGCGGAAGTGCGAGCTCTTCTGGTCACCCATGGACGCGATCAGCGGATTGGCGGCGACTTGTAAAAGCGTGATCCCCGAGGCTGCCACGAACAGGCCGATCAGGACCGTGACGAAGCTGTGCGAAAAGCTGGTCGACCAGGCGATCAGGCATCCGGCGACCACGCCGACCAGCCCGAGCACAATCGAATTCGCATATCCGCGCCGCGAAAGGAACCACGCCGCCGGGATGGAGACGATGCCATAGGCGATGAAAAACGCGAACTGGTTCAGCTGCGTCTCGAAATCGGTGAGGGTGTAGATCACCTTCATGCTCTTCACGAGTGGGTCGATCAGGTTGGTGACAAAGGCCCAGATGAAAAATAGCGCCGTGACAAAGATCAGCGCCGTGACCAGCCGCGACGTGCTTTTGCCCCCTCGATCGCCCGCTGCAGTCGACATTCCCTTTGCCCCCACGATAATTATTGTATTTGTATGAGTATAGAGCCAAGGAAATAGGGTCAAGGATGAGCGTGGAGTAAGGGGCGCGTGTTGAGAGAGCAGATCGGGGCTGCGCGAGCGGAGTTCAGGCATGACTGATGGTTCGATCTTGATCGGCGCGCGCGATGTACGACGCGACGCCACGTTTCGTGCGTTTGCCGCCGCAGACGGCACCGAATTGCCTCAGTGCTATGCGGAAGCCACGATCGGCGATGTCGAATTAGCCTGCGCGCTCGCCGAAGCGGCTTCGGAGAGCTTCAGCGCGCTGGACCCCGGCCTGCGCAGTGCCTTTCTCGAACAGGTCGCCGGACAGATCGAGGCGA
>JANMJZ010000142.1:0-3061 GCA_031371635.1 Sphingomonadales bacterium | reverse complement strand
CTGCGCTGCCGACGTCGCATAGCCCTGATAATAGACGCCGCGATCACAATTGTAGAACGGCATGTACAGGCCGATGTTGGCGTAGCGGGCATAATCTGCCTGCTGGACCGCATGATGGTCCTGGTACGACGATGTGTAGATCAGGTCGAGAATGCCCAACCGCCCCTTGAGCGTGAGCGTGCTCAGACTGATCGTATCGCGCAACGTGTTCGGACTGAACTGCTGCACCTTCAGGTCGCCGACTGCGGGCGAGTAGTCGAACACGCCGTCCGTCCGCAGTTCCTGGTACATGGTCATCACATCCAACGACCAGTCATCGTTGAACTTGTAGGTCAGGCTACCGCGCCCGCCGGTATAGGTGGCGTCGTTGTAATTGTCCTCGATGAACGCCGTATTCGAAATCGATTGACGGACGGGCACGCGAAAGCCGCCGGTCGTGCCGGTCGCCGTGGCAACGCAATTGGCGACACCAACGCACGACTGGATGGCTTGCCCGACGAGCAGCGGGTTTCCGGTCGGCAGACGACCCGGCCCACCCGGATCCCAGGGCATGCGATAGGTGCCGGCAACATTGTCGATATAGCCACCCTGCTTGTCGGCATAGAACGCCAGACGGACCGCCAGCTTGTCGTTGACGATCGGGAGATTGACATAGCCCTGGACGCCGAAGCTCGCTGCGCCGCCGCTTGTTGTGGCACCCGAACCGGTAAAACCGGCTTCGAAGTCTTTTAGGTTAGGGCTGTTCGTGATGTAACGGATGGCACCGCCCATCGCGTTCGATCCAAACAGCGTGCCCTGCGGTCCGGCCAGCACTTCGACGCGGTTGAGGTCCACGGGGAAAATGTCGAGGTTGCGGCCCGGCGTCGAGGCAGGCGCGTCGTTGAGGTAGATTGCGACGTTCGGCTGGACGCCTGCAACACCGAGAATCTGGGCACCTGCGGTATCGGTCGAAAGGCCGCGAATATAGATCGACGAAACGCCAGGTCCGCGTGAGGCGGTGCGCACGTTAGGAAGATATTCAACCAGCTTTTCAAAGCTCGTGACGTTCAGGCGGCTCAACGATTCGCCGCTCAGTGCCTGTATTGCGAGCGGTACACGGTTGATCGATTCTTCGCGCCGGGTGGCCGTGACGACGATGTCACTCGGCACGGTCGACGCGCTGTCGGCAGGGGCAATCTGCGCGAACGCCGGCGCGCCACCTGCACCCAAAGCCGCGATAACGACCATTGCCGTCGAGAATTTCAATTCGGCTTTCATATCGACCGCCCCCTAATTTTCAGCCAATTGATGGCCAATTTTCCCCGGCACTCCCCGAGCTAGCAGCGAGGCTGGCTTTGGGGTGCTTCGATAGCAACTGACCGATTTTTCAGAATTGGCAAATATAATTTAGGAATGCGACCTCGTTCTCTTATCGCGCAACCCACCAACTCGACCGGTTGAGGCCGACCACTTTGCCGCCGAAACGGTGCACAAGCGCCGCGTAAGCATCGGTGACAGGGGAATAAGATTTTCTTCAGCTACGAATCAGAAAAACTAACGCGACGAAGTGTCACCCAAATGCGTAGGCCACTTGGATTAGAAGGTGTCGTCCGACAGGGGGGTGATCAAGGCTATGTCGATCGGAAATGAATTCGTCCTTTTGGTTGCGAGCGACGATCGCAAGGGGATCGTCGCGGCGGTATCGAATTCGATCCTGAGCCAGGACTGCAACATCGTCGAAAGCGCGCAGTTCAACGAACGGAGCACGGGCCGGTTTTTTATGCGCATGGCCTTTGCTGTGCCTGCCGCAATGACACGCGAGAGCTTTTCCGAAGCGTTCATGCCGGTTGCCACCGCGTTTCGCCTCGACTGGCAGGTGCATGACCTGAGCCAGAAGGCGCGGGCGATGATCATGGTCAGCCGGGGCGGCCATTGTCTGAACGACCTGCTCTATCGCACCTCGACCGGGCGGTTGCCGATGGATGTCGCCAGCATCGTCTCGAACCACACGACATGGCAGAGCCGCGCAAACCATGAAGGCATCGCGTTCTTCCACTTGCACGTAACCCCGGAAAACAAGCTCGAACAGGAAGCGCGACTGCTCGATATGGTCGAGGAGCAGCAGGTCGATCTGATCATCCTTGCGCGTTACATGCAGGTCTTGAGCGACCAGCTCTGCCGCAAGCTGGATGGGCGCGTGATCAACATCCACCACAGCTTCTTGCCTGGGTTCAAAGGGGCGAAGCCGTATCACCGCGCCTATGAACGCGGCGTCAAGATGGTCGGCGCGACCGCGCACTATGTGACGCCCGATCTCGATGAAGGCCCGATCATTACGCAGGATGTTTCGATCGTCGACCATGCCGATACCGTGGACGATCTGATCGCCGAGGGGCAGGATACCGAAAGCCGTGTGCTCGCACGCGCGGTAAAGCTGCACCTGGAGCATCGCGTGATGCTCAGCGGGACGCGGACGGTGATCTTCAAATGAGCGATAAGAAGTAGGGCGCCCTAAGCCGCACTGCGCTTCAACTTGCGGGGGAAGGCGCTGAACCGGCTGATCAGCCAGCGGCGGAACATCGCAATGTCGGGGTCAGACAGGTCGTCGGCATGCAGCTTCAGATAATAGCCATAGCCGTCCTCGACCGTCAGATCGTAGGGCTTTACCAGCCGTCCGGCCTCGATCTCCTCGGCAAACATGTCGATGTCGCCCAGAAAGACGCCGCTTGCCCCCATCGCATATTGGGCCGAGGCAATGGCCGTGTCGAACGCCAGCCCGTCTGTCGTCACCACGTCGATGCCGCCCTGGCGCAGATAGGACGACCAGAGCAGGTCGCGCGGTTCGCCTTCCAGCTTCAGGTGCAGCAATTCCTGGCCGCAAAGAAAATCCGGGAGCGATAGTCCGTCGGCAGCGAGCGCGGTGTGCGGCGAGCATAGCGGTGCCACGCGCACCATCCACAGCAAATCGGTGATCCGGTCATCGACATTGGGCCGGTCGTAAACGATCGCCATATCAAAATGGGTCGACGGGAGGCCTGTCACATGAGCGCTCGAGACGTCGAGCCTCACGTCGGGATGCTCG
>JANMJZ010000109.1:0-16960 GCA_031371635.1 Sphingomonadales bacterium | reverse complement strand
TTGCCCTGTTTTCTATCCTGAAAATCGCCGTCACAGGGACGCCCGTTTAATGTCCGATTCCGCTTACAAGATCATCGACCACAGCTATGACGCCGTCGTTGTCGGCGCCGGGGGCAGCGGCCTTCGCGCCGTGATGGAGGCTGCGCAGAACGGCCTGAAAACCGCCTGCATTACCAAGGTCTTCCCGACGCGCAGCCACACCGTCGCGGCACAGGGCGGCATCGCTGCCAGCCTCGGCAACATGGGCCCGGATCACTGGACCTGGCACATGTATGACACGGTCAAGGGCAGCGACTGGCTGGGTGACCAGGACGCGATCGAGTATCTGGTCCGCGAAGCACCCGCCGCCGTCTACGAGCTCGAACATGCCGGCGTGCCGTTCAGCCGCACTGCAGAGGGAAAGATCTACCAGCGTCCGTTCGGCGGCATGATGCAGAACATGGGCGCCGGCCCGCCGGCCCAGCGCACCTGCGCCGCCGCCGACCGCACCGGCCATGCGATGCTTCACGCGCTCTACCAGCAGAGCCTGAAGTATGACGCCGATTTCTACATCGAATATTTCGCGCTCGACCTGATCATGGAGAACGGCGAGTGCCGCGGCATCATCGCCATGTGCATGGACGACGGCAGCATCCACCGCTTCCGCTCGCACAGCGTCGTGCTCGCGACCGGCGGCTATGGCCGCTGCTGGTTCTCAGCGACGTCGGCCCACACTTGCACCGGCGACGGCGGCGGCATGGTCCTGCGCGCCGGGCTGCCGCTGCAAGACATGGAGTTCGTCCAGTTCCACCCGACCGGTATCTACGGTGCAGGTGTACTCATCACCGAAGGGGCTCGTGGAGAGGGTGGCTATCTAACCAATTCGGAGGGTGAGCGCTTTATGGAGCGCTACGCCCCCAGCGCAAAGGATCTCGCCAGCCGCGACGTCGTCTCGCGCTCGATGGCCGCCGAAATTCGCGAGGGCCGCGGCGTCGGCGAGCACAAGGACCATATCTACCTGCACCTCGACCATATCGATCCCAAGGTGCTGGCCGAACGGCTGCCGGGCATCACCGAGACGGGCAAGGTCTTCGCCGGTGTCGACCTGACGCGCCAACCGCTGCCGGTCGCCCCGACCGTCCATTACAACATGGGCGGCATCCCCTGTAACTTCCACGGCGAAGTCGTGACGCTCAAGGACGGCAACCCCGACACCGTCGTCCCCGGCCTGTTCGCCATTGGCGAAGCGGCGTGCGTCAGCGTTCATGGCGCGAACCGCCTGGGATCGAACAGCCTGATCGACCTCGTCGTCTTCGGCCGCGCAACCGGCAAACGCCTTGCAGAGCTGATCACGCCCGGCACCGCGCACAAGCCGCTGCCGTCGGGCAACGAGGAAATGGCGCTGAGTCGCGTCGACAAGTTCCGTCACGCCTCGGGCGCGTCGCCCACGGCGGAAATCCGCCTCGACATGCAGCGCACGATGCAAAAGCACGCCGCCGTGTTCCGCGACACCGAGCTGCTCGACGAAGGCCTCGTCCAGATCGACCGCGTCGCCGCGCGCCTTGCCGATGTGAAGGTCACCGACCGCAGTCTCATCTGGAACACCGACCTGATCGAGACGCTCGAACTCGACAACATGCTCCCGCAGGCGGTCGTCACCGTCCACGGTGCCGCCAACCGCCACGAAAGTCGCGGCGCGCACATGCATGAAAGCTATCCCAACCGGGACGACGCCGAGTGGATGAAGCACACGTTGCTCTGGACGTCGGGCAGCGACGTGAAGATTGATTACCGCCCGGTGCACGACTACACGCTCACCGACGAGATCGAGTACATTAAGCCGAAGGCGCGCGTTTATTGAGCTTATTGGGGGTGGTGTTGCTCGAAACTCTTCTGCTTGCTGCGGCTGCGCCAGTTTCGACAGCACCAGTCGTGCCGTTTCGTGTGATAAGAGACCTAGGGAGCCCCGCCGCCGAGCAGGCCAGGGCAAACCGGCCCAAGGTAAAAACTCGCCCAGAAATTATCGACTATGGCGATACGGCCAACAGCAAGAGGGAAGGCGAGCGCCTGAATGACCTCGGACAAACTGGCCAGATTTTTATCGAAGGCGTCTTAGGGGAGGATGGGCGTTTCACCCCCTATTCGCTTCGCAACACAACGCGATCAACCGATCTCGACAATTTCAACATTGGCTCGGCAGAACGCGTTCGGTTCAAGCCTGCGCGCGACGAGCAAGGCAAACCAATTTCCACCTGGATGGCCTATGCAAGCGGGGGACCGGGTACACACCTTCTGCGCGACAAATGCAGGCGCTTCACGGCCGGGATCGACTGGTGGAAATCGGCTTGGCCTGAGAAGACGATAAAGGATTACCCTCCGTATTTGCTGGTACGAGGTTTGGGCATCATGCAGCAAATCCAGCAGGGCAAGAGCAAGGAGTCACTGGCCGGTAGTGACGATATCGTGTGGAATGGACTGATCTCCTATTGTCAGTCGAACCCTGACAAGACCGTCCCATTCCTCGTCGGCAAAAAGGCCTGACCTGCGACTTTAGGTTGTCATTCGAAGCGTGCGGTATCGGCTAACCGCTTTGCGTCAGCTCGGCAACATCCTCCGCAACGAACGTGGCGCGGTCGATGGCCGTTTGATCCACACGATCGTTACTGAGCATGCCGGTTTTGCGGGCAGCCTGCGAGCGGGAATCGAGCAGATAGAAGCGCTTGCTTCTCCGGCTCATCATGAAACACAAAGGAGCCGCTGTCCTACACGCCCACCCCACACTACCTGAGTCCCGGCTCTTTCAACCGTCGATCAAACCCACGCCCCATCTCACCGGCAAATAGGACCGGTTCACCGGACTTTCCCTGCAATCTCGCGTGACGTTTGTGACCTTTGCGTGGCCGCTATTTCAGCAGCTTCGGCAGCCCCGCCCCCAACGCGTCCCTGATCTTGCTCGCGAACAGGGCGAGCATGGGCGGCAGGTCGACTTCGGCGTGGACCTTGTCATCGAACACCGTCGCGACGCAGTTCATCTTCTGGCCAAGCGCCGTCACGGTGAAGGTCATCGCGTCGCCGCTCCAGCTGTGCGTCACTTGTCCGCCACCGGGGATCATCTGGCCGATCTTGCCGATACCCCGGTCGAGCCGGTCGTGCGCTGCCTGCTTGCCCAGCTGGTGCGGGATGTCGAGGGCGATGGGCTGGGACATGTTCTGATTTCCTTTGGACGCCTGAACGCCCTAGCGCGTGCAGGGGTTGCGCGGCTACCGTTACGGCGACGTCCCTGCCGGAGAGCCGCATGACCAAGATCGACCGCCGCGCACTTCTGGCCGGCGCTGCCGCGCTGCCCGTCGCCGCCCGGGCCGCGATGTCGTTCCCGGCCGGCGCGCCGCGGGGGCCCGACGACGAAGCCCGGTGGCGTGCGGTCGCGTCATTCTACGACGTGAACCCCGACATCATCCAGCTCGAAAACGGCAATTGGGGCATCATGTCGAAGCCTGTCATGGCGGCCTACAAGTACAACATCGAACGGGTGAACCGCGACAATAGCTATTACGCGCGGCGCGGCTTCGGCGCGGACCTCGACAGTATCCGCGCCCGGGTGGCGACCGAACTGGGCGCCGCGCCCGACGAGATCGCCTTCGCCCGCAACGCGACCGAGGCATTGCGCGTCCTGATCCAGGGCTACAATCGCCTGAAGCCCGGCGATGCCGTGCTTTACGCCGATCTCGATTACGACGCGATGCAGGGATATATGGCCGACCTGCCTGCAAGGCGCGGCGTCACGGTCGTCAAAATTTCCCTGCCCGAACCTGCGACACGGCAAGCCCTGATCGATGCCTATGAACAGGCGTTCGTCGCCAATCCGCGCATCCGCCTCGTCCTGCTGACGCACCTCAGCCACCGCACTGGCCTTGCGCTGCCGCTCGCCGAGATCGTGGCGCTCGCCAAATCGCGCGGGATCGACGCCATCGTCGACGCCGCCCACAGCTGGGGCCAGCTCGAAGCGGGGACGATCGCGGCGGGCGCCGACTTCGCCGGCTTCAACCTGCACAAATGGATGGGCGCTCCGCTCGGTGTAGGCGCCTTCTACATCCGCAAGTCCCGGCTCGATGCGATCGGCGCCGATCCCGGCAACGGCACGCCGCCGGGCGCGGCCGCAGAAAGCCGCATCCATACCGGCACCGTCGACATGGCCGCGCAGCTGACCGTGCCGACCGCCTTCGCCTTTCAGGAAGCCGTCGGGGCGCCGAATCGCATCGCCCGCCTGCGTTGGCTGCGGGACCGCTGGGCAGAAGAACTGCGAGGTCTGCCGGGGCTCGAAATCCTGACGCCGAACGACCCGACGCTGCACGGCGGCACCACGGCCTTCCGGATAAAGGGGCGAACCTCCGTCGGCGACAACATCGCCATCGCAAAGATGCTGCTCGACGAATTCCGCATCTTCTCGGTGCATCGCACCGGGGTTGCCAGGGGGGCGTGCATTCGCGTTTGCCCCGCGCTTTTCACATCGCCCCAACAGGTTGACGCGCTGGCCCAGGCCTTGCGAAGCCTCGCACCGCGCATGGCCCTCTGACATTCGACGCAGCGTGGGTTGACGCCGTGCCCCGCGCTGCCCAGCATCGGCGCAGGGGGTCGGTCATGCGGTTTCGTGGTTTCGTCGCGCTGGCAGCGCTCGTCATGCTCGGGGCGGCGCCGGCACCCTTTCGTGCCGTCGAGCACACGGCGGCTCCCCCGTTCCTCGACAAGCTTTCGCCCGGCGAAGTGGCCTATGCCGCCGATATCGGGACAAGCTTCGAACGGTCGCGCAGCGCGAAGTGGCAGCTGGCCGAACACCGCCGCCTTTCCACGGCGCTCGCGACGCTGACGCCAGGGCGCAAGGGGGTGGTCGAGGCTTTCGTCCTGTCGGTCGGCCTCGACAGCGATCCGGTCTTCGGCCGCGAGGCACGCGAGGCCGGACGGGTCCTGTCGCGGCGCTACGCTGCAACGGGGCATGCCGTCACACTGGCGGGCAGCGACGGCACCAGCCCCAGTACTCTGCCGATGGGCAGCCCTGCCAACATCGCCGCAACGCTCGCGCGCATGGCGGAGTTGATGGGGCCGGAGGACGTGCTGGTGCTCTACACCACCAGCCATGGCGCGCAGTTCGGGGTGGTCTATAATGACGGCGACGCCGGGTTCGGCATGATCGGCCCGTCGAAGCTCGCCGGGCTGCTCAACGAACTCGGCATCGCCAATCGCCTGCTGCTCGTCAGTGCCTGTTTCTCGGGCGTTTTCGTCCCGACACTGGTCACGGAAAGCACGGCTATCGTCACTGCTGCCTCATCGACGCGGACGTCGTTCGGCTGCCGCGCCGACAACGACTGGACCTTCTTCGGCGACGCGATGATCAACCGCGCGCTGCGCAAGCCGCAGCCGCTGGCAAATGCGGCGGCCGAGGCGACGATGACGATCGCCGAGTGGGAAGCACAGGGCCGGCTGACTCCGTCCGATCCGCAGTCCTACATCGGCGCAAAGGCGCTGCGCTGGCTCAACTTGCTGGAACGGGCGCTGCCACCGGCGACCGAGCCGGTCGGCAAGCCGGCAACCGACGCGCTGAAGTAGCCTAGCGCGCGATCCACTGGCCGCTGTCGCGATACTCCTCGCGGATCGTCGAGTCCGGCAGGGCCCCTGCCACGTAGCGGCTGTCGCTGCTGGGCGGTACGGGTGTGGCGCTTTCGCGGGGAGTCATCACTGACACCGGATCGGGCAATAGCGGCATGAGGGCACCCGGGTTCGGCATGGTGACCTGCATCAACTGCGCGGGCGGCGCGACGCGCGGCAGCGGGCCTGGCACAGGCTCGCCACCTGCATAGAACATCGGCAGCGCGGCTGCGTCGGGCGCTTCACCCTGCATTCGGTAGAAGATGTGTGCACCCACGATCGCCACGGGAGTCATGCGCAGGCGCCAGCCCGGCGCGACCTGCATCGTGTGGTAGAAGGTTGCACTGCCGACGGGCGCATAGACCTCGCCCGCCAGTGCCCGTTCCGCGACCCGTCGCGCACGTATCCACGCCGACAGCATCGGCGCCCGTGCCATGGCGCCATCGCAGGCAAAGCTGAACTGGCATCCTGGCGCGCTCGAGCCCTGATAGACCACGCCGCAAACGGTGTGCGGCCATTGGGGATGGCGGACGCGATTGAGGACGACCTGCGCAACCGCACGCTGTCCCTCGTCCGGTTCTGTCGCGGCCTCGTAGTAGATGGCGCTCGCCAGGCACAAAGTTGCGCGCATCCGGTCGCGCTGGCTGAGCGCCGCAACAAACGAGGAGCCGGCTGGCGTGGAGAGAAAGGTTTGCACTTGCTCGAGAGTGTTGGTGACCGACGTACCGGCAATCACCGGGATTCCGGCATAGGAAACCGCAATCGGCTTTTGCGGCATCATGCCACTCGCATGCGACACCTTGTCGTCGGCCACGCACGACAGCAGCGCAAAAGGCAGCAGCGCGCTAACGGCGAGCCGCCGGCGTCGCGCACGGCGAGCTGCTCGCGCCCGGCCGCGCGCTACGAATCGCTGATGCGCCGATAGACCGATCGTCCCCGCCATGCTGGCGCGCTTAGTTGAAAAACCGGAAGATTTCGCCCCCCGCATCCTGGGTGTTCCACAGAGGGACATTTACGATGCTCGGCCCGGTATGTACGCGCCGCAAGGCCAGTGACTTGCCAAGGCCCCGTACGCACGTCACTTTTGCGCACCGACGCTCATTGGGGAGAATTAGCGCCATGTGGAACATCATCAGCACCATCATCGTAGGCTTCATCGTCGGCTTGCTCGCGCGGTTCATTTATCCCGGCGGGGTCCCGGCGAGCTTCGTCCTCACGACCTTGCTCGGCATCGGTGGATCCTTCGTCGGGACGATCATCGGCGGGATGTTCACGAAGGAAAAGGACATGTTCACGCTTAAGCCGGCGGGCTTCGTGATGTCGCTGGTCGGCGCTTTCGTGCTCATTTTCGTCGCGCACCGCCTGGGCATCCGCTGAGGTGGCGCTGCCCCCGGTACCGCCCGCCTTCCGTCCGAGAGGCAGGGAGCGGACGCCGGGGGCCAAGCTGGGCCTCGCGATCCTCGTCGGCCTGTTGCTGGCGATCCCGCTGATCACTGTCTGGGCGCTGGTCTATGATCGCCAAAGCCAGTCGGCGACGGCACAGGCCTCCATCGTCGAAGGGTGGGGCGGACCGCAGGCCATCGCCGGACCCGTGCTCGTCGTGCCTTATCAGGCGCAGGCGACCGAGACGGTCGAGGAAGGCGGCAAGCAGGTTACCAAGACGGCCACCGTCTGGAAGGAAATGGCGCTGTCGCCGGAAGTGGCGCAGATCGAAGCCGGGCTCGATCCCAGCCGGCGCAAACGCTCGATCTACGAAGCCGTGGTCTACGAAGCACGGGTAACGGGCACCGCACGCTTCGCCATGCCAGCAGACCTGTCAAGGCTGGGCATTGACGAAAAGGCGCTCGTCTGGGACCGGGCGGAACTCCGCTTCGGCCTGTCCGATGCGCGCGGATTGTTCGGTCCGCCACCCTTGGTGCGCGTGGGTGGCAAGCCGGTAGCGCTCCAGCCAGGTCATGGACTGGGAGCAACCGGCGGGTCCGGATTCTTTGCGGGCTTCGATGCGTCGGGCTTGCCGACGGGGCCGATCACGGCGGCATTCGATTATCGCTTTCGTGGTAACGCCTCGCTCACGCTCGCGCCGCGCGCGGGCGACACGCAGTGGCACGTCACGTCGAGTTGGCCATCGCCCAGTTTTGGCGGCGGCTTCCTGCCGGTCCGGCGCGGGGTCACGGAGAAGGGATTCGATGCGACCTACCGCGTCGGCAATCTTGCGCTGGGGCAGGCGCTGGTCGATGCGGCGGATGAAAAGGCGCCGATTCCCGGTGGCGGTGATCGTGCTGCGGTTTACGTAGCGGGACCGCGCACGGACGGTATCGGGACGATGAGCATCAGCCTGATCCAGCCGATCGACCTCTACGACCAGGTCAACCGTGCGACGAAATACGGGTTCCTGTTCATCGGCTTCACTTTCCTCGCCTTCCTGATGTTCGACGTCATCGGAGGCGTACGCGTTTCGACGGTGGAATATCTGCTGGTGGGGGCAGCGCTGGTGCTGTTCTTTGTGCTGTTGCTCGCCTTCGCAGAAGTGGCTGGCTTCACCCTGGCCTATCTGATCGCCGGCACAGGGATTATCGGGCTGATCACGGCCTATTCGGCGGCGGTGCTGAAAAGCTGGCGACGGGCAGCCTATATCGCCGGGCTTCTGATCGCGCTTTACGCCGTGCTCTACATCCTGCTGAGCCTTGAGGCCTATTCGCTGCTGATCGGATCGCTGATGCTGTTCGCGGCGCTTGCCGCAGTCATGTACGTCACGCGCCATCTCGATTGGGGCGCGCGCAGAGGGGAGGAGGCAACACCCCCTCCCCAATTTACAGCTTAGGCAGCCTTGGCTACCTCGAGCGCCGGCGTCTGGCCGCCGATGGCGATCTTGCGCGGACGCATCGCCTCCGGGACCTCGCGGACGAGGTCGATCGTCAGCAGGCCGTTGTCGAGGTTGGCGCCCGACACCTGGACGTAGTCGGCCAGTTCGAAGCGGCGCTCGAACGCACGGGTCGCGATTCCACGGTGTACGAACTGGCGGGCTTCTTCGCCCTCCACTTCGGCCTTCTTGCCGCTCACGACCAGCTTGTTGGCCTGGGCCACCATCTCGATCTCGTCGGCCTTGAAGCCGGCGACCGCGATAGTGATGCGATAGGCGTCGTCGCCCGACCGCTCGATGTCGAAGGGCGGATAATTGTCGACGGTCGCCGCACGGGTAGAGGATTCGAGCAGGTCGAACAGGTTCTCGAAGCCGACGGTGCTGCGGCGATAGGGGGTGAAATCAAAATTCGTACGCATGGTTCAAGTCCTTTCAAAGCGACTGGTGTTCCGGACCCTTAAGCGGCGTCCGGAGCCACGAGATGGGAACATCCACTCATGTTTCAAGCGATGTTATGTGAAATTATTATCGACCTTTTTCGGCCGTAAGTCGGAAAAGGCGGGTGGAAGGGGTTGCACTGGCGGTTGCACGGCGCAAATGGGGTCTGTTACCCAAGGACACGAACCAATGGCCGAATTCCTGCTTCCCAAGAACTCGAAGATCAGCGGCAAGGGCCGCGTTCACAAGGCTCGGGGCGATGCAAAACGGACCAAATCGTTCAAGATCTATCGGTACGATCCCGACAGCGGTGAGAACCCCCGCTACGACACGTTCGAAATCGACCTCGATCAAACGGGGCCGATGGTCCTCGACGCCCTCATCAAGATCAAGGGCGAGCAAGATTCCTCGCTGACGTTCCGCCGGTCGTGCCGCGAGGGGATTTGCGGTTCGTGCTCGATGAATATCGATGGCCGGAACGGTCTGGCGTGCACGACCGCGATCGAGGACGTTAAGGGCGAAATTCGTATCACGCCGCTGCCGCACATGGACGTGATCAAGGATCTCGTCCCAGATTTCACGCATTTCTACGCGCAATATGCGTCGATCGAACCATGGCTGAAGACGAAGACGCCAACCCCGTCGGGGACGGAGCGCCTGCAATCGCCGGAAGATCGCGCCAAGCTCGACGGCCTGTACGAGTGCATTCTCTGCGCCTGCTGCTCGACTTCGTGCCCGAGCTACTGGTGGAACAGCGACCGGTTTCTGGGCCCGGCGATCCTGTTGCAGGCCTATCGCTGGCTGGCCGACAGTCGCGACGAGATGACGGGCGAGCGGCTCGACGAGCTGGAGGATCCGTTTCGCCTCTATCGCTGCCACACGATCATGAACTGCGCCAACGTCTGCCCCAAGGGCCTGAATCCGGCCAAGGCAATTGCCGAGGTGAAGAAGATGGTGGTCGAGCGGGTCATCTGACTGCGTGTCCGACGAACCCGCTTTTGCTTTCGGCGAAGACCCCGATCATCCAGGATGGTCGAGCTGGCGGCTGCGCGACGCGACGCGCTACAATGCGTTTCTGGGGCCATTGCTCGTGCGCCGCGAAGGCGAGGGCGCCCGGGTCCGCATGCTGCCGCAGCGACAGCATACCAACCTGCAGGACTCGATCCACGGCGGCACGACGATGGGGTTCGCCGATGTCGCGCTGTTCGCCGCTGCCCGTATCCTGGGGATCATAGAGGCGGGGAGTGCCGTCACGCTCGACATGAGCTTCCAGTTCATCGGCACCGGCCGCGCCGACCTTTACCTCGACGCTGAAGTCGACGTCCTTCGCGAGACCCGGCGGCTCATTTTCATGCGCGGGCTCGTTGTGCAGGGCGAAGCGCGGCTGGCGGCGTTTTCGGGCACTGTTCGAAAAGGCGTCGGCAAGGGAATTGTCGCTGGGTGAAAGTCCTCGACCGATACGAGGCTCTTGTCACCGCAGGCGAACTTCGGGCCGACGCGACTCAGGCGGGGGCGGCAGGACGTCTCGACAGGCTTCAGGCGCAACTGGAGGCGATACCGCCCCGCGGATCGATCCTGTGGAGGCTTGGCAAGACCAGGGCTGTTACCCCGCGTGGAATCTATCTCTGGGGTGGGGTCGGCCGCGGCAAGTCGATGCTCATGGACTTGTTCTTCGACTGCCTCGACATCAAACGGAAGCGACGGGTCCACTTCCACGAGTTCATGCTGGAGGTGCACGACCGGCTGCGCGACGAACGTCGTAAGGAAGCTGGCGACCCCATTGCCCCCGTGGTCGCGGCTCTTGCCGACGAAGCGCGTTGCCTCGCATTCGATGAAATGGTGGTCAACAACACGGCTGATGCCATGATCATGTCGCGCTTGTTTATGGGCCTGATCGCGGCCGGCACGACAATCGTGACCACGTCGAACCGCGCGCCGACCGACCTGTACAAGGACGGACTCAACCGCGAGCATTTCCTGCCGTTCATCGAGCTTATCGGCGAACGGCTCGACGTCGTCGCTCTGAACGGCCCGACGGACTACCGGATGCAGCGCATGGCCGGCGTCAGATCCTGGCATATTCCTAATGGGGCCGAAGCGACGGCTGCGGTCCGCCAGGCCTTTTTCCAGCTGACAGACTATCCGCCCGAAGACGCGAAGCACGTGCCCGATGGCGATATCGACCTGGGTGGCGGGCGGCTCCTGCACGTTCCCAAAAGCCTCAAAGGGGTCGCTGTATTCAGCTTCAAGCGGCTTTGCGGCGAAGCCCGCGGCTCGAGCGATTACCTGGCCGTCGCGCGTCGCTATCATTCCGTCTTCGTCGTCGGCATTCCCCGGCTCGGACCCGAAAACCGCAACGAGGCCGCGCGCTTCGTGACCCTGATCGACGCGCTGTATGAGCATAATGTAAAGCTTATCGCGACGGCCGATGCGGAACCGGCGACGCTATACGAGCGCGGCGACGGCAGCTTCGAGTTCGAGCGAACGGTGTCGCGACTGATGGAAATGCAAAGCGCGGAATATCTGGCTGCCGGGCACGGCGTCGGCTAAGATCGTGGGGCAGGGGGAAAGCGAAATGATCGTCACCACCACAGAGAATGTTGCGGGGCACCGAACCGTGGAGAGCCTGGGCCAGGTCTTCGGCGTCATCGTGCGCAGCCGGGGGCTCGGCGGCAACATCGTCGCTGGTCTCCGGACATTGATCGGCGGCGAGATCCATGAATACACGTCGCTAGTCGAAGAGACCCGCCGCCAGGCCATCGACCGCCTCGTGCGTAACGCAAGCGCCATGGGGGCGAACGCCGTGACGATGATGCGGTTCGACTCAGGTGCGATCGGCCAGACGATGAACGAAGTCGTGGCATACGGCACGGCCGTGCGCATCGAGCCGCTCTGATCTTGCTCCGCTCGGCCGCCCTTGCCGTCGTGGTCTGTCTGTTCGTCGTGGCGACGGCAGCGGCCGCGTTCGATCATCAGGCGTGGCCATTCGTATTCTGGACCGCACTTGTCGCCCTGGCGCTAGCGCTCGAACGGCGGCGATACGGTACCGCCCAAAGCGGGCGCCCGGGGCCCGGCTGGCAGCAAACCGGCGAGCGCTTTTTCGACGATGCCACTGGCCACCGGGTGGAGGTCTGGTTCGATCCGTCGACCGGCGAACGGCGATACGTGAAAGTCGACTGAGCGCGCTTGCCCTCGTGGCCTGCGCTGCTAGCTTCATCTGAACAGGGAGAGATAAAAATGCGGAAGACCTTATTGATGCTGACGACGGCGCTCGCCGCCATGCCGGCGCTGGCCGCCCCGCCGGTCATGTCGACAGCCGACAGCACAGCGACGCGCACGATGTTCGAAACGATCATCAATACGCCGACCGTGCTCGGGCGCGGTAAAGTGCCCGAGATGGCAACCTATCTCGCGGGCGAGTTCAAGAAAGCCGGTTTCCCCGAGTCCGACGTGATGGTCATGCCCTATGCGACCACAAACAAGGACGGCAGTGCCAAGGATCAGACCGCCGCACTCATGGTTATCTGGCGTGCCGCCGGCAAGCCATCAGCCCGGCCGGTCATGCTGATGGGCCACATGGACGTCGTCGAAGCAAAGAGGGAAGATTCGACAACCGATCCGTTCGTGCTAACCGAAAAAGACGGTTATTATTACGGTCGCGGCACCACCGACATGAAGGAAGGGCTTGTCGGAATCAGCCGTGCCCTGATCCAGCTGAAGGCGACCGGCTTCAAGCCCAGGCGTGACGTCGTCGTGTTCTTCACGGGGGACGAGGAAACCAACGGCATCGGTGCGGAAAAGGGCGCGACCGAATGGCGCAAGATGATGGGTGATCCCGAACTGGGGCTCAATGCCGATGGCGGTGGTATCGGCTTTACACCGGACGACAAGCCGCTTGGGGCCAGCCTCCAGACCGCCGAAAAAACCTTTTCTGGCTATACGTTTACCGTTCGCAATCGCGGCGGGCATTCATCCAAGCCGCGCAAGGACAACGCCATCTACCAGCTGGCACAGGCAATCGGCCGGCTCGAAGCCTACCGCTTCGCCCCCATGCAGAACGAAACGACGCGCGCTTATTTCGCGCAGGCCGCCAAGGTCGATCCGCGTCCCGCGGTGGGCACGGCCATCAAGGCATGGCTCGCCAATCCGAACGACGGTGCTGCCGCCGATGCGATCGAGGCGGACGAGACCTATGTCGGCCTGACGCGGACACGGTGCGTGCCGACCCGCCTCTTCGCCGGCCATGCCGATAACGCGCTGCCCCAGCTCGCGACTGCGATGATCAACTGCCGCATTTTTCCTGGCGTCGATCCGAACGCGATCAAGGACGAACTGACGAAGATCGCAGGTGACCCCAATGTCGTGGTCACGCGCAACGACGATTACGTCGCCTCGATCGCGTCCCCGCTGCGTGCCGATGTCACGAATGCCTATACCAAGGCGGTGACTACGCTGCATCCCGGCATGCCGATTGCGCCCGAGATGTCGACTGGCGCTTCTGACGCCCGGCCGTTCCGCGTGGCCGGCATCCCGGTCTATGGCATTGGCGGTGAATGGGTCCGCGTGCCCGTCGATCTCCGCGCACACGGCAAGGACGAGCGCCTACCCGTCAAAGCGCTGGACGACGGCGTAAAGCACTGGATGATCGTCGTGCAGGAAATGGCTGGGAAATAGCTCCTCTCGCTACTGCGAACCATTTGCAAAGATAATCCGGCCCTGACGGTTGCGGCGTTGCTATAAGGGGCCTAAGCGCCTCGCAATTCCGCAACGTCAGGGAAGGACTGCCCCTCATGGCACGCAAGAAGATCGCGCTGATCGGCGCTGGTAATATCGGTGGCACGCTTGCCCACCTCGCCGCACTCAAGGGCCTTGGCGATATCGTTTTGTTCGACGTCGTAGAGGGCGTGCCGCAGGGCAAGGCGCTCGACCTGTCGCAGTGCGCCCCGGTCGAAGGGTTTGACGCGACGATTACCGGCAGCAACGATTATGCCGATATCGCGGGCGCCGACGTCATCATCGTCACCGCGGGCGTGGCCCGCAAGCCCGGCATGAGCCGCGACGACCTGCTCGGCATCAACCTGAGGGTGATGAAAGCTGTCGGCGAGGGCATCAAGGCCAATGCGCCGGGCGCGTTCGTGATCTGCATCACCAACCCGCTCGATGCGATGGTCTGGGCATTGCGCGAGTTCTCGGGTCTGCCGCACCACATGGTCGTCGGCATGGCCGGCGTGCTCGACTCGTCGCGGTTCAGCCATTTCCTTGCCGACGAGTTCAAGGTCTCGGTCAAGGATGTCACCAGCTTCGTGCTCGGCGGCCATGGCGACACGATGGTGCCGGTTATCGAATATTCGACGGTCAGCGGCATCCCTGTCCCGGACCTGATCGAAATGGGCATGTCCACGCAGGAACGGATCGACGCCATCGTCGCGCGCACCCGTGCCGGCGGCGGCGAGATCGTCGCGCTGCTCAAGACCGGCTCTGCGTTCTATGCGCCGGCGACCAGCGGCATCGCGATGGCGGAGGCCTATCTGTACGACCAGAAGCGCGTCCTGCCAGCTGCGGTCCACCTGACCGGCCAGTATGGCGTCGACAACCTTTATGTAGGTGTGCCGGTCGTGATCGGGGCGGGCGGCGTCGAGAAGGTTGTCGAGATCAAGCTGAACGACGAAGCCAAGGCGAACCTTGCGGTCAGCGTCGATGCGGTCAAGGAACTGCTGGTCGCGTGCAAGGCCATCGACGGCTCGCTCGCCTGAACTTCGTACGCCTCCCGGAAGGAAACAGATGAGCATCCTCGTCGACAAGAACACCAAGGTCATCACGCAAGGGATGACCGGCAACACCGGCACGTTCCATACCGAGCAGGCTCTGGCCTATGGCACGCAGATGGTTGGCGGCGTGACGCCGGGCAAGGGTGGAACGACGCATATCGGCCTGCCGAATTTCAATACTGTGCATGAAGCGGTCGCGGCAACAGGCGCAACGGCGTCCGTCGTCTACGTGCCGCCGCCCTTCGCTGCGGACTCGATTCTCGAGGCGATCGACGCCCAAGTGCCGCTGACCGTCTGCATCACGGAAGGTATTCCGGTGCAGGACATGGTCAAGGTGAAGCGCTCGCTGTCAGGCAGCAAATCGCGTCTGATCGGTCCGAACTGCCCCGGCGTGCTGACGCCCGGCGAATGCAAGATCGGCATCATGCCCGGATCGATTTTCTCGAAGGGCAGCGTGGGCGTCGTGTCCCGTTCTGGCACACTCACTTATGAAGCCGTGTTTCAGACGACTGCGGAAGGTCTTGGCCAGACGACGGCGGTCGGCATCGGGGGCGACCCGGTCAACGGCACCAACTTCATCGACGTGCTCGAACAGTTCATGGCGGATGAAGCCACGCAGTCGATCATCATGATCGGCGAGATCGGCGGCGACGCAGAGGAACAGGCAGCGCAGTTCCTGATCGACGAGGCAAGGCGCGGTCGCAAAAAGCCTATGGTCGGTTTCATCGCGGGCCTGACCGCGCCGCCCGGACGCCGCATGGGTCACGCCGGGGCGATCGTATCGGGTGGCAAGGGCGATGCCGGGTCCAAGATTGCCGCCATGGAAGCGGCAGGGATTCGCGTCTCGCCGTCGCCGTCGGAACTCGGCGTCACGTTGAAAGCTTTGTTGAACGCATAGCGCAAGGAACGCCGTCGCCTGCTGTCTCCCGCGCGACCTACAATAGGGTCTGGGGTTGACCTCGGCGACGACGACGGAGGTGATTATGGCACTCGACGATCCAAACCCCGAAATGGAAGCCGGACCCAGCTGGGCACGGCCGAGCTGGCGCGTGGATAGCGACGATCTGACGGCCGCGCTCGACCCGACCCAGATGGCCGTCGCCATCAAGGCGACGGCGGCCAAGGCCGGTGTCGCGGTCAGCGAGGGCGATCTGCAGCGCGCGGCGTCCGACGCGATCAAGGCCATGTTGATCATCCGTACCTACCGGGTGCGCGGGCATCTCGCGGCTAATCTCGATCCGCTGGGCCTCAGCAAGCGCGAACTGCCGGCCGATCTTGAGCCGGCATTCTTCGATGTGGCCGATGCAGACCTCGACCGTCAGGTCTGGCTGAATGGCGCGCTCGGGCTCCAGCGTGCGTCGTTCCGCGATATCATCGACATCCTCCGCGCCAATTACTGCGGCAGCGTTGGCCTTGAATATATGCACATCGGCGATGTCGAGGAGCGCCGCTTCCTGCAGGAACGCATGGAGGGCAAGGACAAGGCCATCACCTTCAGCCCCGAGGGCAAGCAGGCGATCCTCGCCAAGGTTATCGAGGCCGAGCAGTGGGAACGCTTCTGCGGCAAGAAATACGTCGGAACCAAGCGCTTCGGCCTCGATGGTGGCGAGGCGATGATCCCGGCGATGGAAGCCGTGATCAAATATGGCGGCCAGTTCGGCGTGCGCGAGATCGTTTACGGCATGGCCCACCGCGGCCGCCTGAACATGCTCGCGAACGTCATGGCCAAGCCTTATCGCGTCATTTTCCACGAATTCTCTGGCGGCAGCTCGAACCCTGACGATGTCGGCGGTTCGGGTGACGTGAAATACCACCTAGGTACGAGCACCGACCGCGAGTTCGACGGCATCAAGGTGCACATGTCGCTGGTTCCCAACCCCAGCCACCTCGAAGCCGCCGATCCTGTCGTGCTCGGCAAGGTCCGCGCGATCCAGACCGACCGCAACGATCTGGAGGACCATATCCAGGTGCTGCCGGTGCTGCTGCACGGTGACGCGGCATTCGCCGGCCAGGGCGTGATCTGGGAATGCTTCGGCTTTTCGGGCGTGCGGGGCTACAACACCGGCGGCTGCATCCATTTCGTGATCAACAACCAGATCGGCTTTACGACCAGCCCCCAGTTCGCGCGGTCGTCTCCTTATCCTTCGGACGTCGCTAAGGGCGTCCAGGCCCCGATCTTTCACGTCAACGGCGACGATCCCGAAGCTGTGACCTACGCGTGCAAGATGGCGATCGAGTTCCGCCAGCGGTTCCACCGTGACATCGTCATCGACAT
>JANMJZ010000195.1:0-3476 GCA_031371635.1 Sphingomonadales bacterium | reverse complement strand
CAGCCTCCATTTCCTCCCAATCGGTAACTGCGGCGCGGACATGCGCGAGCGATGTCGCGATCGCGCCCGCCAGGTCGTGCCGAATGCGTGCGTCCGCCCGTTCGGTTTCCATGTAGATCAGCGACGTCTTTGCGCCTGTCGCGCCGAGCCCTGAAAACCGCCTGTCCTTGTCGACCACGACCGACACGACGGGGTGCAGGATGCGATCAATGGTGAGCGCAAAGGCCCCGACCGCATTGGCGACCGAGTCGACCAGAAACGGCATGTCGTCGTTGGCGACCGCAATGCGCAGCAGGCGCCGGCCGTCGCTGCCGCTGCCGGATTCGATCCGGATCTCGGGCGCATCGCCCCGGCGCCCGTCGAGCGCGGCGAGGGCGAGCGACGCTGCGGCCTTGCGATCCTCTTTGGAAAAGCCGTCGGTTTCACCGGGCAGTGCGCCGGCAACCAGTGCCTTTGCCAGCATCTCGATGTGTTTGGAATCAGCAGGGGTCGCGGAAGGTATCGCGCGGGAAGCAGCCATGGGGTCGGGCATCCGTATCGTTTTTCTCGATACCGCCCTATGCGCCCCTCCCGTGACAGCCTCAAGGCTGACGTAATATTATTTCGCGCAGGTCAGTCGATGACCTGCTTCAGGGCACGGTCGAGCAACGGCTTGTCGTCGCCCACCACGCCGATGATCGCGACCCGGTCGGCATCGACCCGGCGGGCGACCATGATCACGAATTCGTCATTTCCCGACAGTGTCAGATAGGCCTGTTCGGGCAGTTCGCGCGCGCGCTGGCGGATATTGTCGGGTTTCGCTTCCCGGTCGGCGGGGCGCCGCTCGCGCCGTTCGGCCGCGACGATTGCCTTCAGGCCGCCCGGAAAGCTCTCGAGAAACAGCTTCATGCCGCCAGCGGGAAGCTGCCGGCGCTGGGCAAAGCTCATGGCGGCGGCGAATTCGGTCAGGCGCGTCTTGTCGTAGTTCATGCCGAAGACGAGCTTGGCAACCGGCGTCATCGGCGCGCGGGCCTGTTGCCGGATACGACAGTCGGCCAGCAACGCGGCATATTCGTCGGGCCGGCGTTCGGCGACGAGCGCGAAGTCATAGGCGCCCGAGAGCGCCCTGTAGAGCGCGCCGCGGCTGCGGGTGTCGGCGGACAGGGCAACGTCGGCATTGGCGCGCGCCGCCGCCAGCCATTCGCCCAGCGAATCGTCTTCGGCGACGATCAGTTCGTCGAAGTCGTCGAAATCATCGAATTCGTCGACGTCGGCCGTCGGGGCGGCGTCTTCTTCCATGACGGTGATGACGGGCGTCCGCCCGGCGCCCGCACCGGTGCGGCTTGGGCCATCGGCCCAGACGGTAACCTTGGGCCGGGCCGGAAGCTGTGCCGCGCTCTCGTGCATCTCGCGCTCGAGCGCGTCGACCGTGGCCTCGGTCGCCACTTCCTTCCAGTTGATGACGCCGTAAATGAAGTCGATGGTGTCGTTGTCCGACGAGAAGGGCAGCAGGATTCCGCGGTAAAGCGTCGCATTGCCGCGCGCATTCTGAAATTCCGCCTCGAAGCCGATGGGCGCGCGATTGGCGATGATTTGCAGATGATGGTCGGTCAGGCGCGACAGCAGCGACCGCGGCGGTACTTCGGCGACGCTCGCCACTGCTTCCGCCAAGCCGCACTCGGTGCGCAGGTTCGACCCGATCCAGGCGATGGCGGGTTCCTCGCCGGCATGGGTGAAGTCGAGCAGCACGCTGAACGGGCCGAAGTCGCCCGTATTGTTGATCTCGATATCCTCGACGGACGGATAGGCCCGCCCCTTCAGCATCGACACCCAATAGTTATAGGCGCGGACCTGCATCCGGCGCTCGTCCGTGCCGATCACCACGGGCGTTTCGATGCCACGCTCGGCTTCCGCGTCGATCGCCGTGTCCGCGCTGACTTCGCTGTCGGTCTCCCGCGCGAAATCCTGAAGCCTGTCCATGTGTAACGACCCCCGACTGGTCCCTGAGAATGCTTGGAGACGGCATGCACCGGTTTTGGTTACCAACACGTTAAGGCTGCAGCGCCCATGGCTGCACAGGCCCTTGCCGACCGGCACCGACGCTGGTAAGCGCGCGCCCCACTGGATAAGCCGCTTTAGCTCAGCCGGTAGAGCATCGCATTCGTAATGCGAGGGTCAGGTGTTCGAGTCACCTAAGCGGCACCATACCTTTCAGCAGGGAAATCCAAATCTTGCTGCCGAATGTGCGTCCGGTTGGGTCGCCGTTTGGGTCCTGCGTGGGGCGCTTTGGGCAGGAAACTGGGCGCGACCCACGTTATACCTTCTTGAGCCTTATCGTTCCGGCTACGCTAGCGTGAGTAGCGGTCCGATTGGAGTCGGTTCTAATGCCTGTCATGAAGCGAGAGGACTGGCTCAAGCTGAGTCCGCACGAAAAGCTCCTCCATTACGCTCAACGGACGATGGACCGCCTGTCAGAGTCCCAGGCGCGGTATAATCGTGGTCGAGCCTCCGGCAAAATCGCGCAGCCGATCAAATTTTTCGAAGAGATCGAAGATTCAACTGACTAGGCTTGTCGGTCCTGGTCAACGTGGTGACGGGACGGGACCGGATGCAGATGGTCTATGGCCTACCCGCGCTCAATCAAAAAACACGACGCCAAACCGCTCAGAGGCGCTGATAGCTCGAGCCCGCCGCATCGGCGTATGCCGATTTCGCGCTGTTACCAGACATATGTCTGGACAGGATCGCATTGGTTAGCACCTCGACAATATCTCGATACGCCTCTGGAACAACCTAGGGCTTGAGTTGTTACGTATTCGAATTGACCGGGGGACAATCATGGTGGATTTTCGCGATAGCAGCCGAAATGTATCGGGCTTCCGAAGCGCACCTTACAAAGCGCGTCGTCGCGGCAGCGCAGGCACCGTCTTAATAGTTGCGTTTATTGCCATTTTGCTGGTCGCTGTCGTTATGTTTGCGACAGGCTTTTGGACCGCGTCGATGACTGGTGGACACTTACCACAGGTCAGCGTCCAAGGCGGCAGTCTTCCGACAGTGGACGTTAGTTCCAAGCAAATCGTCGTCGGAACGACCCAGAGAAGCGTCAACCTTCCGAAACTCGGAACGCAGAAAACGACAATCGACGTCCCGGCAGTCGGGGTAAAAGACAACAAATAACCCTATCAAGATGGGTCCATCGGCCGGTCACCAACACGCTGCTCGCTTCGCTAGGTACGGTTACTGAGATAAGCAGGCTGGCAGGCATTCTTCATCATCACGAAGTTCAATCGCTGAAAAAGGACATACACATGCGCCGTCTTATCCTCGCGCTATCCGCGCTCTCTCTAGCTGTCCCGGCAGTCATGATACTGCCCGCCAGTTCCGCTGAGGCGCGCAGGCGTCGTGGCGTGCCACGGGTCGTTCGCGAGCGCCTTGATGCTGAGGCTGATCCGCTGCCCCTTTTCGCCGGGCTCGATCTTCAGGACGGTGACGTCGAG
>JANMJZ010000227.1:0-3764 GCA_031371635.1 Sphingomonadales bacterium | reverse complement strand
CCCGGCGGAACGTGCGAGCGCCGACAAGGTCCTGAGCTTCGGCGCGGCGACATGGCCCCATTTAATGGTCCGTGCCATGCTGGCCGAACAACTTTACCGCGCGACGACGATCATCGCCGGCCACCCGTATCACCGCGAGGGATGAGTTTACGTCACGTTGCCGTCGGACTAATCGACCACAGGGGCAGAGGAGAGCGTGATGAGGCAGGGCTGGAGCGGATTGGCGTGTCTGCTGCTCACGACTGCGACAGTCGCAAATGCGGAACAGAATCTTGTTGGCGAAGTTCCGATCAAGTTGGTTCCGCTGCCCGGCTTTCCGGCACCGCGAACCACCGTGATGCTGGCCAAGGGCGACACGCTGATCCGCTATGGAGTGGTGCGAGCGAAATCGGCGCAGCTGGCCGCGGCGCAAACATTTAAATTTCTCGATTTCACGTTTGACGTCCCCGCCGACCAGTGGCTGCGCCCGGTCTATACGGATTATCGCATGGCCAATTTGTTGCCGCGTGGAGTTGCGATCTATTGCCTCGATCCACGCCGAGACGGCGTCATGACTTGGCTCTTGCCATTTGCCTCGCGTTTCGGGATCAATTCCAGGCTTTGTCTCGTCGATACCGATGCCGATATGAAATTCGACAAGGGGTTCCTAGCCGGTGCTAGAAGCGATGCAGACCGGGCGGTTCAGCAAATCGCGCCGGTCGACTACAGCCTCGGCGATCGCCCGGACCTCGCCAACGAACAGCTGCACGTCACCTTCGGCGGAACGCGCACCGAGAGGTTCGCTCCGATGGCACGCTTCATTCTGAAACGCGTCCGTGCCTCCAAAGAGGTGGCACCCGCCAGCCTCGCCATCTTCGATGGCAAGCGGTTGGTTCTCTATACTGGCGGTGGCACATACGACGACCTGACCAACGAGGCCGCGTTTTCCATTCCCAAATCGCCAACACCCTGGGGTTTTCAGATCGGGACGCTAACACTGGAAATCACAGCGGTAGATCGTGTTGCTCAAACAATCGGCGTGCAAATCAGCAGCGAACCAAAGCAAGAGTTGGCATTCGTCTCTGACCCCGGCGCAGCATCCTTTCCGGCAGGAGTTGTCGGTCAACCTGGCAAGGTCGTCAAGCTCGGCCAGCCCGTGACGAAAGACTGACACATGCGCACCGACGCCAATTTGACCACCGACCGCCCGACCTTCGTCACCCATCTCGAATGTTCAGAGACCGGCGAGCATTATGCCGCCGACACCGTCCATGGACTGTCAAAGGTCGGCAAGCCCTTGCTCGTCCGCTACGACTTGCCGGGGGTCGCTGCCGCGCTCACCAAGACCGCGCTCGCCGAACGTCCGCGCGACCTGTGGCGCTGGCGTGAGCTTCTGCCGGTACGCCAGACGGCCGATATCGTTTCGCTCGGCGAGTGCGAGACGCCACTGGTCGATCTGCCGCGCCTCGGCAAGCGGCACGGCGCGCGCGCGCCCATCGTCAAGGACGAGGGTCGCCTGCCGACGGGTTCGTTCAAGGCGCGCGGCCTCGTCATGGCGGTCTCGATGGCGAAGGCATTGGGCATCACGCACATCGCGATGCCGACCAACGGCAATGCGGGCGCGGCAATGGCCGCCTATTGCGCCAAGGCGGGGATCGAGGCGTTCGTGTTCGCCCCCGACGACACGCCCGAGATCAATCTGCGCGAGATCGCTCTTCAGGGTGCGAAAGTCTGGCGGGTGAACGGCCTGATCGGGGACTGCGGCGCCATCGTCGGCGCTGGCAAGGAAGCGATGGGCTGGTTCGACTTCTCCACGCTCAAGGAGCCCTACCGGATCGAGGGCAAGAAGACGATGGGCCTCGAGCTGGTCGAACAGCTCGACTGGCAGGTGCCCGACGTGATCTTCAACCCGACCGGCGGCGGCACCGGCCTGATCGGCATGTGGAAAGCCTTTGCCGAGCTCGAGGCGATCGGCCTGATCGGGCCCGAACGCCCGCGCATGGTTGCAGTGCAGGCCTCGGGCTGTGCGCCGATCGTCCGCGCCTGGGAAGCCGGTGCCCGCCATGCCGAGAAATGGGAAGATGCGGCGACTGTCGCAGCTGGCATTCGCGTGCCGGGCGCGATCGGCGATTTCCTGATTCTCGATGCGGTCCGTGAATCGGGTGGTTTTGCGATCGCTGTCGGCGACCCAGCAATCATGGCCGCGCGCGACCGTATCGCGCGCGAGGACGGGCTGCTGCTTTGCCCCGAAGGTGCGGCTACCGCTGCAGCGTGGGAAGTCGCCGTCGACACGGGCCTGATCGAGGACACCGATCGCTGCGTCCTGTTCAACTGCGCGACCGGGCTCAAATATCCGATGCCCGAAGCAAATGCGTCCCTTGATCGCTTTGCCCCGATCGACTGGGACCTGATGGGGCGGTAAGACCCGCCCTCGGAACATTGCGCTGTCCTACAGGCGCCGGGCTTGCCACGATGGCCGTCGCCCGATTCGGACCGGCTCTGTCTCAAGTGAAATGCGCTTTCGGACTGGCTTCGCGTCGCCCTCCGGCACTCCTTTCGTCGCTCAGCAGCCACGGTTGAACGGAAGATTTGCAGCACATCGCGTGACCTTCGTGACCTTTGGCGTGGCCTACACCCGCTCGGCGGAACTCACGGCATCCGCCGCCCGCAGCGCGGCGAGGATGCGGGTCAGGTGATGCAGGTCGCTGACCTCGAGCGACACGCGGAAACTGTGAAAGCTTTCGTCGCGATTCTCGAGCTTCAGGTTGAGGATATTGGCTTTGTGCGTGCCGAATATGCCGGCCATCACGCCCAGCGCGCCCGGCTCGTTCTTCAGGACGACGACCAGCTCGGCAACCGCTCCCTCGCTGCGGTCGCCCCATGCCAGGTCGACCCAGTCGGCATCGATGCCGCTCGCCAGCACCGGGCAGTCGATCGCGTGCACCGCAATCGGCTCATCGGCGCGGCGCAAGCCGACGATGCGGTCGCCGGGCACCGGATGGCAGCAGGGCGACAGCAGGAACGCCACGCCCGGCGTCAGGCCACGGATCGAAATAGCCTCGCGCTGGGCGGGTGCGGCGGTGACGTCGGCACCCGCCGAACCGGGCATCAGCGCATCCATCACCTGCGCATCGGTGACGGTACGACGGGCGATTGCCTCCATCAGCGTCGCTTCGTCGGCCAGCTTCAGCCGCTTGAGCGCGGCCGCTTGCGCGTCCTTGCCGAGTTGCGCCGGCAGGCGGGTGACGATTTCGTCATAGATCTTGCGGCCGAGCGCCACGCTCTCGCCGCGTTCCTTGTTGCGGACGTAGCGACGGATTGCGGCGCGCGCCTTTCCGGTCACGACGAAGTTGAGCCATGCCGGTTGCGGCTCCTGCGCCTTTGATTTCAGGATGGTAACCTGGTCGCCATTCTCGATGGGCGTGCGCAGCGGCACGACCCGCCCGTTGATCTTGGCGCCCACCGCCTCGTTGCCCAGCTTGGTATGCACCGCATAGGCGAAGTCGACCGGCGTCGCCCCCTTGGGCAGCTGGAACAGCTCTCCCTTGGGCGTGAAGGCGAAGATGCGATCTTGATACATCGCCATGCGCGTATGTTCGAGCAGCTCCTCGGGCGTCTCCGCATTGTCGAGGATTTCGACCAGGTCGCTGATCCAGCGGCCGGGCACGTCGGGGCGCTTCTGCCCCTGCTTGTAGGTCCAGTGCGCCGCATAGCCATATTCGGCCTGCGCATGCATTTCCGACGACCGGATCTGGATTTCGATCCGCATCTTCTCCGAATGGATG
>JANMJZ010000214.1:0-25453 GCA_031371635.1 Sphingomonadales bacterium | reverse complement strand
GGGCTCGATCACCTCGATGCCGGCTCCCGCCAACTCCATGGCGATGTCGAGCCAGATGTCCTGTTGCGTATCCGTCAGCTTGTCGGCGTCGGCAGCCAGTTCGGCCAGTTGTTGCGCGACTGTCATGCCGTCGACCGATATCTCGTCGACGCCCTGCAGCTGCTGGCCCTTCAGCCCCGCCACGCGCACCATAAAGAACTCGTCGAGGTTGTTGCCCGAGATCGACAGGAACCGCAGCCGTTCCAGCAGGGGATGCGCGCGGTTGGTCGATTCCTCGAGCACCCGGCGATTGAAGGCGAGCCAGCTCAGCTCGCGATTGAAATAACGACTTTCACTGTCCGACATCTGTCCGCCCTAGCCCCCTTCGTCCCGGGCGTCGATTGGTCCCAGCACTTCGCGCGCAAGCGGAATGGTCACTGCCCGCCGTCGGGCCAGCGACGCCATGTCGAGCGCATCGGCGAGCGCGATGACGCCGTGATGACTGCGTGGCGCCCGCGGAATCAGATAGGCCCGCACTTCCAGCGTCAGATCCAGCCCGCGCCGCTCGAGCTGCTTGGCAAGAAGGCGACCGATCAGGTCGTCGTCGGGGGGACCCAGCGTCACCGTGGGCGTCGCCGAAAGCCGTGACGCGAGATCGGGCAGCGCGATCTGCCACGCCGGCGGCGGGACTTCGGCGATCATCAGCAGCGGGCGCCGTGTTGCCTGCGCCTCGTTCCATGCCGAAAACAACATGCGCTCCTCAGCGCGGTCGGCGTCGTCGATCACGCGCCCCCCGCTGCGCCGTCCGAAGACGCGCCCCAACAGGCTCCGCCCCGATTTGCGCGGACCGGTCAGCAAGCTCGCGAACACCGGCCAGGTTCCGGGTCGTTCCAGATGTGCGACGGCCGCCCGGTTCGACTCGGTCACGATGAATTCGGCATCGCCATCGTCGACCGGCCAGTCGAGCGGCAACGCGGGCTGTGTATTCACCGCCGGATGCGCAGCGCGCCGCCGCCCTCGGTCACCCGGAAGCCACGCGCCTCCAGTGCCAGCTTGAGTGTCGCGGCATCCCCGGCAAAGCTCACGGTCATCACGGAGGTGCCGCCCAGCGCCAGGCTGGTCGTCGTCGCCGCCTTCACGCCCGGCACGCTCCGGACCGCGGTCTCGGTATTGCTCACCGAGCCGACATCCGGCGTTTCGAACTGCACGGAGATGGTGGACGCCGTCGCCTCGGGCGCGGCTTGCGTTGCATTGTCGGCCGTCGTCTCTTCGGTGGTCGCCTCAGTCGCATTTTCGAGCAGCGACGGGTCGATCACGGGTGTTTCGATCAGCGACGGGTCGGGCCGCAACATGCCCATCGCGAGTGCATCGCTGTAGATCGCATCGATCCGTTTGACACCTTCATCGAGCATGGCCGGAATCTTGTCGCTGGTCTCGACCCGCAGGGCGAAGGTCGAGATTACCTCGTTGCCGGGGCCGTGCCGCGCCGTGAACAAGCCCGTTACGGGGCCGCCGGGGTAGCTGTAGCGCAACTGCACGACGGGAATGAGCACGTCGGCGGCACCATATTGGTCGAGGATCATCCGCCACCAGTTGCGCCCGGGCCGCTGCGTCTGCCCGTAATTCAGCAACAGCGGATCGGAACCGGTGCCGCTCGGCCGCACATAGTCGACCGGGCTGTTCCCGGTGCGATAGCGCGCCCATGCCTTTTGCCACTCGGTCCGCTGCTCGAACGTATAGGCCGTCCCGCCGGTCCACATGACGGGCAGCACGAGCATCGGTGCCGAGCGCGAGACATTGCCCGTCACGCCCAGAATCTGCCCGGCACGCGCGCGGTCGAACAGCACGCCCAGCGTTGCGACATAGCGGTTGGGGCCGATCTGTTCGTTCTCGACGACGATGCCGGCCACGATGCCGTCGAGCGCCGAATCCCCCAGCGCCGGCGCGTCGCCCGATCCGCCGTGCATCTTGCTCCACAGCATCTGCCAGCCCTTGCGCTGGGCGATGCGCCAGCCGCCCAGCCGCGCAGCTTCGGCGGTCTTGGCGCGGACGTCGATCGCGATGCCCGAGACCTCGAAACTGCCCGACGAATCGATGGGCGCGACCCCACGGTCGCCGCCCTCGATCTGGGCGATCACGGCTGCGGCGAGCAGCGATGCGCCGATAATGGCGAAAAAAGGGGCAACCCGAAACTTCACGGCGGGTCTTTTGGCGAGTTGCGGTTGGAAAAGGAAGCCGGTTGTGGCTACGAGCCAGTCATGGCGGGATATACATACGAACAGGCAGGCGTTTCGATCGCGGCGGGCAATGCGCTGGTGCGCGCCATCGGTCCGCTGGCAAAGGCGACGCGGCGCCCGGGCGCCGATGCCGAGCTCGGCGGTTTCGGCGGCTTTTTCGACCTGAAGGCAGCCGGTTTCACCGATCCCCTGCTCGTCGCCGCGAATGACGGCGTCGGCACCAAGCTCAAGCTGGCAATCGAGCATGACCGGCACGACGGCGTCGGCATCGACCTTGTCGCCATGTGCGTCAACGACCTCATCGTTCAGGGGGCGGAGCCTATGTTCTTCCTCGACTATTACGCGACGGCCAAGCTCGACAACGCGGTCGCGACGCGCGTCGTCGCAGGCATTGCCGAGGGCTGCAAGCTGGCAGGCTGTGCACTAATCGGCGGCGAAACGGCGGAAATGCCGGGCATGTATGCCGAGGGCGATTACGATCTTGCGGGCTTCTGCGTTGGGGCCGTGGAGCGCGACCAGGTCGTGACGGGCGCAACCGTTGGCGATGGCGATGTCATCCTCGGCCTTGCGTCGTCGGGCGTGCATTCCAACGGTTTCTCGCTCGTCCGGCGGCTGGCGACGGACCGGGGCTGGAAACTCGACCGCCCTGCCCTGTTCGATCAGGGTGTGCTTATGATCGATGCGCTGATGGCGCCGACCCGCATCTACGTGAAGTCGCTGTTGCCGCTGGTCCGCACCGGCAAGGTCAAGGCGATGGCGCACATCACCGGCGGCGGGCTGCTCGAAAACATCCCGCGCTGCCTGCCCGGCGACATGCAGGCGCGCATCGATGCCGATGCCTGGGAACAGCCCCGCCTCATGGCCTTCCTGCAGGCGCAGGGGAATATCGAGCCAGGCGAAATGGCAAAGACGTTCAACTGCGGCATCGGCATGGCGGTGATCGTCGCGGCTGGCGATGCCGGCGAAGTAGCCGCGGCTCTCGAGGCCGCTGGCGAAACCGTCCACCGCATCGGCACCGTCGTGGGCGGCGCAAGCGGCTGCGTGGTATCGGGCGGCGCGGAGACGTGGAGCGCGCGCCAGCCATGGGAAGCGAGCTATGGGGCATAAAGCCCCTGTCGCCGTCCTCATCTCGGGCAGCGGCACCAACATGGCCGCGCTCGTCTACGCGGCCAGACACCCCGATTGTCCCTATGAGGTCGTCCTCGTCGCCTCGAACAAGCCTGATGCGCCCGGCCTGACCCTCGCTCGGGCAGAGGGGATCGCCACCTTTGCTCACCCCCACACCGGCCTGAAGCGCGCCGACTTCGACGCCATCCTCGACGCAGAGGTCCGCAAGTCCGGCGCACAGTTCATCGCGCTGGCCGGCTACATGCGCTTGCTCTCACCCGGCTTCATCGCCGACTGGCAGGGCCGGATCGTCAACATCCACCCGTCGCTGCTCCCTGCGCACAAGGGGCTGCACACGCACGAAGCGGTTCTGGCGGCGGGGGAGCGCGTCAGTGGGTGCACGGTTCATGTCGTGACCGAGGCGCTCGATGACGGGCCGGTGCTGGGCCAGACGCAGGTCGCAGTCATAAAAGGCGACACGCCGGACACGCTCGCCGCGCGCGTACTGATCGCAGAACATCAGCTCTACAGCCGCTGCCTCGCCGGGCTCGTGGCGGCCGCAACCGGTCCCGAGGCGCTGATTGCGCAGGTCCGCGCCCGCGCGATGACACTGCCCGAGGCGGACGAAGTCACCTCGCACGGCATGCCCTGCTTTGGCATCATCAAGGGCAAGAAGTTCGCCTATGTCTCGAACGACCACCACGGCGACGGCAAAGTCGCACTGCTGGTGAAGATCAGCGGTGTCGAGGAACAGGCGACGCTGATCGAGAACGACCCCGACTGCTATTACCGGCCCGCCTATTTCGGCGACGGCTGGGTGGGGATCAGGCTCGATCTGGGTGACAATGACTGGGACCACATCGGCGAATGGCTCGGCCGAAGCTGGCGGGCCGTCGCGCCGCCACGACTCACTCGGCTGATGAGCGTGGCGGACGAATTCTAGACGGGTTGACCCTCTCCCTCCGGAAAGAGGGCGACACGCGCAGCAGTGCGACGCGGAAAGGGCTCATGATGCCTTTACGAAAGCATCCCCCCACCCCCTCCCCCAAAGGGGAGGGGCGCAAGTCAGCCGACAATCTCTTCCGGCTTGAAGAAATAGGCGATTTCGATCGCCGCATTCTCGTCGCTGTCGCTGCCATGTACCGAGTTCGCCTCGATGCTCTCGGCCAGTTCCTTGCGGATCGTTCCCGGCTCGGCGTTGGCGGGATTGGTCGCGCCCATGATGTCGCGGTTGCGCTGCATGGCGTTCTCGCCTTCGAGCACCTGTACGACGACCGGGCCCGAAATCATGAACGACACAAGGTCGTTGAAGAAGGGCCGCTCGCGGTGGACGGCATAGAAGCCCTCGGCCTGTTCCTGCGTCATCTGGATGCGCTTCGACGCGACGACGCGCAGCCCGCCGTCCTCGAGCATCTTGGTGACCGCACCGGTCAGGTTGCGGCGGGTAGCGTCGGGCTTGATGATCGAGAAAGTGCGTGTCGCGGCCATGACTGGTGCGGCTCCATATTACGGGGTTGTTAGGTTGCGAGCGCCCCTAGCGGTGAGACGCTGTTCGATCAACCTTCGTGATTGTCCGCGACGTAGCGGTCGAGCAGCCGAACGCCATAACCGGTCGCGCCCTTGTCCCAGCCCGGCCCCGGCTTCGACGCCCAGACCATGCCCGCGATGTCCAGGTGCGCCCAGGCCACGCCCTCGTCGATGAAGCGCTGGATGAACTGAGCGGCAGTGATGCTGCCCCCTTCGCGGGGACCCACGTTCTTCATGTCGGCGATGGGGCTGTCGATCAGCTTGTTGTACGCCTCGCCCAGCGGCATCCGCCACAAGGGGTCGCCGACCGCACTACCTGCCGATACCAGCTGGGTCGCAAGCGCATCGTCGTTCGCGAAGATGCCGCCATGTTCATGGCCGAGCGACACGATCATCGCACCGGTCAGCGTGGCCAGGTCCACGAGCACTTTGGGGCTGTAGTTCTTCTGCACCCAGGTGATCGCGTCGCACAGCACCAGCCGCCCCTCGGCGTCGGTGTTGATGACCTCGATCGTCTGGCCCGACATCGACGTCACGACATCCCCGGGGCGCTGAGCCTTGCCGTCGGGCATGTTCTCCACAAGGCCGCAGACGCCGACCACATGCGCCTTCGCCTTGCGTCCGGCGAGCGCCATCATTGCGCCGGCCACGGCCGCCGCGCCGCCCATGTCCCACTTCATGTCTTCCATGCCGGCTGGCGGTTTGAGCGAAATGCCGCCGGTATCAAAGGTCACGCCCTTGCCGACGAAGACCACGGGCGTCGGCGCGGCGCCGCCGGTCCCGTCCCACTTCATGACGAGCAGGCGAGAGGGGCGCTCGGACCCCTGCCCGACGCCCAGCAGCGCGCCCATGCCTGCTGCCTGCATGGCATCCTCGTCGAGGACCTGAAGTTCGATGCCGAGCGCCGCCATCCGCTGGCAGCGTTCGACGAAGCTTTCGGGGTAGATGATGTTCGCCGGTTCGGTGACCAGTTCGCGCGCAAATCGCACGCCCTCGACGACCGCTGCGGTGCGCGTCCAGGCTGCGCCAGCGTCGCCGTTCGCGCCCGTCACGACGATCTTTTCGAGCGTCGGCTTGTGCGCCGCCGGAAGGCGCGTGCGATAGCGGTCGTAGCGCCAGCCGCGCAGTACCGCTCCTTCAAGCAACCGCATCAGAACCGGCGTCGCGATCCCTGCCGCGTCGAGGGCAAGCGTCGTCTCGCCCGACGTCAGCAGCTTCGCCGTCAGCGCTGCCCCGGCCTTGACGGCATCGCTTTCGCTGCCGCTCCCCGTACCGAGCAACAGCACCCGGCGCGCGACGCCACCACGGGATTCGCTGTGCTCGGCGATGCTGCCGGCCTCGCCCTCGAACCGGGCCAGCGAGGCGGCAGCGCGGAGACCGTCCAGATTGCCTTCCGCGGCTATGCGCTCGGCGAGTGCGCCCTTGGCAACGGCAAGGACGAGTGTCGTGGCATTTTCGGGACGGGTAGCGGCGAATTCGACATTCATGGGGAGGGGCATTCCTTGAAGGTGGCGGCCGGAAGTTACCGACTCGGCAAGACGTTGCTGTTAGCTGGGCAAGGTGACGCGTGCAAAAGCCCGATTGCCTTGGCCCCCAGACCGGTGCGATAGGCCCGCTGTGATCCGGCGCACGACAGGTGTGACCGCTCTCCAGTGCGTGCGAGGCTGTGTGGCAAGAACGGTAAGGGTTTTGGGAGCGGCGGCAGGCCTGTGGATGGCCGCGACGAGTCCCGCCTTCGCCCAAACCGCGAAGCTGGCGGAAGCAACACCGCCGGAAAGCGACAAGCCCGCCGAACAGATCGACTTCGCCGCCGATACCCTCGAATATCAGAGCGAGGCCGATGTCGTGACGGCCAACGGCGACGTTCGCATGTCGCGCGAGGGCAACCGGGTACGGGCCGACCGCGTCGTCTGGAACCGTAAGACGGGGCAGGTCCGCGCGATCGGCAATGTCCGGATCGTCAATCCCGGGGGCGACATCGCTTATGGCGACTCGGTCGAACTGACGGATACGCTGAAAGACGGCATGGTCGACAATCTGCTGATCGTCCTCATCGACGGCGGGCGGATCTCGGCGCGGCGCGGCGTGCAGGAAAACGGGATTTCCACGCTGCAGAATGCCGCTTATTCGCCTTGCCCGGTCATCGACAGCAACGGCTGCCCTAAAAACCCTTCGTGGAAGATTTCGGCGGTCCGGGTGATCTACGACCCGGTGCGCAAGCGCATCCGCTTCAATGGCGCCCGGCTCGACATATTCGGCATTCCGATCGCCGTCCTGCCGGGGCTGGTCGTCCCGACCGGCAGCGGCGGCGGCAACGGGTTGCTGATCCCCAATATCCAATACACCCGGACCAATGGTGTGCGGGTCGACCTGCCCTATTATTTCCGGCTGTCGCCCAACCGCGATCTGACGCTGACGCCACGTTTTTTCTCGGCCGCGCCGCCCGCACTGGAGGGGACCTATCGCGCCCTGACTGAGGACGGCGCGTACAGAGTCGGGGGCTTCGTGACCTACAGTCGGCGCCTGGTCGCCAATACGCTGACCGGTACCAACCAGTTTCGCGGCTATCTCGACGCCTCGGGCAAGTTTCAGCTCGACCCGTTGTGGAGCGTAACGGCCTCCGTCCGGCGCGTCACCGACCGGACGCTGCTCCGCCGCTACGACCTTTCCTACGACGACAAGCTGCGCTCCACCTTCGCGCTCGAAAGGATCGATCGCGACAGCTATTTCTCGCTGTCCGGATGGGCCGTCCAGACGCTGCGCGCGGGTGTGGTACAGGGTACGATTCCAGTCGCCCTTCCTGAAATCGATTATCGCCGTCGGTTCGAAGACCCGATCGTCGGCGGGCGGGTCGAACTGCAGCTCAACTCGCTGGCCCTTGCCCGCACCCAGGGGCAGGACACGCAACGGGCTTTTGCCGGTGCACGCTGGGACCTGCGTCGCCTAACCAACCTGGGCCAGGAAATCATCCTCACCGCCTATGGTCGCGCCGACGTCTACAACAGCAAGCAGAACGATCTCACGACGACGGTCCAGTATCGCGGAAACACCGGCTGGCAGGGGCGTGCCATAGGCGCGGTCGCCGCCGAGATCCGCTGGCCTTTCGTAGGTACCATCTGGGGCGGCACGCAGCGGCTGACGCCCCGGTTCCAGATCGTTGCCTCGCCGCCGACGGCCAATCTGTTTATCCCCAATGAAGACGCGCGATCGGTCGACCTCGAAGATAGCAACCTCTTCGCGCTGAACCGCTTCCCAGGATACGACCGTTGGGAGGATGGCACGCGCATCACCTATGGCGTCGACTGGAACTTCGACGCCCCCCGTTTCTCGGTCGCGGCAACCGTCGGGCAAAGCTATCGGCTGACGGCCAAGCCCTCGCTGTTCCCGGACGGGACCGGCCTGACCGATCGCACTTCCGACATCGTCGGTCGCACCACCATCCGCTATCGCGACGTCATCTCGCTGACCCACCGATACCGGCTCGACAAGGACGGGCTCGCCTTGCGGCGGAACGAGATCGACGCGACCATCGGCGATGCGCGGACCTATGCGCTGATCGGATACCTGCGGCTCAACCGTAACATCTCCTCCACGCTCGAGGATTTGCGCGACCGCGAGGAAGTCCGTGTCGGCGGGCGCGTTCAGGTCACGCGTTTCGTCTCGGTATTCGGCTCCGCCACGGTCGACCTCACCGACAGGGCAGAAGACCCGCTGTCGATCGCGACAGGCTACCAGCCCGTTCGGCACAGGCTCGGCATTGCCTATACCGACGACTGCCTCGACATCGGTTTCACCTGGAGGCGCGATTATGACACCAGCGGCGACGCGCAGCGGGGTGACTCGTTTCTGCTCAGGCTGGCATTCCGAAACCTAGGCCGCTAACATCGCGTTCAGCATGGCCCTGTCACAGGCGGCCAAATGAAGTTGTGCAACAGAATTGGAACGCGAAGCTTGAAACGACTTGCACAGGGTGCGGCACTGGCCGTGCTGGCGGTGGCGCTCGGTGCGCCGGTCCTCTCGACTGCCCAGATTGTTCCCGACTCCAAGGAAGTGCCTTCGGCCGCCAACCTCAACCTGCCGGCTGAGATCACCCTCTTCGGCAAGAACGACCCGCACGTCCGCAAGGCGACGGCGATCATCAATGGCGAAATCATTACCGGGACCGACATCGACCAGCGGCTAGCGCTAATCGTGATCGCCAATGGCGGCAAGATCGCGGATGACGAGCGGGAGCGGCTGAAACTTCAGATCCTGCGCAACCTGATCGACGAAACGCTCGAGATTCAGGAAGCCAAGGCGAACGACGTCAAGATTACGCGCGATGAGATCGACCAGAGCTACGCCCGCGTTTCGCGCAATTTCAAGCGCACGCCCGAGGCGATGAGCGCCTATCTTCGCGAACAGGGATCGTCCGACAAATCGATCAAACGCCAGATCGAGGGTGAACTGGCGTGGAGCCGCCTGCTCCGCCGGCGCGTCGAACCTTTTGTCAACGTCAGCGACGAAGAGGTTCAGGCCGTGATCGAGCGGCTCGAGGCGCTGAAGGGCACGAAAGAATACCGCGTCAGCGAACTCTACCTGTCGTCGACGCCGGAGAACCAGAACGAGGTTGCGGCCAACGCGCGCAAGATCATCGAACAGGTCAAGCAGGGCGGGTCCTTCCCTGCCTATGCCCGCCAGTTCTCGGAAGCATCGACGGCTGTGGTCGGTGGCGATCTCGGCTGGGTCCGTGCGCCGCAGCTGCCCGATAGCCTGGCGGCGGCCGTGCAGGAATTGTCGGTCGGACAGATCGCCGGCCCCATTTCGACGCCGGGCGGTTTCTCGATCCTCTATCTCGCCGACAGCCGGCAGGTGTTGACCGCCGATCCGCGCGACGCCCAGCTGAACCTGCGCCAGATGTCGGTGAAGTTCTCGCCGACGATGAGCGAGGCCGACGCAACTGCCCGCGCCGAAGCCTTTGCCAAGGCGACCCAGACGATGGGCGGCTGCGGCAAGGTGGATGAAGTTGCCAAGGCGCAAAGTGCCGAGGTCGTTGACAATGACGCAGTCAAGGTTCGCGACCTTCCCGCCCCGCTGCAGGAAATGCTTCTGAAACTGAGCGTCGGACAGGCAACACCCGTTTTTGGTTCCAAGGCCGAGGGCATCCGCGTCCTCGTCCTGTGTGGCCGCGACGAGGCGCGCGCTGCCTCCGGCCCCTCGCCCGACCAGTTGCGCGCGCAGATCGAGGAAACGCGCGTAAACCAGCGCGCCCAGCGCTATCTGCGCGACCTGCGCCGCGACGCGGTGGTCGATTATCGCTGATCCCTTGTCCGCGATCGCCGTTGCACTGGGCGATCCTGCCGGGATCGGTCCCGAAATCGTCGGCAAGGCCTGGGGTCAGCGGATGGAATCGGGTCTCGCACCCTTCTTCGCCGTCGGGGACACCGCGTCGTTCGGCCACGGATGGACGGGCCCGGTCGCGCGCATCTCGTCGCCGGAAGAAGCCGCCGGCGTGTTTCCCGATGCCCTGCCCATCCTGCATATCGCCGACGGTGGCCGGATCACTGCGGGCAAACCCGATGTCGAAGGTGCCCGCTGCGCGCTGTCGTCGCTCGAGCTCGCAACCGGCCTGACCAAGTCCGGCGCCGCCTGCGCGCTGGTCACGGCGCCGGTATCGAAGGCCCAGCTCTATGCCATTGGCTTTACCCACCCCGGCCAGACCGAGTTCGTTGCCGAGCGCTGCGGCGTCTCGCCCGAAAATGCCGTGATGATGCTCGCTGGCCCTACCCTTCGAGTCGTGCCAGTGACGACACACATTCCCTTCGCCGATGTTGCCGCCACCCTCAGCATCGAACTGATCGTGGCAAAGGCGCGCGCCACTGCCCGGGGACTGGAACGCGATTTCGGGGTGATGTCGCCCCGTCTCGCCGTCGCCGGCCTCAACCCCCATGCCGGCGAGTCGGGCATGATCGGGCGCGAGGAACTCGACATCATCATCCCGGCCGTCGAGCAGCTCCGTGCCGAAGGGATCGACGCGATGGGGCCGGTCGCCGCCGACGGGCTGTTTCACCCCCGCGCGCGCGCCACCTATGACGCGGCGATCTGCATGTATCACGACCAGGCACTGATCCCGTTGAAGGCGCTGCATTTCGACGAAGGCGTCAACGTCACGCTCGGCCTGCCGATCATCCGCACATCGCCCGACCACGGCACGGCATTCGCCATCGCCGGTCGCAATATCGCGAACCCGGGCGCCATGATCGCCGCGATCCGGCTGGCGGCCGAGGCAGCCGCTACCCGCGCAGCGTGACACCGGCGCGGCCGCCGCTACGCGACGTCATATCGCGTCACGGGTTGTCGGCATCGAAGGCGCTGGGCCAGAACTTCCTCCTCGATGCCCAATTGCTCGACCGTATCGCTCGCGTCCCCGGGGATCTGAAGGGCGTGCCGGTCTACGAAGTCGGCCCCGGCCCCGGCGGCCTGACCCGCGCCCTGATCGATGCCGGCGCGACAGTAATAGCGGTCGAGCGGGACCGCCGCTGCCTCCCCGCGCTTGCCGAACTGGGCGACGCGCATCCGGGCCAGTTGCGCGTGGTCGAGGGCGATGCGCTCGCGCTGCCCCTGCCCGACCTCCTGCCCCAGGGCGGCCATATCGTCGCGAACCTGCCCTACAACATCGGCACGGCGCTGTTCGTCGACTGGCTCTCGGGGGAGGCATGGCCCCCCCGCTGGGCGTCGCTTACCCTTATGTTCCAGGCCGAGGTTGCCGAGCGCATCGTCGCCGCGCCCGATACCGATGCCTATGGCCGGCTGAGCATCCTGTCACAGTGGCGTTGCGACGCCCGCATCGCGATGCGCGTCAATCGAGCCGCCTTTACCCCGCCGCCCAAGGTGATGTCGGCCGTCGTGCACCTCGTCCCCAGGGCAGCGCCCGAGAGTGTCCGCGCCTCCACACTCGAACGACTGACGGCAGCCGCGTTCGGCCAGCGGCGCAAGATGCTGCGCGCTTCGGTCAGGGGTATGCCCGGCGCACTTGCAGCGATGGAAGAGGCTGGCATCGATACGACCCGTCGCGCGGAAACCCTGTCGGTCGACGAATTCGTCCGCGTCGCCCGAATACTGGGCTAGGCCGGAACGTCGATTCAGCGCGGCGTTGCCACCGGCGCTACAGGAGCAGCTTGCGCGGACTGAACGACCGGCGGCGGCCCCTTTTCGATGACGGCGGCAAGCCGCATGCCGTCGGGGCAGGCACCGACGCACAACGTCTTGATCCGTGCGAGATTTTCCTTCGCCTTCGTCACGGCACCCTTGGCGACCATGGCCTCGCCCTGCCCGGCAAGTGCAGCGATGTCGTTAGGCTCGATCAGCAAGGATTCGCGATAAAGGCGGATCGCCTTGCCGGGCAGCCCTTGTTTCTGGGCGACCTCGGCGAGAAGTGCAAAGGCGCCGCGGTTGCGCGGATCGACAGCAAGTGCGGATTCGAGCGCGTCATTGGCTGGGTCCAGCCGACCTGCCGCGAGCTCCGACTTCGCTTCCGCCACCAGCAGCATCGACCGGGGGTCGATCGCGGCATCGGGGCGCTGGCTGTAACTGACGCTCGATACCGTCGCCAGGAGGAGGGCAATCCCGATGGCGGGCGGGGTAAAACGCATGGCGAGCTCCAGAAGCATATTAGGCGGTCAGGCTAGCACGGCGAAACCAGTCGCGCGACGAAAAAACCATCGGTGCCGTCGTGCCCGGGAGACAGGACGCGCCCCTTGCCCGCAGGGCGGCCATTGTCGAACGGGGCCGCGGTCACCCACCCCGGGTAACGCGCGAGGAAGGCGTCGATCTGCCCTGCCCCTTCGCGGGCGATCAGCGAGCAGACGGCATAGACGATCGCCCCGCCCGGCTTGACCAATGGCACCGCCAGGTCGAGCACATGGCGCTGGGTCTGGACGAGCTTGTCCAGCCGCCCCGGCTGCAACCGCCAGCGCGCTTCCGGATTGCGCCGCAGCGTGCCGCTCCCCGAACAGGGCGCATCGACGAGCACGACATCGGCCTGCCCGACCAGCGGCGCCAGGTTCTCCGCCTCATGGCCGCCGTCGAGCAGCTGGATCTCGACCGTAGCGCCCGCGCGCGCGGCGCGGTCCGGCAGCTGCGACAACCGACGCTTGTCAGTGTCCGCCGCGATCAGCCGCCCCTCGCCGCGCATCGCCGACGCCAGCGCCAGCGTCTTGCCACCGCCACCGGCGCACAGGTCGACGACGGTCATGCCCGCCGCGACCGCGCACCCCTCGACGATCATCTGGCTGCCGGCGTCCTGCACTTCGACCAGCCCGTCACGCCATTGCTCGCTGGCTTCGACGGCAAAATTCTCGGTAAAGCGCAGGCCATCTTCGGTGTGGGCGATCGCCGTCGCCTCGGGCCACACCGCCATCAATGCCTCCCGAGTCGATTTCAGGCGGTTGGCACGCAGGTCGAGCGGGGCACGCTCGAGCAACGCGACGTGCTCGACCTCGGGAATCATCCGGGCAAGCCACGCCGGCATCGGCACAGGCTGGTCGCGCACTTCGCCATCTTCGAGCGGCGCGGGACCATAGGGCGAGCCATCGAACAGCGGCGCCAGATCGGGATCATAATCCGCCAGCCGCCCGAATGCCGAACGCGCGCTCACCGGCATCTCGCCGAACTGGCGGATGGCCATATAGACGAGGTCGCGCACTGCGCGCCGGTCCTTCGATCCGGCAAAACGCCTTGTCGAGAACCACTTGGCGATAATCGTGTCCGCCGCCGCACCATTGTCGCGCGAGGATGCAAGGATGAGGTCGAGGATCTCGATCGCGGATTGAAGTCGGGCTGAGGGGGTCACCGCGTGGGGTAATTCGGCGCTTCGCGCGTGATGGTCACGTCATGGACATGGCTTTCACGCAGGCCTGCCCCGGTGATCCGAACGAAACGCGCACGCTTCTGCAAGTCCGCGATCGTCGCCGCGCCGGTATAGCCCATGGCCGCCTTCACCCCACCCACGAGCTGGTGGATCACGTCCTTGGCCGGGCCCTTATAGGCGACCTGCCCCTCGATCCCTTCGGGAACGAGCTTGAGCTGGTCCTTGATGTCCTGCTGGAAATAACGGTCGGCAGAACCACGCGCCATTGCGCCCACGCTTCCCATGCCGCGGTAGGATTTATACGCACGCCCTTGATAAAGAAAGCTTTCTCCGGGCGCCTCGGTCGTCCCTGCAAGCAGTGACCCGACCATGACCGCTGCACCGCCCGCCGCCAGCGCCTTGGCCACGTCGCCCGAGGTCCGCAGCCCCCCGTCGGCGATGATTGGCACACCCGACTTGGCCGCTTCCTCGGCGCTTTCCATGATCGCCGTCAGCTGCGGCACCCCTACGCCCGCTATGACCCGCGTCGTGCAGATGCTGCCCGGGCCGATCCCGACCTTCACCGCGTCAGCGCCCGCGCCAATGAGCGCGCGCGTCGCTTCGCCGGTAGCGACGTTACCGGCCACGATCTGAACGCTGTTCGATAATTTGCGCACCCGCTCGACCGCAGCGGCGACCATGCTCGAATGGCCGTGCGCCGTATCGATGACGATCAGGTCGCATTCGGCGTCGATCAGCGCTTCGGTCCGTTCGAACCCGGCATCGCCCACCGTGGTTGCGGCGGCCACACGCAGGCGACCCGTGCCGTCCTTGGTCGCGTCGGGATAGGTGACCGCCTTTTCGATGTCCTTGACCGTGATCAGGCCGACGCAGCGATAGTCCTCGTCCACCACCAGCAGCTTCTCGATCCGGCGCTGGTGCAACAGCCGCCGTGCCTCGTCTTCGCCGACGCCCGCCGTGACGGTGGCGAGGTTCTGGCTCGTCATCAGTTCGCTGACCGGCTGGTTCGGGTTGCCGGCAAAGCGCACGTCGCGGTTGGTCAGGATGCCGACCAGCTTCCCCGAAGCCTCGACGACGGGGATCCCCGAGATCTTGTGCCGCTCCATCAGCATGCGCGCGTCGGCCAGCGTCTGGTCGGGATAGATGGTGATCGGATTGACGACCATGCCGCTTTCGAAGCGCTTGACCTGCCGGACGGCGGCGCATTGTTCCTCGAGCGTCAGGTTGCGATGCAGCACGCCGAGCCCGCCCAGCTGCGCCATGACGATCGCCATGTCGGCCTCGGTCACGGTGTCCATCGCCGATGACAGGATCGGAATATTCAGCGTGATGTCGCGCGTGATCCGCGTCCGCGTATCGGCCTGGCTGGGCAGTACGTTGGACGCGCCCGGCTGCAGCAGCACGTCGTCGAAGGTAAGCCCGAGCGGAATGTCGAAAGCCAAGCGATGCCCCTATGGTTCTGGCGAGTCGTGGCGGTCCATGTAACCGCGTGCGGGGGCGTGCGCCAGTCGTGCCGATTCCGCTTGGCGCGCCCCGCTCGACCCGCGATACTGCGCGCCAGTCGCGGGGAGAGAAGTTCATGGAATATCTGGTCATCACGATTGCGCTGCTGGGCATCGTGTATGTCATGATGGCGGTGAAGATGGTCCGACAGGGCTATCAATACACCATCGAGCGGTTCGGCAAGTTCACCGCGGTCGCGCAGCCCGGGCTGACGCTGATCTTTCCGTTCATCGACCGCGTCGGGCGCAAGGTGAACATGATGGAACAGGTGCTCGACATCCCCGGACAGGAAATCATCACCAAGGACAACGCGATGGTCGCGGTGGACGGCGTGGTGTTCTTTCAGGTGCTCAACGCGGCCAAGGCCGCCTATGAAGTCAGCGACCTGTACCTCGCCGTCATGCAGCTCACCACGACCAACCTGCGCACCGTCATGGGCAGCATGGACCTCGACGAGACGCTGTCGAAGCGCGACGAGATCAACGGGCGGTTGCTCAGCATCATCGATCTGGCGACCGAGGCCTGGGGCGTGAAGATCACGCGCATCGAGCTGAAGGACATCCGCCCGCCAGCCGACATCGTCAACGCGATGACCCGCCAGATGAAGGCCGAGCGTGAGAAGCGCGCGACGATCCTCAAGTCCGAAGCGGCGCGACAGAACGACATCAACCGCGCCGAGGGGCAGAAGCAGTCGCAGATCCTCGAGGCGGAAGGCCGCAAGGAAGCCGCGTTCCGCGATGCCGAGGCACGCGAGCGCTCGGCCCAGGCCGAAGCCGAGGCGACCCGGCTGGTGTCGACTGCCATCGAGAACGGCAGCAGCCAGTCGCTCAACTATTTCATCGCGCAGAAATATGTCGAGGCGGTCGGCCTGTTCGCGACCTCGCCGAATGCCAAGACGATCCTGTTCCCGGTCGAGGCGACACAGCTGATCGGCACGCTCGGCGGCATCGGCGAACTGGCGAAAGAGGCGTTCGGCGACCGGACGGCAGCGCCGCCGCCACCACCCCGCCGCCGCGGGCCGTTCGAGGAGCCGACGGGAGGATCAGGACAGTGAACGGTCCCTTCGGTCTTGCCGACCATTGGCTGTGGATGATCGCGGGCGCCCTGCTTGCGATCGCCGAAATGCTTGTGCCGGGTGTGTTTCTCATCTGGATTGGCGCGGCTGCGGCACTCACCGGCGTTCTCGCCCTGCTGCTGCCCATTGGCGAGATTGCCCAATTCCTCATCTTCGCCGTGGCAAGCGTCGCCGCGATCTATGCGGGGCGCAAATACCTGTCGCATAATCCGATCGTCAGCGCCGACCCGCTGCTCAACGACAAGAGCGCACGTCTTGTCGGCACCATCGTGACGGCGGTCGAGCCGGTGGATGCCTTGCAAGGACGCGTGAAGGTCGGCGACGGCGTCTGGTCCGCGCGGGGAGCGGAGGCGACCGTCGGCGACCGGTTGCGGGTCATCGGGGCGGAAGGGGTCGTCCTGCTCGTCGAACGCGTCTGACGACGCCGACACGATTTCGCTGTCCTACACGGCCGCGGCTCTGCATGTTTCGAAACGCCGAATTCGGCGCCGCTCTTTTCCGCCGTAGAACCACCGCCCCCGGGCTTCAGCCTGCCGCTGTTTTGCCACGGCTCACCGGAGGATTCCAGCGAGATCGCGGGACGGTTGTGACCTTTGTGCCAGGGTTCAAACCGCTCGTTTCAGCTCTTGGTGCCGCCCATCAGGCCGCCTAGCATCCCGCCAAGCGCGCCCGCAACGCCGGCCTCTGCCGCCGAGCCGCTCGTGGCATGGCCGATCAGCGAGCCCAGTGCGCCCTCGCCGCCGATGTGCGCCATGATCTGGCTCATGACGTCGGGCGCAACACCAGTCTGTTCTGCTGCCGCCTGGACCGTATCGTTCGGCTGCGTATGGTTCTGCATCAAGGCGCCGACCGCCGACTGGACCATCGCAGGATCGAGGCCCATTTTCTGCGCGATCATGCTAGCAACCTGCTGTTCGACCGCTTCGCCCGCGCTGCCGCCGACGGCGCCCATGATCGTGTCCAATATGCTCATGCTGTCGGTCCTTTCGTTTCAGTACCGGTACTTAGCATTTGCGGCTTGATCGTGACAGTCGGCAAATGCCGCGCTCGTCAGACTGGCGGCAGCGGCGCGAGGTCGGGCTCGACGAATTCGCGACGCGCCGCCACGGAGAAAAGGCGCTCGCGACTGAAGAATGCCAAGGGCCAGTCGCGACTGCCGAACGGCGACGCGAGCAAGGCGTTGACCCGTTCGACCAATGGTCGCCCCCCGCCTGTCGCGACCTGCAGGCGCACCGCATGAATGAAACAGCGCGTGATCGTCTCGTGATAGCCCTGGGTGTCGTCGTTCACGCCCCCGACGGCGGCGTTATAGCCGGATATGATGCCGCGCATGTCGCGCTCGGGGTCGATGTCGGGCCTGTCGGTGACGATCCAGTGGCAGGCGGCAAGATGCGCCTCGTGCGTCCAGTCGGCGCGCGGCAGGCTGCGGTCGAGCAGGCCGACGCCGATGCGGCGGATCTCTGCATCGGTCTTGAACAGGCGAGGTGAAGGGTCGGTCATGTCCGGGCTTTCGGTATCAGCCCGGACGATAACCGGGCGCTTCAGGCGGTTTCCAACAGCTTCGGGGCCGATTGTCGGACGCCCTCGTCGACGTGGTCTTCGAACTGCACGAAATTGTCGATGAACTCACCGACCAGCTTGGCTGCCGTCCGGTCATATTCGGCCTTGTCGGACCAGGCCTGCCGCGGGTCGAGCATCGCACTGTCGATGCCCGGCACTGCCACGGGCACATCGAAGCCGAAGTTCGGATCCTTTCGGAATTCGGCGTTGTTGAGGCTGCCGTCGAGCGCCGCGTTGAGCAGCGCACGCGTCGCCTTGATCGGCATGCGGTTGATGCCGGGCATCGTCGCCTTGCCGCCGGTCCAGCCGGTGTTGACCAGCCAGCACGTGACGCCGCCCTTGGCGATCCGCTCCTTCAGCAAATTGCCATAGATACTCGGATGGCGCGGCATGAACGGTGCGCCGAAGCAGGTCGAGAATGTCGCCTGCGGTTCGGTGACGCCGATCTCGGTTCCGGCGACTCGTGCCGTGTAACCCGAGAGGAAGTGGTACATCGCCTGATCCGGCGTCAGTCGCGCGATCGGGGGGAGCACGCCATAGGCATCGGCGGTGAGCATGATGACCGTCTTCGGCGGCGGCCCGAGGTTGTCCTTGCTGGCATTGGGGATGAAGTCGATCGGATAAGACCCCCGGCTGTTCTCCGCCAGCGTCGCATCGTCGAAGTCGAGCTCGCGCGTCTCCGGATCCATGACGACGTTTTCGAGGACCGTGCCGAAGCGCTTGGTCGTTGCGAAAATCTCGGGCTCGGCCTCGGCCGACAGCCGGATCATCTTGGCATAGCAACCGCCCTCGAAGTTGAAGACCGCCGTGTCCGACCAGCCATGCTCGTCGTCGCCGATCAGCGTGCGGCTAGCGTCGGCGCTCAACGTGGTCTTGCCGGTGCCGGAAAGACCGAAGAATACAGCCGTGTCCCCGTCCGGGCCGATATTGGCTGAGCAGTGCATGGGCATGATGCCCTCGACCGGCAGCTTGTAGTTGAGGATGCCGAATACCGACTTCTTCATTTCGCCGGCATAGGCGGTCCCACCGATCAGGATCAGCTTTTCGGTGAAGTTGACCGCGATCACCGTCTCGCTGCGGCAGCCATGCCGGGCAGGATCGGCTCGAAAGCTCGGCAGGTCGATGATCGTGAACTCCGGCCGGAAATCGGCCAGTGCAGCGTTGTCGGGACGCACGAGCAAGGTCCGGATAAACAGATTATGCCATGCGAGCTCGTTGATAACCCGGACGTTGACGCGGTGCTCGGGCTGCGACCCACCGAACAGGTCCTGGACGAACAGATCGTCCTTGCTTGCGAGCGCAGCGTAAAAGTCTTCCTTCAACGCGGCAAACTGGGCGGGTGTCATGCTCTTGTTGGCCTGACTCCACCAGATCGTGTCCTCGGTCGTCGCATCGCGGACGAAAAACTTGTCCTGCGCGCTCCGTCCGGTGTGCGCACCGGTCTTGACGACAAGCGGACCATCCTTCGCCAGATGCCCCTCGCCGCGCTGTACCGCCAGTTCGACCAGCGGTGCGGTGATCAGGTTCCAATGGAGCTTGGCGGAGGTTGCGATTCCCTGCTGCGCAAGGTCGTAAGTCGAAGGTGTCACGTCGGTTACCCTATGTCTGAAATACGTATCTGACGTGGGGCATTGCGAGCATGATCCGTGAAACGCAAGCTTTGCAGGGCGCTAAAACCGTCCCAACTCGGCTGATAGCGTTACCAGAGCCGATGGCTGGATTGCCTTGCCATGATGCCGCAGCGGGGGCATTTGAGAGTCATGGCTGCGACGATCGCACTGGTCGATGACGACCGCAACATACTCACTTCGGTTGCCGTTGCGCTGCAGGCCGAAGGATTCGTGACCCGCGTCTACACGGATGGCGAGGTCGCCCTGAAGGCTCTGATCGATAACCCGCCGGACCTTGCCGTCTGCGATATCAAAATGCCCAAGCTTGACGGTCTCGAACTGCTGCGGCGTCTTCGAACGACATCCGCGCTTCCCGTAATTTTGCTGACCTCAAAGGATCAGGAAAGCGATGAGGCCGAAGGGCTGGCCACCGGGGCCGACGACTATATCGCCAAGCCGTTTTCGCAGGCCCTGCTTATCGCCCGGATCCGAGCCATTCTTCGGCGGGTCGAGTTTTCGCGAGCAGACAGCGATCCCGAGTCTGCGGGAACGGGCGAGCCAATTCTGAGGGGAAGGCTGTCGATGGATCCGCAACGGCACCGCGTGCATTGGGACGAGCGCGAAGTCGCACTGACGGTAACAGAATTCCTGATTCTGGAAGCGCTGGCCAGCCGTCCCGATGTCGTAAAGAGCCGCAACCAGTTGCTCGACGTTGCCTATCACGACGACGTTTATGTCGACGATCGCACCATCGACAGCCACATCAAGCGCATCCGCCGCAAGTTCAAGGCCGTGGACCCGGCTTTCGATGCGATCGACACGCTCTACGGTGCCGGTTACCGTTTCACCGATGGCTGATGAGCCTATCGCGCCGTGGCAGGGGCGCGGCTCGCTGACCCGGCGCATTTTGGCAGTCAATATCGTCGCGCTGGTGCTGATGGCCGGCAGCCTGTTTTATCTCGACAATTTCCGGGTCAGGCTGATCGAGGAACGACGCGCCCAGGCGGAAGGCGAAGCTCAGATTGCGGCGGCAGCCATCAACGCAGCGCCGCGTCGCGCGCGACAGGCGCTGATCGAGACACTGGGAAAGAGGTCGGGCGACCGGCTGCGCCTCTTCGACAATACGGGCAAGCAGCTGCTCGACAGCTGGGCGACTGGTCCCAGAACCTATGGCTTCGACGGGCGGGCCGACGAACCTTGGGATAACGAAGGCGCCCGCTGGGTGGATCGGGTCGCCGAACGGATCGTAGGCGCGAACGTGCCGGACCCCTTCGTCGATGCGGGCGACAGGGCAAAGGACTGGCCCGAGCTACAGAGCGTGATGACAGGGTCGACGGTCGCTTCGCGCGTTTGGCTCGCCCCCGACCGGACCCTGATCGTCACCGCTGCCGCGGCGGTCAATCTTGAGCGGACGCGGTTTGTCCTGAGCGTGGGCAACGCGCGCGACGTTACCCGCCTCGTCCGCGCCGAGCGCTTTCGTCTGGCAATAATCGTTCTGGGCACGCTTTTCCTCTCTATAGCACTGTCGTTGTTCCTGGCTCGCACGATTGTCATGCCCCTGCGCCGATTGGCGCAGGCCGCCATAAGGGTGCGGCTCGGACGCTCGCGGGACGTCATCGTGCCCCGCTTGCCGGATCGAAACGACGAGATCGGCATGCTTGCACGCGCCGTGTCCGATATGACCCAGGCACTGCGCGAACGGATCGACGCAACTGAAGCTTTTGCTGCCGACGTCGCACACGAACTCAAGAACCCGCTGGCGTCAATGGCCTCTGCGGTCGAGAGCCTCGGCAAGACGTCTGATCCGGCCGTTACGGCGCAACTCCATGCTATCCTGTCGGAAGACGTGCGCCGTCTGGACCGGTCCGTGACCGACATCGCCGAGCTTTCCCGGCTCGACGGCGAGCTGTCACGCACGAGATTCGAAAGCATCGATATTGCTTCCATGCTGGACGATGTTGTTTCCGCCCGCGAACTTCGACGGGCACCCGATGGAGCCTCGGTCACGTTCACGAGGCTCAGGGGGCAGCTACGCGTGCTGGGCGATCAGGCACGGCTCGTACGCGCCATCGAGAACCTGATCGACAACGCTCTGTCCTTTTCGCCGCCAGGCACTGGCGTTTCGCTATCCGCGGCGCGATCGGGAGATGACGTCGCCGTTTTCGTCGACGACCACGGACCCGGCATCGCGGCAGACCGGCGCGACGCCATTTTCCGACGCTTTCATTCAGAGCGTCCGGACGGCGACTTTGCGCGGCATTCCGGACTCGGTTTGGCGATCGCCAAGACGATCGTCGAAGCCATGGGCGGGTCCATCGGGGTGGAGGATCCGCCTTCCGGACAGGGAACACGGTTCGCCATCCGATTGCCGGAAGCTTGACCCAGGGCTAGGGAGACACGTGGCTATTCTCTCGTCCGATATGCTTCACGCGACAACCGTTGCCGTCGGAGGACGTGCCGTGCTGATCGAAGGCGTTTCGGGTGCCGGAAAATCGGATCTCGCCCTGCGACTGATAGATCGGGGGGCGGTTCTGGTGAGCGACGATTATAGCTTCGTACGCCGGCTTGGCTCATCCATTGTAGCCTCGGCGCCAGCGAACATTGCTGGCAAAATCGAGGTTCGCGGTCTCGGCATTGTCGAGGTGCCGTACGAAGCGAAGGCCGATGTTGCACTGATCGTTACACTTGGAGAGCCGACGCGGCTGCCGGAACGGGGACGGACGCGGCAAATACTGGGGATCGATATTCCGCTTCTGACACTTGAAGGACGGGAGGCTTCGGCCCCCATAAAGGTCGAAATGGCATTGTCCCATATTGGAACAGCAGAGTGAAACAGCCCCGCCCGACCCGCATCCTTCTGGTGACCGGCATGTCCGGCGCGGGCAAGTCGACTGCGCTCAACACGCTCGAGGATATGGGGTGGGAAGTGGTGGACAACATGCCGTTGCGCCTGCTGAACCGTTTGCTGGCAACGGAAGCACCGCAGGGCACACACGACGCCCGCCCCCTCGCCTTTGGGATCGACAGCCGGACGCGCGGCTTCGACGCAGAGGCAATCGTGACGCGAATCAAGGAGATGCGTGAACAAGGGGCGGAGATCGCGACCCTGTTCCTCGATTGCGTCGGTACCGAGCTCGAACGCCGCTTCTCCGAGACACGTCGTCGCCATCCACTGGCACTCGACCGGCCGGCGGCAGACGGCATTGCCCGCGAGCGCGAACTGATGGCACCGCTTCGTCGCTGGGCCGATCATGTCGTCGATACGAGCGCCTTTACCAGCAACGACCTGAAGGGGGACCTACGCGCGCGCTTCGGGGATACTGACGCCAGCGGACCGACACTTTCCGTGATGTCGTTCGGTTTCGCCCGCGGGGTTCCGCGCAATGCCGACCTGATGTTCGACATGCGCTTCCTTCGCAACCCGCACTGGGTGGACAGCTTGCGGCCCATGAGCGGGCTGGATCGGCCGGTCTCCGATTACATCGCGCAGGACCCCGCTTATGAGGATGTCGCCAGCCGCATAGAGGACCTGCTTATCGGCCTGATCCCCCGCTACCAAGCAGAGGGCAAATCCTATGTGACGGTTGCTTTCGGCTGCACCGGGGGACGACATCGCAGCGTCCATATGGCGGAGCGCGTGGCAAAGCGGTTGCGCGATGCAGCATTTTCGCCCACGGTCGCGCATCGCGATCTTGCCAGGCGCCCCGATGACTTGACAGAGGGTACCGGCGCACGCGCGGGCAGCAAAGGGACGTTGGAAGAGCAATGATCGGTCTGGTGCTGGTGACGCATGGCGGGCTCGCCACCGAATTCGTCACGGCCATGGAACATGTCGTCGGCCCCCAGCGCGCGGTCGCCGCGATTGCCATCGGGCCGGACGACGACATGGAAGTGCGCCGCGCAGACATCGCGGCCGCCATTGCCGAGGTCGACAGCGGGCGTGGTGTGGTCGTGCTTACCGACCTGTTTGGCGGTACGCCGTCGAACATGGCCATATCGCTGATGCAGCCCGGGCGAGTCGAAGTGATCGCCGGCATCAACCTGCCGATGCTGATCCGGCTGGAAGGCGCCCGCCGGACAATGACCGTGCGCGACGCGGTCGCCGCCGCACGGGAGGCTGGGCGCAAGTATATTACCGTCGCCTCCGAAGTGCTGGGCGACGTGCACGGCGAGCAGGCGGCATGATCAGCCGCACCATCGAGATCACAAATCGCCGTGGGCTGCACGCCCGGGCGAGCGCCAAGTTCGTCACGCTGGCGAGTACGCTGCCGGCCAAGGTCGAAGTGGAAAAGGACGGCGCGCGCGTCGTCGGCACGTCGATCATGGGCCTGATGATGCTGGGCGCAGCGATCGGCGATACGGTGACGATCAGCGCGACCGGCGACGGCGCCGAAGAGGCGGTGGCGGCCTTGTCCGAGCTGGTGGAGAACAAGTTCGGGGAAGAATGATGCCGGTGCGCGAGATCACCGGCTTCTCCAACCCCCTCGTCAAGCAGGTGCGCGGCCTGCGCGACAAGAAGCACCGGCGTGCCGAGGAGCGGTTCCTGGCCGAAGGGTTACGCATCCTGACAGAGGCGCTGGACGCCGGCGTTGCGCCCGAGATGCTGTGGCGTACACCCGACAGTGCCGGGCATCCGCTGGTGAAGCGGCTGGAAGCGGCAGCAGGCGAGGTGTTCGTCACCAGCCCGGACATCCTGTCGAAGCTGAGCGGCAAGGATAATCCGGGCAGCGTCGTGGGCGTCTATGCCGAATTTCCGACGCCGCTCGAGGCGCTCGATCGTTCCCGCGCCGACATCTGGATCGTCGCGCAGGCGCTGCGCGACCCCGGCAACCTCGGCACGATCCTGCGGACGGGCGATGCAGTCGGCGCGGGCGGGCTGATCCTGATCGACGATTGCACCGACCCCTTTTCGGTCGAGGCGGTGCGCGCCAGCATGGGCGCGGTGTTTACCCAGAGCATCACGACCGCGCGCTGGGACGAGTTCATCGCGTGGTTGCGCAGCGGCCCGGGGCAGCTCGTCGGGACCAGCCTGAACACCAGCACGGACTATCAGGCGGCGCGGTACGAAAGCCCGACCTTCATTCTTGTCGGCAACGAAGCGCAGGGGCTTCCCGCCGACTATGAGTCAGCCTGCGACCTGCTCGTCAAAATGCCGATGCTGGGCAAGGCGGACAGCCTGAACGCGGCAGTTGCGACCGCGGTCATGGCGTATGAGGTGCTCAATCAGCGGCGTTCGATGCAACCAGCTTGACCATCGGACGTGTCAGTTGTTCGACGACGGGCAATGTCTCGATTGCCTTGCTGCCGGTATCAATATTGAGCGATTCAAAGCGCTTGGCCTGTGTCAGCACGTTCGATTCGAGGCTGCCGACAAAGGCGTTGTAGGCGCCGACCGCCGTGTCGAGGTTCTTGCCGAGCCGCCCGACATGGCTGCCCATGACCGCGAGCCGTGCATAAAGCTCCTTGCCCAGTTCGGCGATCTCCCGGGCCTGCCCCGCCAGTTTCTCCTGACGCCACACTGCTGCGACGGTGCGGGCGATCGCGATCAAATTAGTAGGTGTCGCCAGCAAGACCTTCTTATTGAAGGCAAAATCCCACAGGGTGGGATCGTTCTCGAGCGCGGCGGACAGGAAATGCTCGCCCGGCACGAACATGATCACATAGTCGGGCGCGTCGGCGAACTGGCTCCAATAGCTTTTGTTGCCGAGCGAATTGACGTGCGTGCGCATCGACAGCGCGTGCGCGGCCAGATGGGTGGCGCGGTCGGCCTCGTCGACGGCACCGAAAGCATCCTGATAGGCATTGAGCGACACCTTCGCGTCGATCACCAGGCTCTGCCCGCCCGGCACGCGGATGATGACATCGGGTCGCAAGCGTCCGCCATCCTCGACGCCGATGCTGACCTCGGTCTGGAAATCGGCATATTCGGACAATCCGCAGCTTTCGAGCACGTTCTTGAGCTGTTGTTCGCCCCAGCGCCCGCGCGCCTTGGGCGCGTTGCGCAGCG
>JANMJZ010000190.1:0-1952 GCA_031371635.1 Sphingomonadales bacterium | reverse complement strand
GCGCCGTCGCCATAGGTCGTGACGCCATATTCGTATGCGCCCTTCACGCCGGTGTACTTCTTGTCGAGGATGAAGTTCACGACGCCCGAAACCGCGTCCGACCCATAGGCCGACGACGCGCCGCCTGTGACCACTTCCACGCGCTCGATCAGCGCTTGGGGAAAGGTGTTCACATCGACCGTGCCCGTCGTCGCCGAGGCCACGGAACGCTGGCCGTCAAACAGCACCAGCGTACGCTGGGCGCCCAGGTTGCGCAGGTTGACCGTGTTGATGCCAGCGGCGCCGTTGCTGAGCGAGCCATTGCTGGTGGCAGCAGTGCCGCTGCCGCGCACGGCAGGCAGCGTGTTTACGAAATCGGAGATGTTGGCGGGAGCCTCTGCCTTCAACTCCATGATGCTGATGACGCTGACGGGCGTCGGTGCGTTGTAGCCGTCGCGCACGATGCGCGTGCCTGTGACGATGATGTCGCTGGCCTCTCCCGTGGGTTCCGCGACCTCAGCCGCGGCGGGGGCCGCCTCGGCCAGGGCGGGCATCGCCATGGCGCTGATGGAAAGAAGAGTCGAAGCCGCAAGAAGCCGTGCGCGCGTGAGTTTTATCGTGGCCATAGGTCCCCCTGGAGTGGCGCATGTGTCGCCTTGTTCAGGTTCCTCCTCCAACGGGACCGGTCACTTGGCAGGCGATCTCCCCAGACGCCTGCCCAGCCGGTTTAGTAGATTGAAGCTACCATAAAGGATGTTAGGGTGTTCCGCATATTGAGACGATTTTGCGCGCCTTATTGCAAGATTTCATCATAATGGGGGATCAATATGAAAGAATCTGGCAGGCCGTCCCTCGACGATGCCGATTATCGAATCCTGCGCGCTCTTTCCGAAGACGGGAGGGCGTCCGATGTCGTGATCGGCGAGCGGGTCCATCTTTCAAGCAGTTCCGTCGCCCGGCGACGCAAGGTCATGGAAGAAAGCGGCGTCATCGCCGGCTATGACGCGCGCCTCGACATGGCGAAGCTCGGTTTCAGCGGCGTCGTGGTCGTGTCGATCGAACTGGCGTCGCAAGCCGAGCATATCCTGCAGGAATTCGAACTCGAAGTCGTGAAATGCCCGTCGATTTCCTATTGCGGGTTCGTTTCGGGGGACACAGACTTCCTCATTCTCATTCACGTTAGTTCGTTCAACGATTATGACACGATTTACCGTCAGGAGCTGTCGATCCTCCCGCACGTTGCTCGCATCCGCAGCAGTTTCGTGCTTCGGCAAGTCGCAAGACGGGTGAATCCCCCGGCAATTCTCAAGAATCGTTAAATTCTCGCGCATAGGCGCCGATTCGACCGTGGAACCGACGATATTGTGCGGGTTGCGATGCCCCCGATCGTGCTCCAGCGCCCGATAAGGCCATAAATGCAAAAATTGCAATTGCGCGACTGAAGCTTTTACCTTGTCATTACGCGTATGGAACGGCCGGATTAAGATGACCGGTGCAAGTGTTCAAGCGCGGATTCGGCGATTCCTTTGGGAGTGTTCGTGGTCCGCCCGTACGTAATTGACGGATGCCTTGCTCATCGTAAGCAAGCCACTGTCCCAGGGGTCCTGAATCGCGTGTTTCACCACCCGGGGGACCTTAATGATTACGCGTCGATCGATTTTACAGCATCTGGGCGCCAGCGGCGGGGTTGCCGCCACGGCGAGCGCTATGCAGGCCATGGGCATGTTCGGCGTCGCGCAGGCAGCGCCCCTGCCCGACACGGGCGGAAGTTTCGGCAACGGCAAAACGGTCGTCGTACTTGGTGCGGGCATTTCGGGGCTCGTCGCCGCGCATGAACTGGAGGAGCGCGGCTTTTCCGTGACGGTGCTCGAGGCGCGCCAGCGCGTCGGCGGACGGGCGTGGACGGTGCGCGACGGCGACAAGATCGAGATGATCGGCGAAGCCACGCAGACCGCCAGATTTTCCGAAGGCGT
>JANMJZ010000147.1:0-1668 GCA_031371635.1 Sphingomonadales bacterium | reverse complement strand
CGCGAGGTCCGCTATGCCTCGGCCTTCTCCTTCAAATACTCAGCCCGCCCCGGCACCCCCGCCGCCGAGATGAAGCGGCAGGTTCCCGAGGACGAGAAGCTTTCGCGGCTGCATGAATTGCAGGCCCTGCTCCGCGAGCAGCAGGATCAGTTCAACCGCCTGAGCGTCGGCCTGACCTTGGCCGTGCTGGCCGAAAAGCCCGGCCGCGACCATGGCCAGCTCATGGGCCGCTCGCCCTATTTACAACCGGTTCACTTTACCGGAGGAATTGGCTTGATCGGCCAAATCGTCCACACCCAAATAACGGGTGTTGGAACCAACAGCCTTTCGGGCCATGATGCACGCGCGGTCTAACGATTCTGGAGAAACGATCCATTGAATCCGCCTGTCACTGCTGCCCAGCTCACCGGCCCCAAGGCCGGTACGGCGCCCGACGACACCGACATCCTCACGCTTGCCTTCGATGACAACCGGCTGTTCTCCGCCATGTGCGGCGGGCACGACGAGAAACTGGCATTGATCGAGCACCGTCTGGCGGTCGACATCACGCCGCGCGGCAACCGCCTCGCGGTGCGCGGGCTGCCGCCCAATCGCGCCGCAGCGCGTGACGTGCTATCCTCGCTCTATGGCAGGGCAAAGCGCGGGCTGGACATCGCCCGAGGCGATGTCGAGGGAGCAATCCGCATGCGCGAGACGGCCGAGGCCCAGGCCACCGAAGGTGCCGTCCGCACCAGACGCAAGCTGGTCATGCCGCGCACCCCCATGCAGGGCCGCTATGTCGAGGCCATCCGCAGACACGAACTGGTCTTCGGCGTCGGACCGGCGGGCACCGGCAAGACCTATCTGGCGGTGGCCTGCGCCGCCGAAGCCCTGATGAACGGCGAAGTCGACCGCATCGTCCTGTCGCGCCCCGCCGTCGAGGCGGGCGAACGCCTGGGCTTCCTGCCGGGCGACATGAAGGAGAAGGTCGATCCCTATCTCCGCCCGCTCTACGACGCGCTTTATGACATGATGCCCGCGAGCCTCGTGGCGAAAGGCATTGCCGAAAACCAGATCGAGATCGCGCCCTTGGCCTTCATGCGCGGGCGAACGCTGGCGTCGGCCTTCGTCATTCTCGACGAGGCGCAGAACACCACGCCCTTGCAAATGAAGATGTTTCTCACGCGCCTCGGCGAAGGCAGCCGCATGGTGGTGACCGGCGATCCGAGTCAGGTCGATCTGCCGGCCGGCGCCACCTCGGGACTGGCCGACGCGGTGCAGACGCTGAAGGGCGTCGAAGGGGTCGCGACCGTCGCCTTTTCCAACTCCGACATCGTGCGCCACGCGCTGGTCGGGCGCATTGTCGCGGCTTACGACCGCAAGGAAGCCAAGCAGCGGAAATGACCATCTCGATCGAAGTCGAAGATGAGGCCTGGACTGTGCTGCCCGATCTGGACGCGATGATGCGGCGGGCCGCGCGCGAGGTGCTGAAGGACGAAGGCGGCGCCGTAACGCTGGTCTTCACCGACGACAAGACGGTGGTCGAGTTGAACACCCGCTTTCGCGGCAAGCCGACGCCCACCAACGTCCTCTCCTTTCCGTATACGGACGATCTCGTCATGCCGCCGGGCGAGACACGCCCGCTGGGCGATATCGTCCTCGCCTTCGGCGTCGTCGCGCGCGAGGCCC
>JANMJZ010000132.1:0-8757 GCA_031371635.1 Sphingomonadales bacterium | reverse complement strand
GTGGTGGCGAGCATTTCGTCCGCCGTCTTCACGACCCGGCTGTTCATTTCATAAGCGCGCTGTGCCGTGATCAGCGCGGTGATTTCGCTGACCGGATTGACGTTCGACTGTTCGACGAACCCCTGGGTCAGCGTTCCGAAGCCAGGCTGGCCCGGCGAAGCGATCGTCGCTTGCCCCGATGCGGCCGTTTCGAGGAAGTTGTTGCCGCCGAGCGCCTGGAGTCCCGCCTCGTTGACGAAGGTCGCGAGCTGCAGCTGCCCGATCGTTTGCGGCGCCGGTGTCCCGGCAATCGTTACCTGCACTTCGCCCGTCTTGGATACCGTTACCGCGACCGCACCCTGCGGCACGGTGATGCCCGGCTGGACCGGGTAGCCGTCGGCGGTGACGAGCTCGCCCTGGTCGGAAAGCTGGAAAGAGCCGTCGCGCGTGTAGCCCGTCTCACCACTGGGCATGGTGATCTGGAAGAATCCCCGGCCCTGGATCGCCATGTCATAGGGATTGTCTGTCTGCGAAAGCGCACCCTGTTCAGCGATGCGATAGACGCCCCCGGTCTTGACGCCCGCGCCGATCTGGATCCCGGTCGGCAGCTTGGAATCGCTGCCCGATGCGGCACCCGCGCGCGACACCTGCTGGTAAAGCAGGTCCTGGAACTCCGCCCGCTGCCGCTTGAAGGCTGTCGTGCTCATGTTGGCGATGTTGTTCGAGATGACATCGACATTGGTCTGCTGGGCCAGCATGCCGGTGGCCGCGATCGAAAGAGAGCGCATGAGAATCCTTTCAGGAAAAAGTCGGGAAGCTGGAAAAGGGAACTGTCAGGTGATCCGGCCCAGCCGGTCGATGGCATTCTTGCGCAGGTCGTCGAGCGCCTGCGAAAGACGCTGGCTCGACTGGTAGGACCGCAGGATTTCAACCATGGCCGTCGTCTCGGCGATGGGCTGGACGTTGGAGGCTTCGACGCCGCCGGCCTTCAGCTTGGTCTCTGCGGCGCCGAGCACCCGACCGCCTGCCCCGGCCATCATGCCGTCGCCGCGCGGCGACACTGCGCCTTCATCGGCAAAAACCGTCACCGCCAGCCGGCCGAGCACATCCGTGCCGCTCATCACCGATCCGTCGCTCGCGATGCTGAGGTTCGCCTGCTGCTCGGGGGGAACGTTGATCGGCTTCCCATTCTCATCGAGCAGGCGCTGTCCGCCCGCCGTCGCGAGATCGCCCGAGCCGAGCACCTTGACGAAGCCGGCACGCGTATAGGCAGTGCTGCCGTCGGGCGACTGGACGCCGAGATAGCCCGGCCCGTCGATCATGACGTCGAGCGCATTCCCCGTCGGCTGGAATGCCCCTGCTGACGTATCGTGAACGGCGCCATAGTCGAGCACATATGAGGTGTTGCCGGCGCTGGGCACGCTCGCGTCGCCCGCCTGCTCGACATATTCGTGGAATACCGGCTGTTCCCGCCTGAAGCCCACGGTGCTGCTGTTCGCCATGTTGTTTGCGGCGACATCCAGTCGTCGGCGCAGCGCCTGTTCGTGGCTCAACAGAACATAGGATGAGACATCCATCTCGTTCGCTCCAGATAAATCTTCGTTTCGATGGCACTAGGCAGAATTTGCCCGGTACCTCTCCTATAATAGACGGGAACGAGATGAATTGGGGTCGCGGGAACATTTTCTCGCCGACCCGGAAAACGAAAGGCAAGCCGTTGTCAGAAGCCGTGCCGGAAATTGTCGCAGTGGACGCGCCCGAAGGTGCGCCAGCGACCAAGAAGCCGCGTCTCAGCAAGAAGATGATGATCATCATCGGCGCCGTTGTCGCGCTTTTGCTGGTCGGCGGCGGTGGTGCCTATATGATGCTGAGCGGCAGCGGCGGGCACGAAGAAGAAGTCGCGGCCGAGGCACATGACGAGGGCGAGGTCCGGTACATCGAAGCCCCGCCGATGGTCGTCAACCTGCGCGAGGCCGACGGCTCGGCCCGCTTCCTCAAGATCCGGTTCACACTGGTGCCCGTCACCGCGAACAAGGCAGACGACCTCAAGAAGAAGCTTCCCCTGATCGTCGACGCGTTCCAGCCGTTTCTCCGCGAGCTGCGCCCCGAGGACCTCAGCGGATCGGCAGCGGTCTTCCGCATCAAGGAAGAAATGCTCGTGCGCGCGGTCGGGGCAGTCGGACCGAACCAGATCAAGGACATTCTCATTCAGGATCTGATCCAGCAATGAGCGAGGACATCATGGACTTCGACCTACCCGATCCGCCGATGGCCGGTGGCGGGGACGATGGCGACGCCTTCGATCAGGCCGGCATCGACGCGCTGTTCGGCGATACCGGACCTGTTGCGCGAAAAAGCGGCCTGAAGGCGGTCATCGAGTCCAACGTCATCAGCCACGAACGTCTGCCGATGCTCGAGGTCGTGTGCGAGCATATGGTACGTACCTTTGCGTCCAGCATGCGCAACCTGACTACCGACGCAATCGACGTCAGCCTTGATGAGCTGACCTCGATCCGCTTCGGCGACTTCATGGGCCGGCTCGAAATGCCGGCGATGATCGGCGTCTTCAACGTCCCGGAATGGGACAATTATGGTATCGTCACCGTTGAATCGAGCCTGATCTATGCCGTCGTCGATGCCCTGCTCGGGGGTCGGCGCGGCGGCAATGCGATGCGGATCGAAGGGCGCGCCTTTACGACCATAGAGACGACGCTGGTTTCCCAGATGCTTCAGCTTGCCCTGGCCGACCTGTCCTCGGCCTTCGAGCCGATCGCGTCGATCAACATGCAGCTAGAGCGGGTCGAAACCAGCCCCCGCTTTGCCGCCATTGCAGAGCCTACCAACATCGCGGCCGTCGCGACTTTTCGCGTCGACATGGAGGGTCGCGGCGGCCGGTTCAGCATCCTGCTGCCCTATGCGACGATGGAGCCGGTCCGTGAAAAGCTGCTCCAGCGTTTCATGGGCCGCAAGGTCGGTCGCGGCAACATCTGGGAGGCGCACATGGCCTCCGAATTGCTGAAAACGGACGTTTCGATCGACGTAGTGCTTGGCGAACGGACCCTGCGGCTCGAAGAGATCGGTGCATTCAAGGTGGGCCAGACGATCGCCCTGCATACCGCCCCAGACGACGCGCTCGAAGTTCAGTGCGGAGGCATCACCCTCGGCCGCGCGCAGATCGGCCAGCGCAGCAATAACGTCGCGGTCCGGCTCGTGACCGATATGTTCAAGGAGACCAAGCAATGACCTTTGCAACGCTCAGCAACATCCTGACCATGGTGTTTTGCATCGCCGTTCTGGTGCAGAGCCTGCGCCTGCTTCGGGCACTGCGCGCCGTGAAAAGCGACGATTTCGGAGCCATTATATCGGCCCTGGACGCGTCGACTGCCGAGGCACGGACCGTGCTGGCGGACCTGCGCGAAATCCTCAGGACCGAATGTGCGGCCAATGCACAGGTCATCGCGAGCGGAACCGCCATGCGCGAGGAACTGACCGTCATGTCGGGCATCGCCGATTCCGTGGCGGAACGCATCGTCGAAGCCGTCAGCATGAGCAAGAAGGTTGAACTCCCGCCGACGATCAGGCCCAAGGCCACGGTCATAAAGCCCAGGGCTCCGGTCGCCCCGGCACCCCGCCGTCAGGTGAGTGCCGTCGCATGAAGCGCAAACCCTCCCTTTTGATGCTGACCGCAGTCGCAGCTGCTGTTTCGACCGTCGCGCACGCTGTCGGCGCAGTGTCGCCCGTTCCCGAAGCTCCAGCAACCCGGCTGGGCACCGCAATCAAGCAGGATGTTGCCACGCGCGATGCAACCGCGCGGCAGCGGGGTCGCGCGCTCGAGCTTCGCGAGCAGGCCGCCCGGGCGACCGAGGAACGCCTGAAGGCAGAGCTGCGCGCGCGCCAGCAGGCCGCCAGCGGGCCTGCGGCACCCGGCAGTCCGGCGGCCGCGCAGGAGGCCCAGTATGACAATCTTGCCAAGATCTACCAGAGCATGAAGCCGGCCAAGGCCGCCCTTGTCTTCGAGCAGCTCGACATGGACGTTCAGATGAAAGTCGCGCAACGGATGCGCGATCGCTCGACGGCGATGATCCTTGCGGCCATGACTCCGAAGGGCGCCGCCGATCTCAGCATGTCGCTCGCCCGCAAGGAAGCCCTGAAGCCCAAGCCTGTGCTGGCACCGCCCCCGCCGGTGTCCGGCCGGCGCGCCGCACCTTAGCTAGCGACTAGCCGACAGCCGAAACCTCCACGATCAGCACACGATCGACCTGGGGGTCGGCCGTGCGCAGCGCTTTCGTCAGGTCGCTGCTCAGCTTGCCCACGTCCACGGGCCTTTGCGCCGACGCAAAGAGCCGCGCGAATTCCATCGCGCCGGCAACGGTTGCAGCGCGCAAGACTGGCAGTTTTTCGGTCAGGTGTTCTTTGCCCGCTTCGTCTTTTGCAGACAGAACCAGTTTGAAGCGCAACGAACCCTCGATGCTGTCGGCGCCCACGATCGGCACCACAATCAGCGGCATCGGCACGAACTGCGGCTCGGGACGGTCGGCAGGTCCGCCGTCCGCCGCGTTTGCGCTGCCGGTAGAGGCCAGAGCGAGCAGCGACGCGGCCTTGAAAAGGATTTTTTTGGTCACAGGAACTCCGGGCGAGGCGCACCTGCATGCCTCGCTCCCCCTATAATAGAGGATATCAAGCGCAGAAGGGACATCAATGAGCCGAGATCAGAGGCCGGCCCGCGTCAAGCTGGTCGACAGCTCGCAAGCCGCGGTGCCCGTTCGTCGCGCAGATGACGTTGCCCCCGCGGCAAGCAAGGGCACGACGGCCCCGGCGCCTTCGTCATCGGGCATTCTATATGGCACGGTGTTTCTGGTCGGCTGCATGATCGGTGCCGGTGGCATGTCGCTGTTGCCGATGCTGGGGCTGCATTGATGCGCTCCGCTATCTCGCTCCTCGCGATTGCGGCGGCAACCGTCGGCGCGGCGCCTGCCGTCGAGCCGCCTCAGGTCGCAGCGGCACCAGCGGCCGCAACCCCCGTGCCCTTGGCAAGCGCGGCGGCGACCATGGCGCAAGCGCCGGCAACGGCCGCCGCCGCCAAAGACGACGTTCCGGCCGATGCGGCGCAGGCGACGTTCGCGCCTTTCCGCCGGCCCAGCAATATCGTGCCCTATGCGCCGCAATTTGCCGGGCAGCCTGCGATATCCCTCCCCGGCGGCTGGAAGATCCTGAGCTACGACGCCGCAATCGAGAGATTGATGAAGTCGACGCTGGCGACGCGGCAGTCGGCCCGCTGGGATTATGCGCGAAGCCAGATCGGGCGCGGCCGCGCTGGCGAGGCGATGGGCGCGCTCGAAGTCATGCAACAGGACGAACCCGACATCGGGTTCGTGCCGAACTTCCAGCTTGCCATGGGCGCGACCCTGACCCAGCTTCGACGACCGGCTGCCGCCGTCACTGCCCTGTCGAGCGAGGCGCTCGCCACCAATCCCGAAGCTTGTGCATGGCGCATGCGTGCCTTTGCCGAGAATGGCGACGATGTCCTCGCGCTCCGCCAGGTCAATTGCGCCATACCCGCGCTAAACAAGCGACATGGCGCGGTTCGCGCGCCTTTTCTGCTCGCAGTGGCTGCCAGTGCGGCCCGAACGGGCAACCCGGCACTGGTATTCGAATTGCTCAGGACCATGCCCGAAAAGGACGCCGCCGCTAACCTCTTGCGCGGCCGGGCGATGATCGCGCGCGGCGAAATTGCCGCCGGGCAGCTGCTGCTCGCGCGCGTCGGCAAGGCGGGCGACTATGGCCAGCGGCTGGATGCAGAGCTCAGCCGTCTGGAGGCAAAAGCCAGTACCGGCCGCATCCCGGTCGACACCATGGCCCGCCTGAAGCGGATCCGGTTCCTCTGGCGCGGCGATGACATCGAGCAGCGCGCCCTGCAGCTTTCGTACAACCTGTCGAAGCTGGGCGGAGACATGCGGGGCACGCTCGAGGCAGGAGCCACCCTGTTTAGGTATTTCGGCGGCGGCGCGAACCGTTCGACGCTGCTCACCGAACTACAGGCCGTGCTTGCCGCGACGCTGTCGCCCCAGAACGCCATGCCGCTCGATCAGGTGGCCGGGCTTTACTGGGATTATCGGGACCTGTCCCCTGCGGGCGCGGCCGGTGATATGCTCGTCTCGCAATTTGCCGATCGCCTGCAAGCGGCAGGGTTGTACGAACGCGCCGCAGAGTTGCTGGAACACCAGCTCGTCGTCCGCACCCAGGACGTTGCACAAGGGCCCCTTTCGGCCCGCGTCGCGACCCTCTTCATCCTCGCGGGAAAACCCGCCCGCGCGCTCGATGCGATCCGCGAGACGGAAGGAAATCTTTATCCCGACGAGATGCTCTGGGCGCGACACCGTGTCGAAGCTGTCGCCCTCGACAAGCTAGGCCGCGCGAACGAGGCCCTAGCCGTCCTGCAGGACGTGCCGGACGGCGATGCCATACGCAGTGAATTTTACTGGAAGCGGCGCGACTGGAAGGCGCTTGCCGACGTCACCGAAACGTCGCTTGGGACGCCCGAACCCCTGACCGAAGTCGTTCAGGCAAAGATCCTGCGCTATGCGATTGCCCTGGCCATGCTGGGTCGGGAGGACGCCCTGGCGCGCCTGCATGACCGCTATGTCGCCGCGTTCGCAAGGCTACCTACCGCCGCGACGTTCAACACGCTGACGGGTACGATCGGGACCATCGATCCCGCAACGATGAGCATGGCGATGGCTGCCATCCCGTCTGCCAGCCCTGCAGGCGATATCGCAGATCTGGTCGATACCGCCGCTATGCCGTCCGCGCCGGTCGGCTGAAACGCCCCAGCCAGAGGTGCGGCCGGGCAGGCGCCGCTTCGACTATCTCAGGAAGTTGACGAGGCTGAGGCCCGAAAGTTGCGAGAACACCGAATAGCTGGCCTGCAGCACGGTCTTCTGCTGGGCAAGGTCGGTTGCGACTTGGCCCAGATCGGCGTCTTCATCACTCGAAATCAGGCCTTGCAGCAGGGTTGCCCGGTCCGATGCCCGCACACCGAGCGCTTCGGTTTGCGCCTGCTTCCGACCATTTTCGGCGTTCACGCCCCGCAGCGTCGACAGACCGGAATCGATCTGCCCGGCAGCCTGGCCGAGAATGTCGAGCTGGGCCTGTGTCGGAATGTCGCCGATCGCACCTGCACTCGCCAGTGTCTGGAAGGCAGCATAAAGCCCGCTGCCGATCTCGCTCGCCGTGACGCCGAACTCTACGTCGATGCCATCGGCCAGGCGGGCCGAGGACTTGATGCTGTCGTTGGCAAAAGCTGCAGTCACGGGCGTGTTCAGTGTGTCGGCGACCGTGTTGACCAGGAAGGGCGGGCCGTTGGTCTGCGAGCCGCCGAAAAGCGCACCGCCACCTTCGGCTGTGTTCAGGGAGGCGCGGAACTGCGCGAAGGCCGCATTGATCGAATCCCTCAGCCCGGTCCCCTTGCCCGTGCCGATGGCCGTCAGGATATCCTTCTTCAGCGCCATCGCGCCACTGTCGATCGCGCCCATGTGGGCATCGTTGAAGGCAAGCGTGGTGCCGGCGACGGTCGACGCCGCGGCATAGGCCTCGTGCCGGGCAAGAAGCGAATGGCTCGAAATGTTGCGGACGGCCCCCGTCCCGAGGCCCGCATAATCGCTGACCTTTTTACCCGTGGCGAGCTGCACCTGGGTGGCAGACAGGGCCTGCTGCGATAGCTGCATGGCCGAGGACATGGTGCGCTGGAAAGGGATTGTGGCGACGCGGGACATGGGTGGCTTCCTTACCGGATCATCGACAGCAACGTATCGTACATGTCGCTGGCCGTGCTGATGACGCGTGCTGCTGCGGAGTAGCTGTTCTGCAGGACAACCATGTTCGACAGTTCTTCGTCGATATTGACCCCGGAAAAGCTGTCGCGACGGTTTACAGCGTCGTCACGCCGCGCTGTCGCGTCGGCAAGGCTCGAGGCGGCCTGCGACGCCGCGGTGCCGGCGCTGCCCAACAGGGTGGCGGCGCGGGCGCTGGTCGAATTGATGCCGTCCTTGCCCAGGTCCACGTTGGCGGCAAGGGCGTCGACAAAGTCAGTTGCGCCGCGGTTGTCACCCGCCCCAAGGACCCGGGCGCCGATCGCCAGCCCCTGCTGAAGGCGGGCAAGGCCAAGCTTTCCGGGACTTGTAAGGATGTCGGGCCTGACGCTTGCAGTCGTCAGGCCGCTCGACGCCCCAGTCATCTGGACGATGCTGGAAAACGACTGTCCGGTGCCCAAGCGGTCGGTCGAATCCGACGTGACCGACAGCGAAGTTCCGAGCACGTTTGCACTTGGCGCAAACTGGATACGACCCTTGGGGTCCATGGCGAAGCTGCCAAAGGTGCTGAGCGGACTTGCGTTGAGTTCGGTGACGAGGTCGCCGAAAGTCGGCCCCGTCTGGCCGGTCATCGTATAGCTGGTGATCGCGCGTCCCGACGCATCCCGCAGCACGAAACTAGCCGTCTGTCCTGCCGCGAAACCATGCGGATCGGTCGGCACGAAGCCCGAAGGCACAAGCGCACTGGTCGCGCTGCGAACCATGTCGTTCATGCCAAAGTATTGCGAAAAGCCGACGCCGCCCCGGTCGCTCGGCGTCGTCGCGTCCTGGGCGATCACGACGCCATTGCCAGGGCTGTTTGCCCTGAAAGACAGGACGCCGCCGCTGAACGAGGCCGTGGCACTGCCACCCAGACCTGTGTTGATCGTGGCCAGGACGTCATTGAGTGTCGCGTTGGCGGGCAAGGCGG
>JANMJZ010000108.1:0-2240 GCA_031371635.1 Sphingomonadales bacterium | reverse complement strand
TCGACGACGAGGATGGCGAGGACGACGAGTTCGAGGATGAAGAGGCTGCTTGATGATCGAGAGGGCGGGCCAAGCGGCCCGCCCTCATTTTCTTGTTACCGAATTTGCCTGTGCGTGAGTTCGCGCGGCCCGTCCTTTCTGGACGGGCAAATGCCAGTCGTTCCGACCGGCCTCAAATCGGCACGTCAACTTATAGCTGCCGTGCCGATTGCGCGCGAGGGATAGCGAGAAATCCGATTTTAGATACGCCGAAGGAAAATTCGTTTCGTCTGGGGCCGACAAGATTTCACACGTCCGTTCATCGAAAGGCAAAGCCTGAAAGCGGACGTAATCTGAGCGAGACCCCGCGCCAACGAAATGGCGACCTCTGGTGGCTAGCTGCCTGGCAGCTAATGGCGAAGAATAGGTGGTTAGCTGCCGTTGCGCGCTCGGATCGGGAAGCGTGTCAGAAGCGCACGGAGGCTGCTTGCGGCAGCGCCAAGTCGATCATTGATCGGGATGTTGAATGCAATCTCACCGAGATCGCCGTCGCGTTTGCTCCAAGGTGGCAGCGCCTCAAGTGAAAATGCAATCCGCACGGTTGCGTCCGATACCCGCTCGAAATCAAGATTCGGCTCAGTAAAGCCACAAAATGCCTTTTCGGCTCTGCCGTCAGAAACTTCGTCGAGCCAGTTAGCGAGGCGCTCGACCTCGAAGGTGGTCAAGCAGGGGTCACGAAAGCTCCACGACTTGTCGTCGAGGACAGCGTCGCCGGTGATGATCAGCCAGTTGGAATCCCAATCGTCGTCAGTGATTTCAGGAAATTGATAGCGCTCTACGCCGATGCGCAACGAACCTGTTGGTCCCTCGAAGGTTGCCCATGCCTCGGTTTCCACGGTCGCAGCATAACGGCGCACTGCGATTTCTGCTACTGGAAGCGCTAGCCGTCGTTTGCGTCTTTCGAATGCGGTTCGTCCTTGAGCCAACCGTCAAACCAATCTGTGTCCCCGAGGAGGTCGGGACGCTCTTCCACGATTGCGAGCGTTAGATCGGGCGAAACGGGCGGCGCATCTTCATGGCGCAGGCAAAGCAATGCCTGCCCGTCATACCCGAATGTAACTGCCCGACAGGTGGCGATAGAGCGAACGTTGCCACCGCCACCTGTGTTGGGATCGACTGAGCGACGCAACCACTCACGCAAGACTGCGTCGGTGTCGAGGCGGACCACATGCGGGACTGCTAATTCAGAGTCCCAGATACCGCCCGGCTCCTCGCCGGGGTTCGCCCACACTAAAGCATACTGAAATGTGTCCCCGCCGCTTCGCAGGCACCTGAAAACAATCTCTGCCACCAAGTTAATCGCTGCGGACGTGCGCTCGTCTTCCTGCCCGAAAGTCTCGAACGGCGGATCGATAATGTAAGCCCTCATGCGCTTGGTATGCCCCAGCGCAGCGATGTCCGCTATTGGGTATGCGCTACCCCCGTCCCCAACGTCGCCATTTGGGGCGGTAGCTGCCGACTAGGCTTGAAATGAATGAAGGTCGGCTGCGGCGCTTTCCCGCCTAGAAGCGGCCTGTCAGCTCCCCCCGACAATTCGGACGAATGCCGTCCCACAATTGTTATGGTATCGTTGCGCGATGATCGACCGCCCTCAATCGCCCTGTGTTGCGGTCTGCGCGCTCGATGCGCGCGCAGGGCTTTGCGCCGGCTGCGGTCGCACCCTCGCCGAGATCGGCGAATGGGGCGGGGCGACTGCCGAACGGCAGTGCACGATTTTGGCAGAGTTGCCGGAGCGGATGGCGCAGCTTGCCGCTGGTCAGCCGGTCATGCTGTGATCGACATGCCGCCGCCCTTGTCGGGATCATGTCTGACTAGAAGCAATCGCCGTTGATGATGATGCCGCTGCCGGGGCTGGTAGCGGATCGCCGTGATGGGTTGTAGGTCGCGGCGTAGCGCGCCGAGCGTGCTTGCTTGCGGGCAGCGAACTGTTCGGGTGAATGCGGCCTGGTCGTGCCGTAGTTGGCGGGTGAGCTGGCACCTGCTGTGACATTTCAGACCTCGGTGTCGATGCGACCAGAACCAATCGCGCGAAGGGTCGGCAGCTTCTCTTGTCCGGGCTCGGCAAGGCGATTTCCTTGTTTGCCGGTTTCGTGGCCGCGCGCGTCGCCTCATACGATCAAGCAAAAAACCGGTCTGCGACCTACGGTTTCCACTGCGTGGAGCCTCCGTTTTTTGGCTGGATCGCGGCGCCGCCGCGGCCC
>JANMJZ010000155.1:0-10540 GCA_031371635.1 Sphingomonadales bacterium | reverse complement strand
ATGAGGCGCAGGTAAGCGAGCGCGTCGCGGATTTTGGCGCGTTCGTAGAAGCGAAAGCCCCCGACAATTCGGTACGGCATGCCGATCGCGATGAAGCGGTCTTCGAATTCGCGGCTCTGGTATTGCGCGCGGATAAGGATGGCGACGCTGTCGAGGGTGTTCTGCCCCTTGGGGCCGCGGTGCTGCCACGCCTCGATCTCGTCGCCGACGCGGCGGGCCTCTTCGGGGCCGTCCCACACGCCGATGACCTTGACCCGGTCGCCCTGCGGCAGGTCGGTGAACAGCGTCTTGCCGAGGCGGCCGGTGTTGTTGGCGATGACGCCGCTGGCCGCCGCCAGGATGTGCGGGGTGCTGCGGTAATTCTGTTCGAGGCGGATGACTTTCGCGCCGGGAAAGTCCTTTTCGAACTTCAGGATGTTTTCGACCTGCGCGCCGCGCCAGCTGTAGATCGACTGGTCGTCGTCGCCGACGCAGCAGATGTTCTTGCGCTGCTGGGCAAGCAGGCGGAGCCAGAGATACTGCGACGAGTTGGTGTCCTGATATTCGTCGACCATGATGTAGCGGAAACGGTTCTGATAGTTTTCAAGCACATCGCGGTGGGTCTTCAGGATGACCAGCATGTGCAGCAGCAGGTCGCCGAAGTCGCAGGCTTTGAGCGCCTTCAGCCGCGCCTGGTACGCTGCGTAAAGCTCGCCGCCACGGCCGTTGGCGAACATCTCGCTTTCGCCCGCGCCGATGTCTTCGGGGACCAGCCCCTTGTTCTTCCACCCGTCGATGAGGCCGGCGAGCGCGCGTGCTGTGAAGCGTTTCTCGTCGAGGTCGGCGGCGATGATGAGCTGCTTCATCACGCGAAGCTGGTCGTCGGTGTCGAGAATGGTGAAGTTGCTCTGCAGCCCGACGAGTTCGGCGTGGCGGCGGAGCATCTTGGCGGCGATGGCGTGGAAGGTGCCGAGCCAGGGCATCCCCTCGACCGCGTCGCCGATGAGGCCGCGGACGCGCTCGCGCATTTCGCGCGCGGCCTTGTTGGTGAAGGTGACGCTCAAGATCTCGGACGGATAGGCCTTGCGCGTGTAGACGAGGTGCGCGAGCCGCGCGGTCAGCGCCGCCGTCTTGCCGGTACCCGCGCCCGCAAGCACGAGGACGGGGCCGTCGGTGGTGAGCACGGCATCGCGCTGCGGAGGGTTGAGGCCGCGCAGATAGGGTGCATCAGGCTGGTTTGACTGGGGAAGACTCATCGGTGAACAGCTAGGGAACGTCGGGCCTTGGGGCAACCTTGACCTGATGCCGGTGTTGCGCCAGCGCTGGGGCATGCAAGACCGCGCCACCACCGCCCGCGTCCTCGGCGCCTCGCTGACCGGGACTGCGGTCGAGTTCTACGATTTCTATATTTACGCGACGGCGGCATCGCTGGTCTTCGGCACGGCGTTCTTCCCCCCGAGCGACCCAGGGGTGGGGCTGTTGCTGTCGTACGCGACCTTGGCGGTGGCGTTCGTCGCGCGGCCGGTGGGGGCGATCGCGTTCGGGCATTTCGGCGACCGGATCGGGCGAAAGTCGACCTTGGTCGCCTCGCTGCTGATCATGGGGCTCTCGACGCTCTTCATCGCGTTCCTGCCGACCTATGCCGACATCGGCTGGGTGGCGCCTGTGCTGCTGTGCCTGTTGCGCTTCGGCCAAGGGTTCGGGCTGGGGGGCGAGTGGTCGGGTGCAGCGCTGCTGGCGGTCGAGAATGCACCGCCCGGGTGGCGCGGGCGCTTCGGCTGCGTGCCGCAACTGGGCGCGCCGGTCGGGTTCATCGCGGCGAACGGGCTTTTCCTGGTACTGGGGCTGGTGCTGTCGCCCGAGGATTTCAGGGCGTGGGGATGGCGGGTGCCGTTCGTGCTGTCGATCGTGTTGGTCGGCGTCGGGCTGTGGGTGCGGCTCAAGCTGCACGAGACGCCCGCCTTTGCTGCCGCGCTGAGGGAGGCACCGCCGCCGAAAGTGCCGCTGGCCGAGGTGTTTTCGACGCATGGCGGAGCGGTGCTGGCGGGGACGCTGGGCGCGGTCGCGTGCTTTGCGGTGTTCTACGTCACGACGGCGTTTGCGTTGGGATATGGGACGACGACGCTCCGCTATGCGCGCGCGGAATTCCTGCAGCTCCAGCTCGGCGCGATCCTCTTCATGGCGGCGGGGATCATCGTGGCGGGGTGGCTGTCCGACGTGTGGAGCCCGGCGCGCGTCCTGATGATCGGCTGCGCGGGCGTGCCGGTGGTGGCCGCGCTGATGCCTGTGATGCTGGTCGGGGGGGCGCCGGGGGCGGTGTTCGCGTGGCTGGCGCTGGCACTCGTCGTGATGGGCTTCGTCTACGGGCCGCTGGGGGCGTGGCTGCCGAGCCTGTTCGCGCCGCGCGTGGCGTACACGGGGACGGCAATCGCGTTCAACGTGGGAGGGGTGATCGGCGGCGGGCTGACCCCGCTGATCGCGGCGTGGCTGGCAGGGCACGGCGGACTGGCGATGGTGGGCGTGTATCTGGCGGGAGCAGGGGTGCTGAGTTTCGGGGCGTTGGTCGCGGTGCGATCGGGGAGAGGCGGAAATGAGCGGTGAGATCGCCATAATGGCACCGGAAGACCGCGAAGCCTTTGCGGCGATCTGGATCCCCTGGCTCCGCTCGATGGGCCGCGAGCCCGAGGCCGAGGATCTGGCGATCATGGCCGATCCGGCGCGCTATTATCGCGATGCGGGGGGCGAGGCGTTTCTGGCGAAGATCGAGGGCAAGACGGTCGGGGCGGTTGCTATCAAGCGGCTTGGTGACGCGGGCTTCGAGTTCTGCAAGCTTGTCGTCACCAAGGACGCGCGCGGTTCCGGGCTCGGCCCCGCGCTGGTGCAGAAATGCCTCGATTTCGCGGCGGACCAGGGCGGCAAACCGCTGTACCTGCAGTCGTTCAACGCGCTCGACGTGGCGCTGCGTATCTATCGGCGGATGGGCTTCGTCGATGCCGATCCGCCGGCCGTGATGAACGTGCTGGCGCGAACCGAAGTGATCATGATGAAGGTGACCGCAACAGCGTGATCATTGCTTTCCCGTAGACGCGTTCTGCTTCGGCCTCAAAGCCTTCGACCTCGACAGCTTCCCCCTTGGCCGTCTCGACCGTAACGAGCGCGCCGGGGGCGAGCCAGCCGAGGCGCAGGCAGCGCTCCAGCGCGACGATTGCCGCGCCGCTGCGGTAGGGCGGGTCGAGCATGACGAGGTCGTAGGGCGCGGCGGCAGGGCCGAGCGCGGTAACCGATTGCGCGCGCACGTCGCTCAGGGGGGCGGCGTTCATCTTGGCGATATTGGTCCGAAGCGCATCAAGTGCCGCGGCGTCCTGTTCGACGAAGGTGCAATGCCCGGCACCGCGCGAGAGCGCCTCGAGCCCCAGCGCGCCGCTGCCGGCAAACAGGTCGAGCACGCGGAGGCCTTCGAAGCTGCCGAGGCGGCTGACCAGCATCGAGAACAGCCCTTCGCGCGTACGGTCGGCGGTCGGGCGGGTTTCCGTGCCCTTGGGCGCGATTAGCGCGCGGCCGCGCCAGTTGCCGGAGATGATCCTCATGACTTGCGCGGGCGGCTGTTGGGTTTGGGCTTGGCTTTTGCCCAACTGGCCTTGGGTTTGGGGCGGGCGGGGCGGGGGGCGTCGGGCGCGGTTGTCGCGACCGGGGGCCGCGCGGGGGCGGGCTTGCGTGCGGGGGGCGCTGGCTTCGGACGATCCACTGGGTCGGGTCGGTACTTCGGGACCGGCGTCTTTTGCAGCGCCGACGCGCTGCGCCCCTCACCCCGGCCCTCTCCCCGTTGGGGAGAGGGGGAAGAAGGGCGCGCGATTTTGCTGGGGGTGATGCGCCAGTGCTTGCGGAGCGCGGTGCCCTTGATGCCGGGTTCGGGCGCGGGCTGGGGTTCGGCGTTGCCGAGGTCCTTCAGGAATTCGACCAGCTCGTGCTGCTTGACCTCCTCGACTTCTCCGGGCGGCAGGTCGTCGAGCGCGAAGGGGCCGTAGCGGGTGCGGATCAGGCGGCTGACGCGCAGACCCAAATGCTCGAGGACCCGGCGGACTTCGCGGTTCTTGCCCTCTTTCAGAGTCATCTCGATCCACACGTTCGTGCCGGTACGGCGTTCGAGATTGGCGTCGATCTGCCCATAGCGGACGCCGTCAATCTCGATACCGTGGATGAGTTCCTCGAGCTGGGCTTGCGTCACGGGACCATAGGCGCGCGCGCGGTAGCTGCGAGGGATGCCCGTCGAGGGGAGTTCCAGGCGGCGTTTGAGCTCGCCGTCCGTCGTCATCAGCAAAAGCCCCTCGGTATTGAGATCGAGGCGCCCGACGGGAACGGTGCGCGGCATGCCGGGGGGGAGCTTGTCGTAGATCGTCGCGCGCCCCTTCATGTCGCGTTCGGCGGTCAGCAGGCCCGTCGGCTTGTGATAGCGGAACAGGCGCGTCGGCTCGGCCGCGGCAACCGGATTGCCGTCGACCGTGATGCCCTTGAGCGAAGTGACGATGGTCGCCGGCGTTTCGAGCGGCACGCCGTCGATGGCAATGCGGCGGTCCTCGATCATCCGCTCGATCTCTCGCCGCGAAGCGATCCCGGCGCGGGCGAGGAGCTTTGCGATGCGTTGGGAATTCTTGGGAGAGTCAGCCATCAATGGCCGATACGCGACTCCACCTCGTCATGAAAGGCACGGATGCCGGTTTCGAGCGTGCCGAGGGTCACGCGCTCGATGGCGCCCGAGGCCAACCCCTGCTGGCCAAGTTCGGCAGCGTGGAAATCTTCCTGTGAAAACACCTTGCCGTCGAGCAGGTCCCAGCTGCGCTGCCAGTGGTCGCGTGCCTTTTCGGTCGCTGGTGGTTCGGGGATCAGCATGAAATCCTCCACCAGCGTGCGCCCTTCGCTTTGCGGCATCAAGACCATCAGGTTGACATAGTCGGGACTGAAGATGACGACCGCATTCGGGAACAGCGTGTAGGTGAAAGTGACGGTGCGGCGCAGGGCGGCCAGATCATCGAGATCGCCCATATCTGCGGCGCGACCGACCGCAGAGCGCCGGTGCGGGCCGACCGTATCGCCCGAGGTCACGCCATCCTTGAAGAACGGCCCGATGCTGCCGCTGTGGAGCCGCAGGACGTGATAGCTTTCGAGGAACGCGTCATGGATCAGCTTCCAGTTGCCTGCGACGTCGTGCGTGCGGCGCGCGAACAGGTGGAGATCGGGGAGACCGAGCGCGGTAAAGTCATGTCCGAGCGTCAGGGCGTCGGCGAAATCTTCCCCGGGCCGGGGAGGATTGGGCAGCACCCAGATCAGGCCCCCCGCCTCGACGCTTGGCAATTCGCGCAAGCCGAAGTCGGCCTTGTCGAGGCCCGGAAAGGTTTCCGGTCGCGGCATCGCCTTCAGGCTGCCGTCGAGGCGATAGCTCCACGCATGATAGGGGCAGACGAGCAGCTTCGCACACACCGCCTCCGCCCCCTCGACCAGCCGCGTGCCGCGATGCTGGCAGACGTTAAGGAAAACATGCGCCACGCCTTCCGCGTCACGGGTCAACAGCAGCGGGCGGCCGAAGCCGTCATGCGGAACCGCACTCCCCGGTGCGAGCAGCGCAGACGGCGCGATCACCTGGGGCAGGGCCTCGAACAAGGCAACGCGTTCGGCGGCGTAACGGTCGGGGCTGGTATAGGCGCTGGCGTCGACATGCGTGATCCGGCCAGGCGCGCGCTGCACGCCGTCGGCGATCTCCTGCGCCAGGGCGCGTTGCCCGAGGGTGAGCGCGTTCATGCAACCTCTCCGCTTGCCTGAGCTTGTCGCAGGCCTGTCCTTCTTTACAACAGGGGTTAGGAACAAAGCAGCCCTTCGACAAGCTCAGGGAAGCGGCTGATGTTGAAGGGGCGTGCATGACCGAAGCAGCGATCGAAACCGGCACGCGCAGCATTGGCGCGGCGATACGGCCCTATGTCGAGCCCGCGCCGCTCGCGGCGTTCTTCCTGGGCCTGTCGTCGGGCTTTCCCTATGCCATGATCGCGGCGACGTTGACGACGCGGCTGGCGCAGGACGGGATCGACAAGAAGACCGTAACCGCCTTCACGCTGGCGTTCCTCGTCTACAACTTCAAATGGCTTTGGGCGTGGATCGTCGATGGCGTGCGGCTGCCGATCATCGGCGCGCTGGGGCAGCGCGTGTCTTGGCTGATCGTCTCCGGCGTGCTGGTGATGGCGGCGGTCGTGAACCTCGGCTTCGCCGACCCCAAGGCTGACATCATCTGGACGGCCTATGCCGCTATCCTCGTCGGCGCAGCGGGCGCGACCTACGATATCGTGATCGACGCCTATCGAATCGAGCTGCTCGAACCGCACCAGCTCGGCGCCGGATCCGGCATGTCGCAATATGGCTGGCGGATCGGATCGGCGGGGGCAGCGGCAATCGCGCTGGTGGTGGCCGCGCGGTACGGCTGGACCGCCGGCTATATCTCATGCGCGGCGCTCGCCTTGCCGGCGATCATCGTCGGCTTCGTGATGGGTGAACCGAAGCGGCGCGTCGTCGCGATTGCCCGGCGTGGCGTCGGCGAGGTGTTCGCGTCGATCTGGGGCCCGTTCGCCGAATTCCTGCAGCGGCGCGGCGCGATCATCGTGCTGACCTTCATCCTCGTCCACAAGATCGGCGACACGCTGGCGAACCTGACGTTCAGGTTGTTGTTCGACGACCTGAAGTTCACCAACGACGAAATCGCGTTCTATGACGTGGGCATCGGTTTCTGGGCCTATCTCATCGGCGTGTTTATCGGCGGCGTGCTCTACGCGAAAATGGGGCTGAAGCGGTCGGTGATGTTGGCACTGATCCTCATGGCGGTCAGCAACCTGAGCTTTGCGGGGCTTGCCGCGGTCGGACACAACAACCTCGGCATGGCGGGTGCCATCGGATTCGAGAATATCGCCAGCGGCTATGGCGGGGTGGTGGTCATCGCCTATTTCTCGGCGCTCTGCGACCTGCGCTTCACGGCCGCGCAATATGCGCTGATCTCGGCGGCGGCGAGTATTGTCGGGCGATTCGTGACCGGGACCGGGGCGGGGTCGATGATCGAAAACCTCGGCTATGTGAACTTCTACCTGCTGACGACGGTCATCGCGCTCCCGGGGATCGCGATCTACTGGTGGATGATGCGCACCGGGCTGGTCGACGAGGCGTTGGGCAGTGTCGCTACGTCGGAAGCTGATCGTTGAGGCGCAGGACTTCGCCGCAGAGGTAAAGCGAGCCAACGACCAGCGTCGGTGACGTGCGGGCGGCGAGGGCATCTTCAAGTGACGCTACCGCCGTGCCGTTCCATTGCCGGGCCAGCGCCGCAGGGTCGTGGCTTTCATGGCCCGGGACCTCGAGGAACGTCAGGCTGAGCGCGTGGGGGGCGAGCGCGGCGAGGATCGCGTCGGCATCCTTGTTGGCGAGAATGCCGATAACGAGGTGCATCGGCTGCTTCGCGAGTTCGAGCGCCAGAACCTCCGCCGCGGCGGCATTGTGCGCGCCGTCGATCCAGAGGGCGCCGTTCCGGGTGAGGGGGCCGTCGGCGAGGCGCTGGTAGCGCGCTGGCCAGGTCGTCGTGCCGATGCCGGTGCGGATGGCTGCATCTGGAACGCCGCGCAGGCGGAGCATCTGCGCCGCGAGGTTGGCGTTGCGCCGCTGGTGCCCACCGGCAAGGCCGGGTTGCAATGTCGGGTCGAGTTGCCAGTCGCGCCCTTCGAGCAGAAGGGGCGCGCCGGTCGCCGCAACAACTTCTTCGATGCGGGCGATGGCTTCGGGCAGCTGGGCGAGGCAGACGAGCGGGACGCCGGGCTTGGCGATCCCGGCCTTTTCGCCCGCAATCTCGGCGAGCGTGTCGCCAAGGAACGCCTGATGGTCGATGCCGACCTGCGCGATGCCGCAGACGAGCGGGGTGACGACATTAGTGGCGTCGAGCCGCCCGCCGAGGCCGACTTCGATCACGCAGGCGTCGGCGGGGGTGCGGCTGAAGGCGAGGAAGGCGGCGGCGGTGGTCGCCTCGAAGAAACTCGGGCCGAGGTCATGCGCTTCGGCCACATCGAGGATTTCGGCGAGAAGCGGGGCCAGCGTCGCGTCGTCGATCAACCTGCCCGCGATGCGAATCCGCTCATTGAACCGTACGAGGTGCGGGCTCGTGTAGACATGAACCGTCTGGCCCGCCGCCTCGAGCGCGGCGCGCAGGAACGCGCAGGTCGAGCCCTTGCCGTTCGTCCCCGCGACATGAAAAACGGGGGGCAGACGGTGATGCGGGTTGCCGAGCAACGCCAGCAGCGCCGTGATGCGTTCGAGGCCAAGGATATCGCGCCCCGGCGAAAGCTGCGCGAAGCGGTCGAGCTGGAACTGGACGGCCGGATCGTCCGACCGGGCGTGGTCGGCCACTAGGCGGCGACCTTGCCCGCCATCAGATAGCCGATCGTGCGCGACAGCGCTTCCTTCAGCTCGCCGCGCTTTACGACCATGTCGAGCATGCCGTGTTCGAGCAGATACTCGGCGCGCTGGAACCCCTCGGGCAGTTTTTCGCGGATTGTGCTTTCGATGACGCGCTGGCCGGCAAAGCCGATGAGCGCGCCGGGTTCGGCGATCTGGATGTCGCCGAGCATCGCATAGCTTGCAGTGACTCCGCCCGTCGTCGGGTCGGTCATCACGACGATATAGGGCAGCCCGGCCTCACGCAGCATCGAGATGGCGACCGTGGTCTTGGGCATCTGCATCAGCGACAGGATGCCCTCCTGCATGCGGGCGCCGCCGGCGGCTGTGAAGATGATGTATGGCGCGCGGACGTCGATCGCCGCCTCGACCCCGGCGACGAACGCTGCGCCGACGCCGATGCCCATCGACCCGCCCATGAAGGCGAAGTCCTGTACGCCGACGATGGCGCGCTGCCCCTCGATATTGCCGCGCGCGGTGACGAGCGCGTCATATTCGCCCGTGGCCGTGCGCGCCGCCTTGATGCGGTCGGTGTATTTCTTCGAGTCGCGGAACTTCAGCGGGTCCTCAGCCACGCGGGGCGCGGGGAGCAGGCTGTAGCCCGCGTCGAAGATCTGGTCGAAGCGCGCCTGCGGGCCGATGCGGCCATGGTGGCCGCACGACGGGCAGACCGAAAGATTTTCGAGATACTCCCGAGCGAACACCATCTGCGAACAACCCGGGCATTTGATCCACAGATTGTCGGGTGTCTCGCGCTTGGCGATGAAGGGAATGCGGTTACGGACGCGGTCGATCCAGCTCATGCAACCTCCTTAGCGTGCACTGCGTCGGCAAGCGAGCGGACATAGGCTTCGACGTGCGGGGCGGCGCCGGCGCCGTGTTGCGCGACGATCTCTACGATGGCGGAACCGACGACGACGCCGTCGGCAACCCGGGCAATGGCAGCGGCCTGTTCGGGGGTGCGGACGCCGAAGCCCACGGCGACGGGCAGGGTGGTCGCCGCCTTCAGCTACGCCACGGCGGCTTCGACGCTGGTCAGCGCGGCCTGTTGCAGGCCGGTGATGCCTGCGACCGAGACATAATAGAGGAACCCGCTCGCGCCCTCGAGCACGGCGGGCAGGCGCGCGGCGTCGGTGGTGGGGGTGGCGAGGCGGATCGGGGCGACACCGGCAGCCCGCAGGGGCGCGGCGAGCTCGTCCTCCTCGGGCGGCAGGTCGACGCAGATCACGCCGTCGACGCCGGCTTTGACGCATTCGGCGGCGAACCACTCGCTGCCCCGGATCGTCATCGGGTTGGCATAGCCCATCAGGACGAGAGGGACGTCTGCGTGGCGCGCCCGAAAATCGGTGGCGAGTTTGAAGATGTCGGCGGTTTTGGTGCCCGCGGCAAGACTGCGCAGGTTCGCGGCCTGGATCGCAGGGCCGTCGGCCATCGGGTCGGTGAACGGCATGCCGAGCTCGATGACATCCGCCCCGCCCGCGACGAGTGCGTCGAGGATTTCGGCGGTCGGGCCGTCGCCTGCGGTGACGAAGGTGACGAGGGCGGGGCCGTGGGAGAATGCGGTGGCGAGGCGAGTCACAACTTCACCCCCAGCGCGTCCGCCACGGTGAAAATGTCCTTGTCGCCGCGCCCGCACAGGTTGACGACGATGATCTTGTCCTTCGACATCGTCGGCGCGCGCTTGATGACGGCGGCGATGGCGTGGCTGGGTTCGAGTGCGGGGATGATGCCTTCGAGACGGCACAAAGTCTTGAACGCATCCAGCGCCTCGACATCGGTGATGCTGTCATATTCGACGCGCCCGATTTCCTTCAGCCAGCTGTGTTCGGGGCCTATGCCAGGATAGTCGAGGCCCGCGCTGATCGAATGCGCCTCGGTGATCTGGCCGTCCTCGTCCTGCAGCAGGAAAGTCTTGTTGCCGTGGAGAATTCCCGGCGATCCGCCCGCGAGCGACGCCGCATGTTCCTTGTCGAGCCCGTGCCCCGCCGCCTCGATGTCGAGCATCGCGACCTCGCTATCGTCCAGAAAGGGATGGAACAGCCCGATCGCGTTCGAACCACCGCCGATGCTGGCGACGAGCAAATCGGGCAGA